>JASJCY010000150.1 GCA_030065825.1 Nostocaceae cyanobacterium | reverse complement strand
GAATCTCCCTGGTTAAGGCTAATCCCCAATTCCAAGCATGTCTAGATACGCCACAATGTCTAGCTAGCTGCGTCCGCTGATGATTGTTTAATTTCAATTGTGTTTTGAATCCAAGCAGCACGGCAACTCCTTAATCCATTCTTTAAATGCTCGAATACACTTTGGGTTAATTACCCAAATTGTCAACTTTAGGGAATTTTGTCCAAAGATGTGCTTACAGTTTCAAGCCCTTTCAGGGCAGCTACGCCAATAAATAGGCTAGACGGTAACGGCAGCTATGCCGTAGACTTTAGGCAATATTTGCACAGCCACAAGCAAGCTACACTTTTTCCGGCATTGCTGACTCTTATTATGATTTTGCCCCCAATCCCCAATTCTGGGGGAGAAAGATTATTGAAAGTCCCCCAAAATACCCCCAATGTTGGGGGTCACGGGGGCAGGGGTCACGAGAGCAGGAAATAATGGTGGCTAACCAAGAACTCTAATTCACAGTATTCATACTTTGATTCAGCAAGTTTTTTAGGAGGTAACATTTTTTAGTGACCGTTTTGAATAAAAGATTCCACCTTGGCTACATCTTTGGGGCTACCAATAATTAAAGGGGTGCGCTGATGCAGTTTTTTGGGAACTACGTCTAATATTTCCATATGTCCTGTGGTAGCGCGACCACCTGCTTGTTCAATCAAAAAGGCAAGGGGCGCTGTTTCATAAAGCAAGCGTAGTTTACCATCTGGTTTGGAAAGTGTGCCAGGGTACAGAAATACACCACCTTGAATCAAAATCCTGTGGATATCACTTACCATTGCTCCGCTATAACGGGATGTGTAGCCTTCCGTGCGATGTACGTAGCGGATATATTCGCGAATCGATTCATCCCACTGCCAAAAATTTCCCTCGTTGACGCTGTAAATTGGACTGTGTTGAGGAATCCGCATATTCTCTTCTGTGAGAATAAACTCCCCTAAACTAGGATCAAGGGTAAAGGAATGAACTCCTTTTCCTATAGTATAGACCAGCATAGTGCTGGGACCATAAAGGATGTATCCAGCGGCGATTTGATTGCGTCCGTTTGCAAGTAAATCTTTGGCTTCACCATTGAGGTCTTCTCCTTCTTGTTGGCGAATTGAGAAGATAGAACCTAAACTGAGATTTATGTCTGTATTCGATGAACCATCAATTGGGTCATAAAGGAGAGTATAACGACCAATGGGGCAGTTTTCGGGAATGTAGTAAGGTTTTTCCATTTCCTCGGAAGCTAAGCGACACACTAAGCCACTTTGCTTGAAAACGGAGATAAATACATCATTGGCATAAACATCCATCTTTTTGACGGATTCTCCCTGGACATTTACTTCCCCAGTAAATCCCAGAACCCCTTCCATTAAGCCTGCGTGACTAAGACGACGGGAAATTAATTTCCCCGCAAGAGCAATTCGATTCATGAGCGCACTTAAATCTTGCGCTTGGGGACCGAAACTCTGGAGTTGTTGCAGAACATGACGAGATAAGGTTGTACAGTCACGATCCAAACTACGCTCTGGTACGCCGTTCATAGATAAATTTAAAGATTCAGGTGCTTGAGTCATATTTGAAATCCTCTTTGGGGTTAGTTATGAGCTCAATTACTACTTTAGAGGTATTTTTTAGTTACTACCTCTATCTTAGAAAGGGAATTTGCCAACCAAGATACAATTTTAGACAAACTAAAGAAATCAATCTGTATTTGCCCGTATTACAGTTTTAAATTAATTTCCTGCATTGGTTCAGAATTAGCGTCAATAGTAATCTGTTCTGGTTTAGCTGTTTTATCATTAATCAGCAAATTATAAGTACCTTGTTGCAAGTTTTCTAAAAAGAATATTCCTGCACCATTGGTAACAGAGACAATTTTTTTATTTTTATCTTTGAATACAGCTTCAACCCTTGCACCACCAATGGGTTTTCCTTCAGCATTAGTTAGGGTTCCGGCAACGGTATAAGATGGGGTAAATGGTATTTGTATGGGTGTATAACCCCCAGCTGCAACTTCTACTGCATAAGCTGTTTGTGTTGGTTTCCAGTCGATGGGATAGCCTGCGGGGTCTAAATCTACGCGATAATTATTAGGGGTTAGTTTAATTAATATTCCACTTTTAGTTTTACTGGTATCCACACCAAAACTTTTAATAGGTTTATTATTGACTGTTAATAATAATTCTGCATCTTCTGTGTGGATTTTTTCATTTTTATCTAACTTTCCATTACCATTTTTATCTAGGAAAGGCTGAATTAATAATCCCCCTTCACTGCGAAAACGTTCGTAACGGGAATCGCCGAGAGTTAGTCGTGGTTGTAAGCTAAAACTAGGAGATAATTCAATGCGAAAATTATCACTATTAGAAGTTGCGGAAACTCCCTGATAACGTAGACGTAAATTTAACCCTGGAATGAAAGCAGTGGAAGCAGAAGCAATAAAAGCACTACCTTGGGAAGCAATTCCATAACCTACATCAAAATCCCACAAATTACGACCATCTCGTGTTTTTTGTGGGGAACGATAACGCCAACTGAGAGTAGCTAAATTATCGTTGTCACCATTATTATTACGGGTTTCATACCCAAAATGGAGAGAATTTCCGATGGAACTATTACGAAACAAATTATAGCTGACTAGGGAATTAGTAGAAATTTCATTTCTTTGTAGGCTAAGTTGTAATTTTTTTAAACGGGAATTTAAACTCCAGCGTCAGTTATTTTTAGTATCTATACCCGCACTAGCAACAACTGAGAAATTACGTTTATTATGGGAAATATTCATCCCAGTAGCTAAAGTCTTTTGACGGGTATCACCACTGACTCTAAATCTTAGGTTACGGGAAGTTTGCCAATTAGCGCGAAACCGTTGGGAAAGTTCATCGCTATTAAAGCTAAAATTTAACTTCGGGGAAGGGTTAAAACGAATATTAGCATTATATTGAAAGCCTTTTTATGTTCCTAATAAACCGGAAAATGCCAGCTATAAAGGAAAGTCAGAAGGTTGATAGAATATTTCTCCTAAACCTAGTAATGATTCATCATAAATAACTCCAGTTCCTACTGTTAACTCTTCTGATAAACCCACTCTATAACCAACACCACCACGCCAATCAGTGAAGTTACCAATCAAAGAATTTCCAGAATTTTCTCTACTAAAACCACTAGAAATAATTAACACTGATGTTCCTTTTGTTAATTGACCTGGTAAACTGGAAAAATTAGCTTCTTTAATTTCTGGTGTTGCAGTTAGTTGTCCATTGGGATAGAGACGAACGCGATAATTATTACTTCCACCAATTCCACCAGTGGGAATATTTTCAAACCGATAAACACCGGAAGAATCAACTAATACTTCTGCAACTACATTATCCCCCAATCCTTGCAGCAATTGTACCAAAGTTCCTAGTGCAGCTTCCCCTGCAATAGTGCGTCCAATTTGATTACTTTGCATCCGTTGAGTGGGACTAAATCCGCTTCCAGATGTTGCAGGTGGAGTATATCCAAATCTTTGCACTGTAGTTAAACCCCAATATTGTCCTTTACCTTGACTTTGCCAAAATGTGGGTTGAGAACCAACTACATAATCAGCATTATCTGTTTGACGTAAATATTGTGCTTCACTGATATTCCAAGTGCTTCTATCTGTTAATTTGGGTTGATTTGTACGCACATACCAACTACCACCAAATATTGTCCCAATAGTGGTTAAATCCCCTTGAGTTGTGGTGCTGTTGTTATTTCCCGAAATGTTGATGCTTTGTCCAATATTGGAAAGACTAAATATGGGTGGGTTAACTTTTGGTAATCTGTCTAATATGACTGGTTGTTCTTGTTGACGATTACCTTGTTTTTTCATTCCCAACCAAGGAGGATTAAAAACAACAGCATATTTGACAATATCAAATTCTGTGGGTACTCCCAAAACATTTTTAATATCAGCAACAGATATGACTTGTCCTAATTCGGGGTCAGTTTTTAATTCTTTGGGGTTTATCCGTTTGACTAAACCAGGAGAACGTAATTCTAATTCGCCATTATTTAAAGTAGTAACTGTAATCTTTAAAGCTTGAGTCACATCCTCAAATGGTAACAACGAATTATCAAAATTAACTGCTTGACTACCATCTTCAAACCCCCAGACTAATATTGATTCATTAACATTACGTTTATCTAGATTAAATCCTACAGGAAGAATGGTAAATTGATTTTGATTTGGTTCTGTTTTTTTGCTGTTGTATCTGTTGTTTCGGTATTATTTTGATTAGATGGAGTAGGAGAGCTTTCTGTATTTTTAATTTCCTGATTATTTGGCGATTTTTCCCGATTACAGGAAAATTTTTTGCTGTCAGGACTTGTTTCTTCTGCAGATGTAGATATATACTGTTTACAGGGTTGAATTTCTGCGATTTCAATTGCTGGTGTGACGACAAAATAGGGATAAATAATAAGCATTTTCAATGATTAATTGATATCTACGCATTTCGTGTATAAACAAAGGTTTATTAATTTCATTTTTTTGAAATAAAATTAATAATTAAATAGATATTTTTTCATTCAAATAACAGCAAATAATCATTTATTTCCCAGGGTAATTACACAGGTAATTAGAGTTAAAGCGTCAACAATGTAGGGGCACGGCGTCAACAAAATTACTCTATAAACAGAGAGATTATGGATGCCGTGCCCCTACTACTATAAAATGGGAAATTATGGATACTGTACCCTGACTAATTTTGTTGATTTTAAAAACCAGATTGTTTGCGGATATTAACCTTTGAAAACCAAGCTCTTAGCTGATAAATTCGGTTTTTATATGCTGATTAATACTGCAAAATATAAATTTTTAAAAACTACCTATTTCTATTTCCTGGTTGTTCTTTTGGTTTATTCGCAGCAGCAGCTTGTTCTGGAGAGATAGTCACATCAAACTGGAAGGGTAATTTCTTGTTTTTATCACCCCAAATCAAATTTCCAGATAGTTGATAATTACCCGCAGATACCTGTTTATCTCCATTAGAAAATGGGATGAGTATATACCGTTCTCCTTCTGCAATCACCGTGGTATTATTGACTTCTCCAGTTCCGATTTGTGTTTCTCCCTGTTTCAATGTCCATTCTGCTTGGGGACGTGCAGAAGCACTACCACTATTACTTACTAAAAGTTGAATATTCTTTTGTTGGGGATTGAAACTAGCACTTTTTACCGTTAGGTTAGGAGATGTTTTTCCATGACGCACATAAACAGGAATACCAAAGCGAGGTTTGATAGATACTGTTTTCCCTTCTTGTTGTTTAATTTCATCGAGACTTTCTGTAAAAATTACTGCTCGATATTCTCCCTCTTTCATACTAGAAAGCAAGCGACTATTCATCCTGATTTGTCGTGTTTGTCCTGGTTGAATTACTAATTCACGGGGAGAAAAAATTAAATAGGGTGTTAAATCATTAGGGCTAGATTCTACAGTTTTAAACCCATTCTGGGTATAGGTAAAAGGTTGAGCATAAACACGGGCACGATAAACTTTATCTCCCGTATTTGTGAGTTGGACAATTCCCCTTGCTTGTCCTTTCTTAGCTTCTGCTTCAATTACTATAGGAGAAACTTTTACTTGTGCTTGAGCAATGCCTGCAAATAATACTAAAGTGGATAGGGCACAACCACTGAAATAAGAGATAAATTTATGAGTTTTGTTGAACATTGGCAATAATAATTAATTCCATAAATTCAGACTTTCAATACTGTTGTGGAACAGGCATCTTGCCTGTTACAGGCTAAATTGATACATTATAAAACCCTTATGAAATAGGCATCTTACCTGTTTTGGGCGGGCAAGATGCCCACCCCACAAGAAAATAGAATCCACCATATTGTTGATGGTGCGTTAGAACAAATGTCCATAACGCACCCTACCCAGAGCTAAAATTAATTTGGAGCAACAGTCATGGTGACGTTGTAACCATAAGTACCTGCAACTAATGGTTGTCCACCACCAATCCTTCCGGTGTCTAGGACAAAACTATAATTTATTGTGCCTTGGTTGAGAGGATTTGTAACGAGACTGTTGAAATAATCAGCGTTACCATTCACCGAAATCACGCTGGTGTTTGTACCATCCTGTAACCGAAGTGCTTCACCTTCATATCCTGCTCGGCTCCGAGCTGCAGTAGCTTCTCCTGAGGTAGTCACATTATCAACTGTGATATTTACCTGATTGCCATTGTTACAAGAAACATTAAATTGACCTGACCATTCTATGTCATAATTTGCGTCCTCAAATGATGGCGTATTGTTGCTGTAACTAGCTTGATCGAAATTACAACTTGGGGTAACAGTACCACTTAAATCTAGAGTTGCTGAACCTGCAAAAGATGCACTAGCACCACTAACAACACCAGTAACAGCAACAACAGAAGCGATTAAATAATTGCGGAGTAGTTTCTTCATGACTTGTCTCTCTTTGTGTTTTCTTGAGGATTTGTGATTTAAAGATTGTTGATGGGATTTCTCTGACTATCCGTAATATTACAGAAAACAAGTTTTTAGAATTAGAATTAATCCGCCAATCCCGTGTAGATGCTTTAACTAATATTTCTAATCGTCGCTGTTTTGATGAATATTTAAATCAAGAATGGCAGCGATATAAAAGGGAACAAAAACCTTTATCTTTAATCATATGTGACATTGATTATTTTGCATACTATAACTATATTTATAGTCAGCAAATCGGGGATGATTGTTTAATAAAAGTTTCTCAAACTATTAATAATTGCGCAAAGCGGGCAGTGGATTTAGTTGCCCGTTATGGGGGAAACGAATTTACTGTTATTTTACCCAACACCGACGCTGAAGGGGTGCTACATGTAGCGGAATTAATACGTAGTGAAATCGAAAATTTAAAGATTGCCCATGAACAATCAAAAGCAAGTCAATATATAACCGTGAGTTTAGGTATTGCTACGATGATTCCCACAGGAAATACAGAGGTAGAAAGTTTAATGATTGCTGCTGATCAGGCGTTTTATCAAGCCAAAGAACAAGGGCGTAATTGTATAGTCATGTTTAAATAGTAGGGTGGACAAATATTTGCCTACCCTACTATAGGCGATCGCTATCAAAAATTGGCTGCGGAAACAAGTTTATTATTGGTGAGGACGAAAAGCCCAAACATCCCAGTTCCTAGCCACAGAGAATGTTAACTTTCCCAAGAATATTATCTTCTACCCCAACTACCTCGATTATCTTCACGTGGTTTAGCTTTATTTACTTTAATCTGACGCCCCATCCATTCTGCACCATCTAATTCTGTAATGGCTGCGTCTTCTTGAGTTTCTTCACCCATGTCAACGAAGGCGAACCCCCGCACCCGACCCGTTTCTCGGTCTGTGGGTAAAACTACTCTTTTTACCTCTCCATAATCTGCAAATACAGTTCTTAAATCATCTTCTGTAGCTTGGTAGGAGAGGTTGCCAATGTAAATAGTCATGAGAATTACGTAACTTTGAACGGAGAGCCACTAGTTCAGGTAACAGGAAAGCAGATTTAACAAATTGCAATAATTGCCTTTGTTACTTCTGAATTCACCGAAGTCCTCGCGCCGTGGAGAGCAACTAGCTTTAGACATGGGGTTCCTGACGATCTACGACTAAATCGGTTGTTAAGCCGAACTAATGCATACGCTCATATGATAACCGATCCTGTGAATTTTCAAGGTACTATATTTAACAAACCCTCAAGAATTTAAATTAGATTAGCTAATATGTCCTACTTCTATAATATTTTTGTTTTTTTTGTTACTTGTTACCTTGATGAAAACAACATATTTATATGTATTTAAAGTTAAACTACCGTTAGTTTTTGTGATTGGAAGTATAAAAAATGTCTAGTCTTTTTAGTTGCTCATAAACTAAAACACAGTAGTTATATAATCAAGTAATTCAATGGACTTTAAGAAAAGATGATGTTTATTTCTCAGAGGATGTTTGTTAAGTATGATGTTTAACATCAAAACCCTAAGAATTTAGGATTATACGCTGACAGTCTAGGGGAAATCTTTTCAATTGCCCGGTAACTTTTCAAACATCCTCCCATAAGTTGTTGCACCTTCAAATTTATTTAGTACTTCCTCCTTCAGTTTTAGGGGGTTTACCTAAAGTTTGAGGAGGTTGTTTGCGAATTATGAAAAGTTTATGACTGGGATATATTTGACTGGGATATATTTTTTGATATAGCTCTTTAAACTTATTTGAAATAAATTCAAATAAAGATTTAATGCTAATTGTTTTTTGGAATTTCCACAAGTTTTGTAATTGAGTCATTTTGTTATCTCCATCCACCGTAAATATAACTACATAGTGCCTATTGATAATTCCGGATAAATATAGCAAGTTTCTTGTGTGGTGCAGCCGTACTTATTTATCAAGACAGGGAAAGGAAAACAATGTAGGGTGTCGTACCCTTAGATGTACCGCACCTTAAATTATGGTTGATGGTGCGTTGCGCTACGTGACAACACACCCTACTAGTCCACCACAGCAACTTTGCGGGGTAAAGGCAGAGAGGGGGAAGAGGGGGAAGAGGGGGAAGAGGGGGGAGAAAAAACTTTGTTCTTTCCTTATTAACCCCGCATAATTTACTTGGTGGAGTACTACATTTAAACTTATTAATATAGCTTGAAATATTAGCACCGATTTACTTATAATCCAAAAGAAATATGAATAAGAAAAAGAGGTGCTTAAACGACTGCACCTCTTAATGAAGGAAACCCATTAACTTATTACTTAGAAAAACCAAACGAAAATTAAAACTAAAAAAAATCCGTTTTCAAAACCTGATTAAAAATTGAATGTCAATACAGAGCAATTTATTCATCTATTTACTATTATGTTTTTGATTATTGTTAGTAAACGTAGTAGTTTCTGGTTAGGTGAATAGTGGTTTGCCACCCTTAGGAGGTGTGGGATGCTTCATCAGTATTACTCTCAATAATTGCAACTCTCTACAAAAGGTAATACACCTTGGTTATTTAACAATCCGGAAAAGTTACAAAAAAAACCGACAAAAGTCGGTTGGGTTGATCAAAATCTCGTATTATATCAAGCAAAGGTGGAGAAACCAAAGTCTGGGGGAATATCTTGAATTCGTCCTGAACCTACTGCCCGGAGTGCTTCTACCAAAGAAATATCTCCTGTATATAAAGCACGTCCAACAATTGCACCAGTGACACCTTGGGGTTCCAAAGATAATAAACTCAGTAAATCAGTGACAGAACTTACACCACCAGAAGCAATTACGGGGATGTCAATTCCAGCAGCAAGTTCCCGTAAAGCCTCTAAATTCGGACCACAGAGAGTACCATCGCGGTGGATATCGGTGTAAATGACTGCGGCTGCACCCAAATCTTGCATTTGTACTGCTAGGTTAGTTGCTACAACTTCCGAAGTTTCTAACCAACCACGAGTTGCAACTTTGCCATTACGGGCATCAATACCAACAATAATTTGCCCGGGAAATTGTTGACAAAGTTCTTGTACTAACTGGGGTTGTTCAACAGCGACAGTTCCCAGAATTGCCCACTGTACTCCTATATTCAACAATTGTTCCACACTCTGGTGCGATCGCAAACCCCCACCAACTTCTACGGGTATTGATGTAGCTTGGACAATTGTTTCAATTGCCCCTAGATTTACTATCTTACCCGTTTTTGCTCCATCTAGATCGACTACATGCAATCTGGTAGCACCCTGTTCTACCCATTGTTTAGCAACGTCAACGGGGTTTTCGTTAAAAACTTGGGATTTTTCATAGTCTCCTTGGTAAAGCCTTACACACTTACCTTCTAGGAGATCAATCGCTGGAATTACTTCCATCTAAAATTTTCCTCTTGCTAAGCACAGTCAAAATCGAATTTCTAGAACAACAATTCAGTAATAAAACGCGAGACAGAAAAACCGAGTTTCTATATATTGCAAACTCCTAATTCCTAGTTATAAAGTTTATAAACCCGGTTTCTGGGATTAATGAATCAGTGTTCTAGTCTCTAGTCTCTAGTCTCTAGTTGCTTATTTTTTAATTGTTTTACAGCTTGCCAGAAACCAAGGACAATCAAAATATTAGAAAGTGTTAAAAAAACTTCCGCACCCCCATGTAACCAATCGACATTTGCCAGTGATTCACCATAAGCAACTTTGGCATAAATTCCTGCTGGAATAGTGACACCAACAAATACGAGAGTACCGTAAAATCCATACAATGCTAAACGTGGCATTTGGGGAACGCGACTAATAAACCACAAAAAACCCAAGTAGGGAAACAGTGACAGTGCAAATAGGGTATCTTTAGAAATCATTGTTGGGGGTAATTAGTGGTTAGTTGTTGGCTGTTGGTAGGAGTAGGGTAAGTCATATCTTGCAACATTTTCATCAAGCAGGAAAAACGGGGTTTATGAACCTTCATGTTAGGGTTTTTAGAGGTTAATATTCGCAATAAACTTGCTTTGTGACCTAGTAGTCTATGGTAAAAATTATGATAGGTTGTGGCACAGGCATCCTTGCCTGACTACTACACAGGCAGGAATACCTGACCGTGATTATTTTTACCATCAAAATTAATGCGATAGACCACTAGGTGCAAGATATGTGGTAGCTTGATTTCTGGCAACTTGTACTAGTGTGAACTGATCTAATTGTTTTTTGATACAGAAGTGATTGTGGTTTTTACTGACTTACTAGCACGCCAAATCCAGAATGCAGCCCCCCAGAGGGTAAAGTTACCGACTACAGTCATGGAAGCTTGTAAGGTTACTAGCCATTGTAGTGATTCTGGGTTGTCAAAATAATGCCAGGTACAAGCACACATGGCGCTAACTAAAGCTGGTAACATAGCGAAAGATAATGCCCACCAGTTGCGATCGCCAGTAAGTTCGCCATATTCCCAGATTAACCAAATTGCGGCGATCCACTCAATAACGCTAGAGACATGAATAATCCAGGTGGGAATTGAAAGGGCGTGCATAATAAAGGCTAAAGTATGAACAATAAGGATAAAATGAAGCCACTTTTTCAGAATAGTTCAGAATTGAACTTTATCAATGCCAGATGTTCAGTTGCCAAAAAAGTTGCTAATCTAAAATCCACAATCTCAAAATCCAAAATCAAAAATAGCTATGCGGGCGTTATTATCTGGATATTACGGTAAAGGAAATGGTGGTGATGAGGCTTTGTTGGCAACTCTGCTACAAATGCTACCACCATCGGTAACGCCTGTGGTACTTTCGGATAATCCCCAGTCAACCCAGCAACGCTACGGAGTGGAAGCTTATGAACGCATGAAGCTTTTACCCGTACTGCAAAGTTTGCGCTCTTGTGATGCTTTAATTTGGGGAGGAGGCAGTTTAATCCAAGATGCTACTAGTGCCATTAGTCCATTTTACTATGGGGGAATGATGGCTCTAGCGCAAAAAATGGGTATGAAAACCATAGCTTGGGCACAGGGAATTGGTCCTTTGGGGGGTTCTCAAACTAGCTGGTTAGCAAGGAAAACCTTTGCTGGTTGTACTCAAGTAAGTGTACGTGATCGCGCTTCAGCAGCTTTGTTATCTAAGTGGCAAATTCCCCATATTTTGGCACCAGATCCAGTATTTGCTTTGGAAAGTAAGCCAGTTCCAGGATTTTGGGATTTACCAGCACCAAGAGTAGCTGTAACATTGCGCAGCCATCCCCATTTAACACCAGATCGCCTCAGCAACTTGGTACGGGCATTGGTGGATTTCCAGAAAGCTACTGGAACCTTTATTATACTGTTGCCATTTCACCTCAGCCAAGATATGAGTTTGGCACAAGTCTTACATTCAGCACTTCCTAATGTGAGTCAGATTATCTCCCAGGAAAATCCGCAGTTATTAAAAGGGGTATTTCGTGGTGTGGAAATGGCTATTGGGATGCGTCTCCATAGTTTAATTATGGCAGCTAGCGAAGGTTGTCGCTGCTTTGCCCTTAGTTACGATCCCAAAATTAATCGGTTGATGGAAGATTTAGATATGCCGGGATGGGATGTGGTAAATTTACCAGATAACCCCAATATAATTAGTAAAACATGGATTGAGCATTATGCCAATGGTGAGGCACTTTCCACTGATCAAATTCAGTTTTTGCTAGATAGGGCATTGATACATAAGGAAGTCCTGCAACAAGCTTTAAACTAGCGGAGTTTGTAAAGCTGTTGTTGAGACAGTTAATTATTTGTTGCCTCTAGAAGAATTTACTAATGATGATTGGAATAACTGGAAGAAACATATTCAAATTAAATATGGTGTTAGTGCTAGACAAACTACAGGAATTATAAGTAACGCTAAAGGTCAGGTTGATTCGGCTAAAGAATGCAGGAAAAACCATGTTGACCAGTTAAAATAAAAGCTAAAATCAGCTAAGTCTTGGTTGAAAGAAAAAGAAGACTTACTTAAAAAAGGTAGGAAGTATGTCGATTTTATTTTAGCCGAACAAGCTAATTTAAAGCTCGAAAAACCTAAGAAGAGGAAAAAGAAAGTTCCCGCCAAAGGTCTAGGTTTGTCAATGTCAGTAGAAAGGAAGCCCTCTACTTGGCAAGAATTGAAATTTCAAATTCATCACAAAAAACGTTACATTTATCAACTAGAAAAAAAGATAGAACATTTGTCCGATTATGACAAAAAACCCATAGGAGTCAAAGTCCCTCATTATCATGTGTTCGCAGTAGGTTCTAGTGATGAAACGTTAGGTAACGGTATATGTCAATGGGATGGTAATACCATTAAATATAGAGTGCCTTATTGCTTGGAAGAAAGATTCGGTACTTATGTCTATGCTACTATAGGAAATTTTAATAGAGGCATTAACAGATTGCCTGAAAATGGTTCTAAATCTTGGCACTTCTTTAGAAAAAATGATAAATGGAATGTTACTGTCCAATTTAAACCCCAAAAGGTTGAACCAGTTTCTAAACATTCTGACTGGGGATGTATTGCGGTTGATTTAAATCCAAGTTCTCTAGGTTGGGCTTATGTAGATAAAGACGGTAATCTAAAAGACCACGGAAGTATCTCTTTACAATCAGGACTTCCTAAAGGTAAACAAGAAGCTGAATTTCTAAGAGTAATTGAAATATTCAGAAGTAAAGCTGATAAATACGCTTGTCCGATTGGTCATGAAAAATTAAGTTTTGAAAACAAGAAGGCATCTCTAAGAGGTTGTTTGAGGGGTCCAAAAGGTTACTTAAAACCTCTCGACCTAGACGCGTTAGCGTAGCTTTCTCGTAGAGTAGCGGCTTTGAGTAGAGTACCTCTCTCCTACTAGTCCAGAGGCTTTAAAACCCCTATTTTTCTGTTCCCCTTCCCTAGTAGGGAAGGGGTTAGGTTTTTAGGGTTGTGATGTTAAATATAATACTTTTCAAACATCCTCTAAGAGAACAAGGCAAAAAATACTCTAGAATGCTTTTTCAATGGGGATATCGAAAATTCTTCGACTTGTTAAAAGCTTATTGTAATAATCGTGGAATCTATGTTTATGACAAGATAAGTCCAGAATATTCGAGTATTGCTGGAATGATAAAAGTAGCCAAGATGTATGGTCTTGGTTCTGATGAGTCAGCAGCTTATATATTGGCTAGAAGATTCATGAGATTAAAAGAACGTGTACCTGCCTCTTTATACGCTTATCCCGACGTGAAGTTGCATGGAAAATCCGTTTGGAGTCAGTGGAACCAACTTCGTGACATCCTCCCCCACCAAATCAAAGATTATGGTGTTGGCTCTCCCCAAATCACTTTGAAGATTTCCTGGTTACTCTCTTATAAATATTTAAAGTCTCGCGGTGTAATAACTAATAGGCATAGCTATTATACCGTCTCTAACTGAAAATCAGAGGTCAAGCGATGGAAAACTAAACCTTCACAAACAGAAGGTGGAGGATACCTGAGCAAGCTTTTATGCGCTTCTGGTTGAGTAAACTTCATACCGCTGAGTTTTTCATTACTTTACCGTTTGTCCAACAAAAGGTAACTATGGGTAAGTTTTTAGAAGCGGTGTTATACCAATTTCAAAAAAAGACTAGTACACATCAATTATCAGAATCTGAATCTGTTGCCTGTTGCCTTTCCTAACCGAAGTGTAGCGTTCTTAAATGAAATTGGTATTACAAAGATATTCATAAAATTTAGATACCACCAATACCAAGATTTTACATATTCGGTAATTCAAGTAAAAAGAATCTTGATATCTATACTAATCCAAGGATAATTCGCCATCGATATATATTAGGTAAGTCCGTTGAGATAAGAAAAATACTTCCTGGTTTCCAAAAACTATCTCAGGATACTTGCGTAAGCTTGCTGTATTCTAGACAACAAAAATAATATAAATGATTGAAGGATATGGTGGATATAAATGTATAAAAATAATTGAAATTTTCAATTAAAATCAAGAGTACTTAACATTTTCTACATAGTTGAGATAACCCAGACTAGAAACTGGAATTAGACAATACCTCGTCACTATTGGAACCTGTGAAACTATGAACTCTAGAACAGAAAAGCGTATCGCCTTGATTTCAGTTCACGGAGATCCAGCAATTGAAATTGGGAAAGAAGAGGCTGGAGGACAAAATGTTTATGTACGCCATGTGGGGGAAGCATTAGGGGAGTTGGGATGGCAAGTTGATATGTTTACTCGCAGAGTGAACCTAGAACAAGAAACCATTGTTCAACATACTTCCAATTGCCGCACTATACGTTTAGAAGCAGGTTCCCCAGAATTTGTTCCCCGAGATAATTTGTTTACGAAATTGCCAGAATTTGTAGATAATCTGTTGGAATTCCAAAAAAACAACCATATTACCTATCGATTGATTCACACAAACTACTGGCTTTCTAGCTGGGTAGGAATGCAGTTAAAGAAAATACAAGGTTGTTCCCAAGTTCACACTTATCATTCTTTGGGAGCAGTCAAGTATAATACCGTTAAAACAGTTCCTTTAATTGCCAGCAAACGTCTACAAATAGAAAAGCAGATATTGGAGACAGCAGAACGTATTGTAGCAACAAGTCCCCAAGAACAACAACATATGCGATCGCTAGTTTCCTCAAAAGGTGATATAGATATCATCCCCTGTGGTACTGATATTCAGCGATTTGGTTGCATTGATAGAACAGCTGCCCGGGCAAAGTTAAGAATTGACCCAGAAACGAAAGTAATATTGTATGTAGGTCGTTTTGACCCCCGCAAAGGTATAGAAACATTAGTACGTGCAGTCGCACAATCTAAGTTACATGGATCTTATAATTTGCAATTAATTATCGGTGGTGGTAGTCGTCCGGGACACAGTGATGGTGATGAACGCGATCGCATCGAGAAAATTGTGGCTGAGTTGGGAATGACTGAGTTTACAAGCTTTCCTGGTCGTTTGAGTCAAGATATCCTCCCAACTTACTATGCTGCTGCTGATGTTTGCGTTGTTCCCAGTCACTATGAACCCTTTGGACTGGTAGCGATTGAAGCCATGGCAAGTGGGACACCAGTGGTAGCCAGCGATGTGGGTGGACTTCAGTTTACTGTTGTTCCTGGAGAAACAGGCTTGTTAGCACCACCACAAAATGTAGATGGCTTTGCAACTGCCATTGACCGGATTATAATCAATCCACAGTGGCGAGACAAATTAGGGGAAGCAGCCAGAAAACGTGTGGTGACCAAGTTTAGTTGGGATGGAGTAGCACAACAACTCAGTCAACTGTATACGGAATTATTGCAACCAACAGTGAAAGAAGCTGTGTTACTAAGTGGAGTCTCGTGACATACTCCCACACTGAATCAAAGATTACAGTGTAGGCTTCTCGGCGACTCCTGGTATTCCTATCTCCTTCGGAGACGCTACGCGAACGGACATTAACCGAGCTTTATTAACGATACGGGATGCCCCTCCGCACCGAGCTTTATAAAATTTTTGCTTTATGTAGGCTGCATTTACGCATTTAATTGGATTACACCTACAATGAAAGATTATACCACAAATTCTGCCTCGACTCTCATCTCACACTTCCCTTGCGGGTAAGATGTGAGGCTTCTCGCCGAGAAAGCTAAAATAACCCACTTGAGTAACAAATAATGGGAAATTGGTAATGGCTAAAAGGAAAAAATAGTATAAAAAGTTATTGTTATTTGTTCGCTTTTGTTATTGCCAATTACCCATTCAGGGAATACCAAAAAATAAATTATAGCGAATTTCAGTTGAATAGAATACAAATTAACCTCACCCCCTTCCCCTCTCCGAAGTTGCAAAGAGGGGTGCGGTCGGCGGGGTGAGGTTCTGAAACTGTACTGCACTCAACCGAAAACCGCTATATTCCATATTCTGGGGTAGGCATCCTTGCCTGACTACTCATACAGGCACTCCATGCTTGTAGCACTATCAAATTTTGGGATATTTTTTTATTTGTCAGTCCCTAATGCCCCTTCACTCACAATAGTGAAGCATTTTTATTTCAGTAGTATAACGGCAAAATTATAGATATTTTCAAGTTAATAGAATACATTCACCCATCTGTATTTAAATGTGTAAAACTTTGCCAAATAGATATTATTTATAAGTAAATTACGGGTGTAGGGTGCGTTATGACTTTAGTAACGCACCATCCTGTAAAATATTTGCTGCCATACTCTCCCCGATAACACAAGGGCAGTTTTGCGCTTCTTTTGTATCCACACCGCAAACTGCCTCCCCTACCTGTTGTTTAAAAATCAAATAGTAATCCTATAGATATTATATTTAGGCAAATTCCAGGTGTATTTGTGATTTTTTTGATTATAAAATTTTGTGCTGTTGTTGACAAAAAATCTAGCTATAGTATTAAGCTGGAAAAAAATCACCAAAGTTATCAGGGAATAAAATGTACTCTCACTGCAAGTGGATAAATCAACACAAACCCCTGTTTGTTTGCGGGTTATCCATATTGAGTTTATTGGTGACAACCAATCCAGCCAAAGCATTCAAGCTTGTTGATAGAACGGATCTTACAGATATAGAATTTAATAATCTGATTCGTAATGGTGAATTTTCAGAACTTTTTGTTGCCGAAGGACGAATTGGTAACAATAGTATCAATACAGCGGAACGGGAATTAAGTATTAATGGACCTCTTACACCTACTGCTAGTGGTCAGTTAATAGGTGGTGAACCTATTGTTACAGAGGAGTTTGTCTGGGGTAACGGTCAAGAATTTGATTTCAACTTGGAATATACAGGTCAAGTCGTCAATTACACCGTTGGTAATCAGTTGTTGAGTAGCACTAGCTTGACTGGTGATGCAACTGATATTTTTCTCCGTACCCGTGCTACCACAGATAGTAGCATGACTCTAACTCAACTAGTTTTAGAAGGACAGGAAATTGGTAGTCTATCATCCTCAGTTACAGGGAGTGGGAGTGATGTAGATTATTTGCAAATCAGTGAAATATCTACTCCCTTTCAACTTGCTGGTAAAGTATCAATGAGTTGGACAGGGGAGCAACCTTTACGTTCTAATCTTGCCTATCAACTTAAAGTAGGTAATTCTCCCCCAACCCAGAAAACACCAGAACCTGGGACAGCTGGTGCGATGTTTGTATCTAGCATTGTCGGTTTAGGTTGGCTGTGGGGACGTATTAGCAAATAACAGATTATCTGCATAAACATTTATAAAGCCGTACAAAACGAACTCAAAGATGATAAAATTTCGGGGTAGAAAAACTACCTCTAATGCCATCCAACCATGTCACGCCAGCACAAGCAGC
>JASJCY010000149.1 GCA_030065825.1 Nostocaceae cyanobacterium | reverse complement strand
TTTTTTTAAATTAATGATATTTATATGTCATCAAACTTTGACAAAAAAAATTCCAGGACAACCCCACCAAATTATATTGTAGCAACAAAATATGAGCTTGTAAACCCTGAAATCTCGTGAGTTTTGGAGAATAAAAATTCTTGGGAATTTGGCTAATTGGGAAGAGAAAGCACTTTTTTTGTAAAATTAACAAAAATTGACCAATCTTCTAACAACTCAAGTGGATATAGGTTAAGCGTCGTAAAAGACGGGTAAAGTTTCGCAGGAGTGCAAGCTTCAACACAAACATAAAACCGCTCAAACCCTCTTGTGCTCAAACCCTCTTCCTTCCCTTTGACCAAATTCGTCACCCACAAGGGGGCGAGGAATTTTAACATTTAGCATTTACTATTAGACATCTGGTGGAAAAGAATGTTCGGTGACGTTGCAATGCAACGTCTGGAAAAACGGTTTTGGACAACGCATATTTAATTTCCACGCCTAGGTCTATTAGACATCTGGTGGAAATTACATATGCGTCAACCAGAACCCCTGTAGAGACGCGATATATCGCGTCTCTACATTCTTTTTCACCAGATGTCTATTAGTTATTAGAGATTTTTCCATTCAATAGCTCAGATATATGCAGTAAAGCCTTCTCCAATTGAGGAGAAAG
This sequence comes from Nostocaceae cyanobacterium, assembly GCA_030065825.1. GTDB lineage: Bacteria > Cyanobacteriota > Cyanobacteriia > Cyanobacteriales > Nostocaceae > JASJCY01. Next base: position 16,964 of record JASJCY010000149.1, on the reverse strand, counting down.
CTTAATGGGTAAATTTCCAGAACGGACATGCAAGTCTTGTTGTGGGAAGGGAATTTCAATATGATATCGAGCAAGTGCAGCTTCGATGAGAAAATAAAGTTCGCTCTTGATATCCATTTGGTGACTGGGTTGGTTAATCCATATGAGTAGTTCAAAGTTGAGAGAACTGTCACCAAAGCCTTTAAAAAATACATGGGGTTGTGGCGTTTGTAGGATATTTTTATGCTCCCGTGCAGCTTCTAACAAAGCAGTTTTTACCTTATTTACATCGGAACCATAAGCAACACCAACGGGTAAATGAATTCGGGAAACAGGGTTTTTATGACTCCAGTTGATGACTTCAGTTTCTAGAAAACGGGAGTTGGGGACGATGATGGAAATTCGATCTAATGTACGAATAACTACGCTGCGTGCCCCAATATGTTCTACCGTTCCCATGTATTCTCCTATTTGAATAAAATCACCTGCTTGAATGGGACGTTCAAATAGCAGTACTAGTCCACTACCAAAGTTTTTGGCGATATCTTGGAAACCAAAACCAATACCTACACCCAACGCACTTGCCAGAATTGCTAGAGAACTGAGATCAACTCCCCAGACTTGCAAAAGAATTACACTACCAATCCCAATCAGCGCGTACTTAAAAACAACAGCGATGACTTCTTCAACACCAACGCTAATGTGTATTATTCGCAAAACCCGGGAACGAAGCAAATTAGCGATCGCCCCTGCAATAATAAATAGTCCTAGGAATAAGCCAACGAGAATTAAGATATCGATGACAGAGTATGAATTTTGTCCGGGTTGTAAAATTGGGGAAGTTAAACTAGCAACAATAGTTTTAGCGATGTTGTAACTCCACTGACGGGTGAGGGGAAATAAATTAGTAATATAAAGTATGACTCCTACCCATAGTGTTATTCGTGCGAATAAAAGTATTGTTTTTAATAGAAAGTTTAATGTCTGTATATAGTTACTAGCAGAGGAATCATTTGCTGTGAGTATTTGTGAGCATTGCTTTTGTGTTTTTTTCCATAAAATCCCTAAAATTTGATGGAGAAAAAATGTTCCTATTAGTATAAGAATACTCAGTATTGATGTCTTGCGAATAAACTCTGCACTTCTTTCTTTTTGGGCTTTTTCTATAGCATCAGTAATTTTATTAGCCCAAATCTGGGCTTGTTCTTCTGGTGTATTATCAGCAACTGTATCTTTGCTAGTTACAGTTAATAAATAGCGATTATTGATTGCGATGGTAGGCAAATTTTTAAAAGTTTCTACCTCAACAACTGGCTTATTTTGAGAATTAGCAACCCTCTGCAATTCTTCAATCACATCTTGAGCTCGTTTTTGGGCAGTTAAATTGAATTTTTCATTACGACTTACTTTAAATAACTCCCGACCGTCTATAGTGACGGAAGCAAATTCTTTAGTAGCATTAGATTGTGCATTTACAGGTAAAAAAAATAAGCCTAATAACAGCACTAATACAACTAATGCGACCCTGAAAAAATGTAAATAACGACTGCGAATATAGCTGTTTTTTTTGCTCATATTACTAGTAATATTGATGAAAAAGTACAGCAAACATATTTACTTTGGATTTTTGACTTGCTTGACTGGTGCTTGAAAAATTGATGTTTTTGCTGCCAAAAATTACCTTTTTGTGCTTTTTTGTTATTTTTCAGTATTCTATCATATATAGGACTCATATTTGATTTTTGTTGGCGTAGCCTGCCCTTGCATCTAGACTCAAAGAACTACTTGCTCAAATAGCAATTGAAATTCAGGTTGAAATATTAGAAATGGAGATAATGCCTGACCAGGTTCATTTATTAATCGAGGTAGACCCTCAGTTTGGAATACACCGCGCAGTCAAGAGATTTAAAAAGCTCCTTAGAGTTCCTTATGCTAAGGTGGTTTATACAATCAAAACCCCCAGAATTGCGGGTTACAAACCTAATAGTCCTCTAAGGTAGAGAAAAGTTGGCGTTGCTGAATGAGAGTATGAATTTATAAAATACACCTCAACCGGGCTAAAGCCGTGAGGGTAGGAGAGGGGTTAGGGGGTGAAGTTTGTATTTAAGATTCATGGCTAAATTCAGCAACGCCGAAAAGTTAGCTGTCTCGGTTTCTGCATAAATAAAAATACTTAATAGAAAGCTATGGAATCCCGACATAACTCCCTGAAAAAAAAATATTTAACCAGTAGTTTCAAAAACTTTGCTTATTTAAGTGCTTTGAGACCCCGACAATGGACAAAAAATCTGGTAGTTTTTGCTGCACCCTTATTTGCATTTAGCATTAATCTGCAATCTTTGTGGGGTGCATCACTAGCATTTATGCTTTTTTGCGCTACATCTAGTAGTTTTTACTTGTTTAATGATATCGTTGATGTCGAATCAGACCGTCAGCATCCAGTCAAGTGTAAACGTCCCATAGCTGCAGGATTAATTCGTATACCAATAGCATTAGCAATGGCGGTAGTGCTGTTAGTTAGTGCCATTACAATTGCTTGGATGCGATCGCCTGCACTAGGTGCAACAATTCTTGGTTATGCCATCTTGCAAGTGGCTTATAACTTGCGTTTAAAGAGGGTAGCAATCCTAGATATTGGTGTAATTGCGGCTGGGTTTGTATTGCGGGCTAATGGTGGTGCAGCTGCTACTGACATTGCTTTATCTTCTTGGTTTATAATTTGTACAGCAATGCTGGCGCTATTTTTAGCAATTGAAAAGCGCAAAGCGGAACTACGGTTAACGCAAATTAAAGGCATCAAACCCCGTGCAGTCCTCAAACGCTATTCCCTCCCACTACTTCACCGCATGGAAAATGTAGTTACCACAGGCACGGTAGTTACCTATACACTCTGGAGTTCGGGACCAGTAGTTCGCGGTGCTTCCACTTCCTGGATGCTACTGACTTTACCCTTTGTATTGTATGGAATTTTTCGCTACCAACTTCTGAGTGACTCCTCCGAAATTACTCGTAACAGCGACAATGATAATGATATCGAACATGGGGGACGTAGTGAGCGACCAGAAGAAGTTCTATTAAAAGACATGCCAATTTTGATTACTGTCTGTGGTTGGGTTTTTACCTGCTCAGTAATTCTATATCTAAAACAACAAGGATTTATTGATTAAAATTCCTGCCCATAAGAGACCATTTATAAAGTAAATATGTAAGTCTATGGGTGTAGGTCCAAACCGGGTTTCTATGAGTGGAGTATCGAATCCGCATCGTACTTAGTCTCAAAGAAACCCGGTTTCTTGGGTCTTAAGGTTTACTTTATAAATAACCTGGCACCTGAAATTAATAGCAACAAGTGGAGAGTATGCAAATGTCTAATTTTACCTTTTGGTGGCGTAAATCGAGTCAGGTAAAAAAACGACGTAGTCTTCAAAGAAATCGCCACAGATTCACAGCACAAGCCGATATACTGGCGAGTATCGAGATTGACCAGCTGACAAATCGTGGTATAAAAGGTATCATTCTTGATTTAGACAACACTATTATCTCCGAAGATGACCGTTACCTTTCCCCAGAAGCAGAAAATTGGATTCAACAGGCAAAATTAGCAGGATTGAGTTTTTTTATCCTCTCCAATGGGAAACGTCGCTACCGCGTTTTATATTGGTCTCAACGTCTAGATATTCAGGCAATTAATCCAGCCAAAAAGCCATTTCCCCACTCATTTCGCAAAGCAATGACTTATATGCAACTACCACCCAAACAAGTAATAGTAATTGGCGACAGTTTTCATACCGATGTTATGGGAGCAAAATTTTGTGGATGCAGTTGTATCCAAGTTGCCACATTACCCCATCCACCCCGATGGTGGGAAAGACTTGCGGGTAAATTTGTGCAAACACCCTATCCAACCGGATATGAACTTTGGGAATTTTATCCTGCTGCCTATCAAAGTTTTTTATAAATTTGCTAAATTGATGGTTTTATTCCCATAGAGTTTATATAAAATAGGGCTACTATTTGACTTTTGAAATACATATAGGGTGACCACCACATAATAATTTTTGTGGCTTACCATCCTACATATACTTATATTGTTTCAAAAATCAAAGCAGATTTCTATATCCCAATATTCAACAACAAAAGAGACAATTATCATGTTTAGCCAGCTTTTTTTTGGCTTGTTGATTTTAATTTCAGTGGCTTGCAATACCGTTGCTCAAACTCTATTGAAATTAGGTTCTGGTCAAAATCCTATAAATATTTATTTACTTGGTGGTATTACCGCTTACGGCATTAGCACAATTTTCTATATTCTTGTGTTAGGTAAGTTTAATTTATCTATTGCCTATCCCCTAGTTATTGGATTAACAATTATCGCTACCACAATTGCTGGGGCTTGGATTTTAAATGAGAAAGTTTCCACATCCCAATGGTTAGGAATAGGTTTGATGTTAAGTGCTATTTTCGCAATTGCCTTTGGGAAAATCACTAATTAAATAGGCGGACAAAACTAACATTAACTGTTAAGATTAGGGAACAGCAAACTCTTAACAGGGAACAGGATAAAGAGAGTTTCAAATATTATTCAATAGGGGTTAGGTTTTAGGGATTAGGAGTTATAAGCTGTTCCACATTTTTGCATATGACCGACGGGCAAGACGCCCATTCCACAAGAAACTGATGATTTTTGTTTAGGCTTTCACAAGATGTGTTTTAGCTTACCAATTCACGAAAATATTGATACATATGTAGGGGCGCAATGCTTGCGCCCAAGTTCATGATTTCTATCACAAATAAAGTGAAACGGTATTAGGATCAATTGGATTGCCCCAACACCTTTGGAACATAGCAACGATAATTACCAATTACCAATTACCAATTACCAATTACCAATTATTTCTCAATACAAAGACTTTACCCATTCCCATTCTTGAATTAAACCTTCCCTAAGGGAAACTTGCGGCTGATAACCCAAAATTTGTCGCGCTTTAGATACATCTGCAGCGGTATGACGCGCATCTCCCATCGCCCTTTCAATATAGTTTTTCTTAATAGGTTTGCCGACAATTTCTGCCATCATATCCAATACCTCTGCTAAAACCACCCTACTACCACCACCAATGTTAAAGATTTCCCCCACCGCTTTTGGTACGGTAGCAGCGGCTAAATTAGCTGCTACAACATCACTCACAAATGTAAAGTCCCGTGTTTGTTGTCCATCACCGTAAATAGCGATCGCCTCATCTTCAATCACCAATTTGAAAAACTTATGAAATGCCATATCCGGGCGTTGTCTGGGACCATAAACTGTAAAATAACGTAACGATACAAATGGCACCCCAAAGTTTTTGTGATAAAGGGCACACAGCCTTTCCGCTGCTAGCTTAGTAATCCCATAAGGAGAAACAGGTTGGGGAGGAATCCCTTCGTGGGTAGGTAAAGTTTCGGCATCACCATATACACTAGAAGTCGAGGCAAATACTAACCTGGTTAAATCTTTGGCATCTTTTGCTGCTTCTAGCAAAACCTGTGTAGCATTGATATTACGTTCAGTATAAGCTCGAAAACCTTGACCCCAACTAGCCCTCACCCCCGCTTGTGCTGCTTGATGATACACTACATCAACATCTTTGAGGAGACTTTGCCAATCTAAAAATTGTATATCACCCTCAATTAATTGAAAGCCGGGATTGCTTTGCAAGTTAGCAACATTTTTGTGTTTGAAAACAGGATCGTAATAATCATTGAACTGATCAATACCGATTACTTCTTTACCCTGCTTCAACAAGGTTTCTGCTAAGTGGGAACCGATAAATCCTGCAACTCCAGTGACAATAACTTTAGTCATAATTATTTATTGATTATTCTGCAAAAGAAAGATTACAAAAATTACACAGTGAATGAGATTGGAATAATTAACTTTAATTGCAAATTAACCTAATTGTCACGGGACTTGCAGGAGTGCCAAGTTAATTGGCACCTTTGGCAAAAGTAGGTAATAACTATTATTGATTGGATTAATTGTTTTTCTCATCTTCATCTTTTATATATTCTATAACCTTCTTAAGTAAAAGTATTGAAAATAAGTTTAAATTTCCATGAAAATCTCAGTAAATACCGACATCAAATTACTTGATTTAAAACACGGTAATTCTAGCAATATTTTCTTGCCAATGCCTAATCCCTAGTACTCCACCAAGTAAACTATGCGGGGTTAATAAGGAAAGAACAAAGTTTTTTCTCCCCCTCTTCCCCCTCTTCCCCCTCTTTCCCCTCTCTGCCTTTACCCCGCAAAGTTGGTGTGACAGACTACTAGTACTCAACCACATTAATTTTGACAAGTCGCGGGTGTTTAGATCCCCGACTTCTTAAAGAAGTCGGGGATCTGTGACCCCTCGTAACTAATGTGGTGGACTACTAGTAGAGTTTAATGAGGCAACGGTGGATGAGACGGGAAGCCTACTGTGCACGCGTTGGCGTAAAGCCTACGGCATAGCTCCGCTTACCGCGCAGCGTGTCCAAAGGACTCAGCCTACCGTAAGGCATAGCGTCACTGTGGGTACTTCACAAAGAAAAATCCCTCACGGGGCTTGCATCAGCACAAGAATTGATGAAACAATGAAACCGTGTCCCAAGGCTTTTGTTCGGTGAGGAAATAAGTGCAAATTCTAGTTGTTGGTAGTGGAGGACGCGAACACGCTCTTGCCTGGAAGCTTTTGCAATCTCAGCAAGTGGAAAAAGTTATTTGTGCGCCAGGGAATGGTGGAACGGCAATTCTGTCAGGCTGCCAAAATTTGCCTTTGGGGGTGGATGACTTTGAAGGTATAGCTAAATTTGCCCACAAAGAAGGCATAAATTTGGTTGTAGTCGGTCCAGAGGTGCCCCTAGCACAAGGTATTACTGACTACTTAAATGCCCAGGGAATAATGGTATTTGGTCCAAATAAAGCCGGGGCACAAATTGAAGCAAGTAAAGCCTGGGCAAAAAGTCTGATGCAAGAAGCAGGAATTCCCACAGCCAAAGCTGCGGTATTTACTCAGGCAAAGGATGCAAAATTATACGTCAAAGCACAAGGGGCACCAATTGTCGTCAAAGCAGATGGCTTAGCTGCGGGTAAGGGTGTGATAGTTGCCACAACAGTAACAGAAGCCGAAGCGGCAATTGAGGCAATATTCCAAGGACAATTTGGCAGTGCCGGGAATTTTGTCGTGATTGAAGAATGCTTGACTGGGCAAGAAGTGTCAGTATTGGCACTGACCGATGGATTAACGATTCGACCCTTATTGCCAGCACAAGACCACAAACGCATTGGTGAAGGAGATACAGGGGACAATACAGGTGGAATGGGAGCATATGCCCCAGCACCCATCGCTACCCCAGAATTAATGGCACGGGTGCAACAGGAAGTCTTGTCAAGAGCGATCGCTACTTTACGGAACAGGGGAATTGATTACCGGGGTGTATTGTATGCCGGGTTAATGATTACTCCGGTAGGGGAATTTAAGGTTTTGGAATTTAACTGTCGCTTTGGCGACCCGGAAACCCAAGTAATTCTACCACTATTAGAAACACCCTTAGAGGAGTTAATGCTAGCGTGCGTACAGCAGCGATTGCAGGAGATGCCACCCCTAGCCTGGAAGGAGGGGACAGCAGTCACCGTGGTAGCTGCCTCTGGAGGGTATCCCGGAGCATATGCAAAGGGTAAGACAATTACTGGAATTTCCTCAGCAGAAGCACAGGGAGCAATTGTATTTCATGCTGGAACAAAATTGCAAGCACAACAATTGTTGACAGATGGGGGTAGAGTGTTAAATGTCACCGGAGTTGGGGCAAATTTCCAGCAGGCATTGGCACAGGCATATAGGGGGATAGAATGTATTCAATTCCAGGGAATGTATTATCGTCGGGATATAGGTCATCGAGTCACAGGAAAATAGGAAGGCGTGGAGTTAGGAATTAGGAGTTACAAGTTAATTGTCTCCCCCATCTCCCCCATCTCCCCCCTCTCCCCCCTCTCCCCATTCCCTACTTGTCAAATTAGCTGTTACTTTTGAAGTTGTTGGGGTTTGTTCATAACAAAAAGCTACTAACAACTGTTTTAAAATGTTCGCTGTTTTGAAAACAATCCGAGAAGCGATCGCCAATTGGTGGTCTGAGTTCACCCTCCAGACTAAACTTTTGGCTGCTGCTACTTTAGTGGTATCCTTAGTAATGAGTGGTCTTACCTTTTGGGCAGTAAATACCATTCAGCAAGATGCCCGTCACAATGACACTCGTTTTGGTAGTGATTTGGGGCTGCTTCTGGCTGCTAATGTTGCCCCCCTAATTGCTGATCATAATTACGAAGAGGTTGCCCAGTTTTCCCAGAGGTTTTACAGTAGCACTAAGAGCGTCCGTTATATGCTCTACGCTGATGAAACGGGGGAGTTATTCTTTGGTATACCCTTTTGGGAACCGGAGGTGGAAACCTCTCTGACAATTGAACGACGGATACAATTGCCAGAAAATTACGCTAGTCATGGTGATAAGCCAATGGTACGTCAACATCTAACCCCAGATGGTGTTGTTACCGATGTGTTTGTCCCCCTGAAAATCGATCAAAAATATTTGGGTGTATTGGCGATTGGCATCAACCCCAACCCCACCGCTGTCATTTCTACTAATTTCACTAGGGATGTCACTATCGCAGTGTTTGTCTCTATTTGGGTGATGGTGATTTTGGGAGGGGTAATTAATGCTTTAACCATTACTAAGCCCATTAAAGAGCTATTGGTGGGGGTTAAACAAATTGCTGCGGGGAATTTTAAGCAGCGCATTGATTTACCCCTAGGTGGGGAATTAGGAGAGCTAATTTTCAGCTTTAATGAAATGGCAGAGCGTTTAGAGCGTTACGCAGAACAAAATATTGAAGAACTAACTGCCGAAAAAGCTAAGTTAGAAACCCTAGTTTCTACCATTGCTGATGGCGCAGTGTTGATTGACAACAACATGCAGGTGATTCTAGTTAATCCCACAGCCCAGCGGATTTTCGGCTGGGAAGAGGTTGAGGAAGTAGTTGGTGGTAATATTTTGCATTACTTACCGTCAGCGGTGCAAGTAGAAATTACCCGTCCTCTATACCAAATGGCATCCGGAGAATCTGAAAGTGCGGAATTTCGTATTCATCTTACGGAACCAGTTAACCGTACTGTGCGGATTTTGCTCACCACTGTTTTGAATTTGCAACGGGAAAGTATTAAAGGTATTGCCATTACAGTACAAGATATTACGCGAGAGGTGGAACTAAACGAGGCAAAAAGTCAATTTATTAGCAACGTTTCCCACGAGTTGCGCACCCCTTTGTTCAACATCAAATCTTTTATCGAGACTTTGCACGAATATGGCGAAGAATTAGGTATAGAGCAACGGCAAGAATTTCTAGAAACTGTTAATCATGAAACTGATCGCCTCACCCGTTTAGTTAACGATGTCTTGGATTTGTCACGGTTAGAATCCGGTCGGAATTATAACTTGGACTGCATTGATTTGGCACAGGCAATTGAGCAAACTCTACGGACTTACCAACTTAATGCTAAAGATAAAGGCATTGAATTAATACAAGATATTAGTCCCCACCTGCCACCTGTTATGGGTCATTATGACTTACTGCTGCAAGTCTTGGCTAATTTACTTGGTAATGGTCTCAAATTTACCAAAGCAGGTGGCAAAGTTGGTATTCGTGCCTATCCCCTGGAATTAAATCCCCAATCCCATACTCAACCATCTAAAGTACGGGTGGAAATCTCCGATACTGGTATTGGTATTGCCCCAGATGACCAAAAAGCAATTTTTGACCGCTTCTTTCGGGTAGAAAACCGGGTTCACACTTTAGAAGGAACAGGTTTAGGACTATCGATTGTCAGAAATATTATTGAAGATAAGCATCATAGTCAAGTTCATCTGGTGAGTGAAGTTGGTGTGGGGACTACCTTCTGGTTTGACTTAGATGTATATGAACAAGAAACAATGCCTGGGATGATCCAAGGAACTCCTGATTTCAATTCTGTTTGAACGACAATCTTGAGCGCAGTCCCTACCTATACTCATGTTAGGTAGGGTAAGCCGAACCTCTCGCACAGTAAAGCAACTGCGGGGGGCTTTTACCCTTTTACCAAGGTAATGTTAGAAACCGGGTTTGTTCTCGACTAAATACAAAAATTTTCGATGTTTTGCCCCAATAAACCCGGTTTATCGGACTGTAAGAGAGTTTTTGGACAATATGAGTAATGGTTTTGAATGAGCACCTTGACAGAGGTAGGATCTAGAGTAATTGGTGCTTGCTCTGTTAGTAGATCGGTATAATTAATGTAAGATAAGACCCTATTTTTACTGCCACCGTTAAAATATAATCAAAAATTATCTTCTAGTTACTTTAGTTTTGTAATTCAAATACTCACTCATTTTTTCTCGAATTTTTCTCGAAGAATTGTTGACGTAATTTCGTTATTTGATGCTATAGTAGAGAAAAGTGATTTTGGCAATTCCCTGACCATTCTCCCCCTAAAACAGCTACAAGCCTCATATTTCGTAGTCTGTAACCTAAAAGTCAAATTTTGATAACATCGAGAAAGACCAATTTTTACCCCCCCAATTTCCCTCCTCAATCCCTGCATTTGACAAAATACAAATAATATGCTTTTCATGCAACATCTAGAGTATTTTGGCACACATCTTGCACCAAGGTTTAAAAGCGAGGTAGCGGGTTACTCTCAGTCTCAAAACCTTGATTTAAAGTTTATAAACCCCGTTTTTTTGGTCAGAGCGATTTGTGTAAGTTTTGTGTTGCACCAATAGTACATTCCGGTGAGCCTCCCATAAGGGGGAAGTCAACCATTTTTGGATTTTAGATTGACGATTTTAGATTTGTTCGACCCACAAGGAGTGGAGACCTATACCAAAAAACAATTCCATTTTCCACAGATGGGCAAGCGGCTTCTGGCAGAGTAATCCAAAATCTAAAATGCACAGGATCAAATCAAAAGAAAGTATTAAACCTCCTGGCAACATATCAAAAAAACACTTCCTTCATCTTGCCCTGTTGCCTATTGCCTATTGCCTGTTGCCTGTGTTTCTTAGTTAGAAAACAACGCTATCAGTAAACATACTACTAACAATCCCAGCAACAAGAATAAAGACTGATTGCGCTTTACCCAGTTATTGAAGGTTACACCAAAGCTATTATTGTCACGCTGCTGTTGTAATTCCAACTCATGGGCTTCGATATTTTGGTAAAGGGTACACTCTTTAGCGTAGGGACGTTGGGGGAAGTTACAAGTGTCGTCAGCATGGTAGATGCAGCTGTCACAGAGATATTCTTCACCTGTGGCACGGTGCAAGGGAATACCAGGATGCCCATAGGCTTTTAACTGAGTACGACAATGGGGACAGGTGACAGCCTGGGGATTAACAGGTTGATGACAGCGAGGGCAGCTTGCAGTATCCAAAACCAGTGTAAGATTGACAGTGAATATTCTGATTTTAACAGTTTCTAGGGATTGGCTAGTGGGGAAGAGTTAACAATTAAGAGTTAAGAGTTATACAGGGACACTCCTGTTTGAAGTCGCAAAGAGGGGAAGGGGGTGAGGTTCAGACTGTATTGTACAAACCATGAAAGCCACTATAGAGGTGTAGACGGGTACAATGAAACCTGTTGCAGGCTAACTGATAACTGATAACTGTTAATTCCCAGTATTCTTTTTCAGTGCTAGCAACATCTCAATTTCAGAGGTGGATTTATCGGGGTTGGTAGCAGCCATTCCCACACCGCGAATGGAACTGAGAACAGTAATGTATTCTGGTGGTGGGGGTTGAGTTAGACCAGCAGATTTATTAACTATGGTCATATTTTTGTCCATATCCAGGTAGAAATAGCCGTTGTTAGGCTGGGGGAGGGAACTTGTAACAGCTTTAAAGTTTTTGCTTTCAGCCAAAGACTGTCCTTTGGGAGTGACGATTGCCTCTGCAACAGAACCAATACCGACAAACATGGTGTCTTGATCTAGCCAACCCCGGGAAATTAAAGTTCCTTGTCCAGGAATTTGCCATTCTGTAACTTTTTGATCGCCAATCTTGGTTTGGTCTATCTTCAGGAATTGTCGGTATTGTTTTTTAGCAATAGTATCTAATTTAGTAAAAGTAGCTTCAGCAGTTTTGCGATCGCTAGTATTCAATACAAATACTCCCCCCAAACCAAACTGTCCTAGTAGTCCTTGGTTGGTGGGAATGGCAGCAAAGCCATATTCTCCATCCATCCAGCCAAAAACTTCTTTATCTAAGTCTAGATTGACTGTTTGTTTGACTTGTGTGCGCGCTTGCTTAACTATTTGGTTCAATTGTGGGTCATCTTTGGATTGTTCTACCGTTTTTGACCACAAACGGCTAATTCCCTCCCCAGTAACTACAGCCAGGGTATCTGCCGGAAACTTAGATATTATCTTGCCAGAAGTATTTTTATACTCGTATTTATTCAATTGTGGATCTAAATTAGCGATCGCTTTCATTCGCACCCCGGCATCATCCACACCCACACGTGCTACCATTGATTTTATCTCCTTTAACTGCGCGGGGTTTTTGTTACCTAGCAATAGACTTCTTTGAAAAAGAATATAAAAGCTTTGTGCAATCTGGGTTGATATATCATTTCTGGAGAGGTCTAATTGCTCCATCATAGCTGCATAATCAGGTACATAAACTTGAGCAACAGTATTTTCTAATTTAATGTCCCCAGCAAGAAGACTACTGAAACCTTTTTTACTTGCAAAGGAAGGTTCTCCTTTAAAGGTATCTATTGCTTGGACTACCGCTGATTTTTCGGGAGCAACCACAATGTGAGTATTATTTAAAACTGCACTATAAGTAGATTTGCCTTTGGTAGTAGTTTCTACTATATTTTCACCTTTATAGTCAATTTCTTTAGATGTGACGCCTTTTTGTGACTTTAATTTTTTGGCAAAATTTAAGGCGCTGAGTTTATCTTTTATACCCACCACCATCAGGATATTAGGCTTTTGGGTTGCTGCTGATTTTGACCCTTGAGACTGTGCTTCTGGGATTGAATTTGATGGCAGCATAGCAATTGTAACACCCCCTATCCAAGGTTTTAAGTCTTGTTCGTAAGAAATATTACCGTTTTTAAATGTATTCTTAGTGAAATATTGCAGACGTTTACTGACCAAATCTTCTAAACCTTGACTTACCAACTTTTGCGCTTGTGGGGTGCCAAACTGTTGTAACTTTGCCCAAGCTTGTGGATTAGTGGTAATATAGGTAGCCATCAGGGCTTCATCTGGTACTATTTTAGCACTTGCAACAACACCGTCAGCACTTCCTGATGGTCCTGCTTTGAAGTACATATAGGCAGCTATACTTCCTGCCACAATTACCCCAACTCCCAAAATAGGGATTAAAAATTTTGATTTAGTTTCTAGCATTTTTGTGAATCCTATGAATTGCTGACCACATTGTCATTCAATTAGCTACAACCGTCATTGTGGAGTTTTCGGATCTATTTACTCCTATAGGTCGCCAAATAAACTTTACTTAATTTGTAGTCAGGACTTTAATCGTCAAAAAGCCCTATTTTCCTTGACTAGGAAAGAAGGCAAAGTAAATAAACCAACCATTTGAAACATCACAAAAGCCTAGTATGTAACAATTTTAAATTTTTAATTTTTAATTTTAAATTTTTAATGAGATACTAATAATTGGTTAATCGGTATTCACTGATGCGATTTGTACTTATAAAATCTAGTAAACTAAAATTAATTTGACAGACAACGCACCAAATCAGTAAATCTAGCAACGCTGTATTGTTAACTGGCAAAAATTAGCCCCCAACAAAGCGCCAAACTATCTTAAGCTAGAAAAAGGCTTGCGAGTATTTCTACTCACAACTCATAAATTACTGATTAATGTCTAAGACTGTCGATGCAATTAGTAGAGGGTGCATAATATCATAAAGCATCAGGGGAACAGGAATGGGAAAACTAACTTTTACATATTTCCCTAAAACTGTTGTATTTTTAAAATCTACACGCTTATATTGCTTTTTGTCTTAACTAAATCTAACAAGGCTTTTTTTGGATTATAAGGTCAATAACTATCAATGTTACAGTCTTATTTTGATACAGATAGTAACCAGCACAAATCTTTTGAGTTACCAGGGTCAAAACCACATTACAATCCAGATCGTCCTGGACAGGTAGAGCATATTTTTTTAGACTTGAGTTTGGATATCCCCAAACAAAGCCTACAAGGAACTTGCATTATCACTTTAGCACCAATTCGCGATGGTATTGACCGTTTGAATTTAAATGCTGTCAACTTAAATATCCCATCGGTGCAGGTGAATGATGTCAAACAACAGTTTAATTATGACGGCGAAGAACTGGTTGTGCAACTAGATCCACCTGCCCAGGTGAACAAAAAATTAAAAATTGCGATCGCCTACTCGGTAGAACAACCCCAACGGGGAATTTACTTTATTCAACCAGATAGCCACTATCCCCACAAACCAACTCAAGTCTGGACTCAAGGAGAAGATGAAGATTCCCGCTTCTGGTTCCCCTGTTTTGACTATCCCGGACAGTTATCAAAGAGTGAAATTCGTGTCCGGGTTCCCAAAAAGTTAATGGCAATTTCTAATGGGGAATTAATTGCTACCGATGAAGATGGCGATGATAAAATTTATCACTGGTCTCAGTCCCAAGTTCATCCCACCTATTTAATGACTCTAGCTGTAGGTGATTTCGCAGAAATACGCGACCATTGGCATGATAAGCAAGTTACCTACTACGTAGACAAGGGACGGGAAAAAGATGCTCACCGGAGTATGGGTAAAACTCCCCGAATGATGGAGTTTCTCAGCCAAAAATATGGGTATCCCTATGCTTATCCCAAATATGCCCAAGTCTGCGTTGATGACTTTATCTTTGGTGGTATGGAAAACACTTCCACCACCCTGTTAACTGATAGATGTTTGCTTGATGCAAGGGCAGCATTGGATAACAGTAATACCGAAAGGTTGGTTGTTCACGAACTAGCACACCAATGGTTTGGGGACTTGGTAGTAATTAAACATTGGTCCCATGCTTGGATTAAGGAAGGAATGGCTACCTATTCCGAGGTGATGTGGGCAGAACATGAATATGGCAGTGATGAAGCAGCCTATTATCGTCTACAAGATATTCGCAATTATCTCAGCGAAGATAACGAACGCTATCGCCGTCCCATAGTCACCCACGTCTACCGGGAAGCCATTGAACTTTACGATCGCCACCTCTATGAGAAAGGCGGTTGTGTTTATCATATGCTGCGGGCAGAATTAGGGGAAGAACTATTTTGGAGAGCAATCCAAACTTTTGTCCGAGATAATGCCCATAGTACGGTAGAAACCATAGATTTGTTGAGGGCAATTGAGAAAGCCACGGGACGGAACTTAATGTTTCTATTTGACCAGTATGTTTTTCGTGGTGGACATCCGGACTACAAGGTAGCTTACTCTTGGGATGAAGATAGTAATATAGCAAAAATAACGGTAACTCAAACCCAGGCTAAAGAAGGTAAAAATAGCACTAACAGCTTATTTGACCTGAAAATCCCCATTGGTTTTGGTTATATGGGTGAGGAGGTACAACTGACAACTTTTAAGGTCAGGGTACATGAGGTGGAACAAACTTTTTACTTCCCCCTCCCAGAAAAACCCCAGTTTGTCAGCTTTGATGTTGGCAATCATATCTTGAAAACAGTTTCCCTGGAGTATCCCCTCCCCGAATTAAAGGCACAATTGGAATTTGATTCTGACCCCATCGCACGTATCCACGCAGCCAAAACTTTAGGGAAAAAAGGCGGTTTAGAAGCACTGAAAGCGTTGTCTGGGGCTTTGCAAAATGATACATTTTGGGGTGTACGGGGTGAAGTTGCTAAACAAATAGCAGAAATTAAATTAGATCAAGCTTTTGATGCCTTAGTTCCCGGCTTAAAAGATGAAAATCCCCGGGTGCGACGTGCAGTGGTGAATGCACTGGGAGAAATTAAAACCTATAACAGCTACAAGGCTTTAAAAAGCTTGGTAAAAGACGGGGATGATAGTTACTATGTAGAAGCAGCTGCCTGTACTGCCATAGGCAAAATAGCTGGCTTTACAGTTACAGAGAAACCTAAGGAAGAAAAGGTATTAAAGCTACTGAAAACTGTTTTAGAACAAAAAGCTGGTTGGAACGAAGTTGTGCGTAGCGGTGCGATCGCAGGATTAGCAGAACTCAAAACCTCAGAAGCAGCTTTAGATTTGATTGTGGAATATACCAAAATTGGCATACCCCAACCCTTACGATTAGCAGCAATTCGGGCTTTAGGGAAGATTTCTGTCGGTCAAACTCCCCCAAATCTAGAACGAATTTTAGAACAATTGGTACAACTGAGTAAAGAAACTTTCTTTTTAACTCAGGTAGCGGTGGTAACAGCCTTAGGACAAATGGAAACTCCCAAAGCCATTGGAATTTTGCGTTCTTTAGGAGAACAAACCCCTGATGGACGGGTGCGTCGCTATGCTGACGAAGAAATTACTAAGGTACAAAAGAATCTTGGTACAGACAAAACCCTGCGTCAGCTGCGGGAAGAGTTGGATCAACTTAAACAACAAAACCAAGAACTCAAAAGCCGTCTAGAAAACTTGGAAGCTAAATCTCAAAAATAGATAGTTAGGAGTTAGGAGTTAGGAGTTAGAAGTTAATAATTTGGAGTTAGGAGTTAATAATTTAGAGTTAGGAGTTACCAATATCAATTTGGAATTTAGAATTTAGAATTTAGAATTTAGAATTTAGAATTTAGAATTTAGAATTTAGAAGTTAATAATTTGGAGTTAGGAGTTACCAATACCAATTTAGAATTTGGAATTGTTTTGATAGCTAGGACTTAAGAGTTAGAATTTAGAATTTAGAATTTAGAATTTA
>JASJCY010000148.1 GCA_030065825.1 Nostocaceae cyanobacterium | reverse complement strand
CGGAGCCAGTCACGTGCGCGGGTTAAGCGCGTTGAGTGAACTGGCGTTGGGGTACTCTCCGTAGACGCGGTAGACGAGGGTCACTCGGCTTCTTTTGAGAGTGCGGCTTCTTTTGAGAGTGAAGCCTCCTGACCGTCGTCTACCCCCCGTTATAGCAACTGCCGGGGTTTTTTAACCAAAAATTAGGGTTTTGACAGGTAAGTATTGTTCTGTCCCATTAGTTTTGATGGCTAGTTTTATAGTCATATTTATATGACTTTGACTATTAGACTGGGACTTATAGTCCCAGGTGGGTGTGATGGAAACCCCATCATATTTTATGGGACAAACCACTATTCCCAATAAACCCGGTTTCTAGCCCATGTGCAAGATATGTGTTCTTGCTATTGCGCGAAAACGCTGCGCGAACACCGGGGGATCCAAAATGCCCCAAAGAGGAATCAATACAGCAAAATCTGGTACGAATCTCTGACTAGGATTTTTTTCACGCTATTCATAGATTGATAACTGTATATCTTCCCACAAAAAAGATTTGTTATCTTTGATAGAATATTTTCTAAATTAATATTGTTTAGCTGGTTTTGTGATTTTTCAATTTCAGGATTTAGTAGCCAGAATTATCTAGGGTGACTATTGGATTACAAAAACCTCCTATTTTTAAGTCAGGAAGAATAAAAGAGAAATTAGGGGATTAGATAGACTGTTGTTGGTTGGGGATAAGTGATATTATAATTTCACGCTTCAAGAAGCCACCATAACTGACATCTTCCACCTGTCTGCTGAAACTGGTTTTATAAATGAAAGATTAGAGGATGTTTATAAAATAAATATAAAACTCTGGTGAGAGTACAGAAACCGGCTTTCTTTTGGTATACATACTCAAATTCTCGGTTTCTTTGGTCTTTATCTTTTATTTATAAACACGCTGTTAAGGTTTTTACAGGTTAATATTCCTAATACACTCGATTTTTTCCCCTTGTTGCAAATGGTGTTAGAGGATATTTATAAATTCACAAATGTCATTTTAAGTATAGTTTTAGACAAATAACTATACTATATATGCTTGTTTTTTGTTTTTTGACAAAAATAAGCTTTCTTTACTGATATCTTGCACTATCATTAACCTAACTTTTCACATTATGTGGAAAAGCTAACCCCCCAACCCCCTTCCCGACAAGGTAAGGGGGAGAGGTTGTCCAAATCCCGTGAAAAGTAAGATAAAAATATATGTTTATTAACAATATCAAAAACCAGTATTAATACTTTGGTGCAAAATGTCAGTGGTGCAAGATATGAGTTTATAAACCTGGTTTATTTACTTTTATTGAAGTTGAAAATAAACCAAAATGTAAGTTTCCAATTAGATTTATATTTTTGTAGAAAAACTATTGAATTTTTCCAAATGTCAAAAATTTTGCAAAAATGTAATATTTTACAACAATATTTTGATTTACTTGTTGTATCTATATAGGGTTACTATTTTATTTTTGCAATAGACCTAGCCATGAAAAGTCTATGTGAAATGCTACGAAGACTTATGCTTTAAAGTGTAAGCTACGCCAACACAAATCAAACTAAATTCCTGTAGCTCAAAATCGACACAAAAATTATTTTGGCATATAATATCGATTAGAGGAAAAACTATATATATGAATACGCTTCCTGTTGGTAGATATAGGTTTTATCAAAAAATTCAAACTATATCTTTACTTAAACAAATATCTGTAAAATCTGCTACTGGGTGTTTAAAAATATTTAGTAGTTCCTATTATTGGTCTATGTATTTTAAAGATGGGAGATTAATTTATGCTTCATATTCCCATAAAATGTTTGATATTCTCTACAAAAAATTACATGATTTAAATCAGAGTATTTCTACTCTTGACAACAAAATTTATCGACATTTACAGGTAATTTTTGAAAATAGCATTGAACATCAAGCAATACCAAATCCAGAGTATCTAGCTATTTGTTGGTTAATTAAACACAAGTATATTCATAGAGAACAAGCGGGTATATTGATTGAAGAATTAGCAATAGATATACTGAAATCATTGCTGAAGTTAGAAGGTGGGAGTTATGAATTTTCTCCAGAGAGTTTTTTAGATGACATGCCAAAATTTTGTTATCTAGATTTACGTGTATTAGTCAAAAAGTGTCAAAAGCGCTGCCAAAGTCAGTTAAACATTCAGTCTCCTTTTGCACAAATTCAGCGTTCTAATTTTGTCAGCAGAAAGCAGCAAGATTTACCACGAACAAGAAGGACAAAGTTACAGATTTCTGAAAACGAACTGGCTACAGCATATTTACAACAAGGTTTATCTTCCCAAACTGAAATTAATCATAACAAGAGTTGGGAAATTGCCAAAGAATTAACTGAGCAAAAACTGTATAAAATAGTTTGTGTTGATGATAATCCTTTAGTTTTAAATATTATCAATGACTGTTTAGATGAGCGGATTTTTTCCGTACATTGTATTCAAGATTCCTTACAAGCTTTAATGGAAATTATTAATTTGAAACCAGATATCATTTTCTTAGACATTGAAATGCCCAATGTAGACGGTTATGAAATATGTTATTTGTTGCGTAAGCATTCAGATTTCAAAACAGTTCCTATTATCTTTGTGACGGAAAAAACTGAGTTCATCGATAGAGTTAAATCAAAATTGTTTAGAGCTTCTGGTTGTTTAACTAAACCGTTTACACAATGGCAATTAATGAAGAATATTTTTAAATATCTTGATTGATTATAGCGCTTCCTAATCTGCTGAAGTACAAAAGGGCAGGCAAGGATGCCCCGCAGTCGCTACAACGGGGGGAACCCCCGCAACGCGCTGCTCTCTACCCCACAATAATTTTAGTAATTTCATCTGTACTTCACCAGACTGAGAAAAGCTATACCTATTTTGATAATTTACAAAAATGAATCATAGGCAAATCTTATGTTCAAATAACCATTGATTTCAAGTGGCACATTTATCCTATTGTTCATATTGTTGAGATTACACAACAAATCAAAGTTTACACACATGGGAATTTCTTGATGATTCATAAAATTAATAATAGAAAAACAATCCCCTCTGCCAACAGGAATTTTAACCAGAAAAGAATAACAGTATCTCGCGGAATGGAAACAGTTATTCAGCCCAAGATTTATTCTCAAAATTTTCCTGTAAATGCTGTTATTTCTTGGTTGAAAGGGGCAAGTTTACGTACTAAAGCAACTACATTTGCTATTGGTATTGCTGTTTTGCCAGTCTTGGGAGTTGGCACTCTAACTTACTCTTTAGCTACACCATCTATCACTACAGAAATTGCTAATCATCAGCAAGAAAGTGCCATTCAAAGGAAATTATTGCTGATATTAGGCATGAATTGTCTAGTTACTGCATTATTAGTGGGAGCAGCAGTAATTATTATAACTAATCGTTTAACTTTACCGATTTTGAATGTGACAAAATCAGTTAGCAAACTGGCTAAAGGTAATTTAAATACGCGGATTCCCATACAAGGTGAAAACGAATTGGCTAGCTTGAGTGCTAACATTAATCGCATCGTCGATCAACTACAAGAACTGCAAAACAAACAAATAGCTGAAACCAAACAATTACAGTCCTTTACCAACATATTAAATTCAATTAGTCATTCCCTTAACAGCGATGATTTACTAACAACAACAGTCACAGAAACAAGAGCAGCTTTAAAAGCCCATAGAGTGGTCATCTATAACTTCAAATCTCGTAATTCCTTGCAAGTAGTAGCCGAATCTAGAGTTGCTGGGTTACCGAGAAATGTCAGCGAAAATATCGAAAATCCTGACATTATCCAAGAACTAATAGCAGCTTGTCAAAAAAATGGCATGATAGCTGTTAATAATATCTGGGAAGGAAACTTTTCTTCCGAATATTTGCGCTTGATGCAACAATTACACATCAAAGCTACTTTAATTGCACCAATTATCAAAGATAATGAAATCTTTGGCTTCCTGATGGCTGATTACTGTTGGGCACCTCATATTTGGCAGCATTTTGAAGTTCACTTTTTGAGCCAATTGTCTGTGCAATTAGGATTGAGTTTAGAACGTCTGAGTTTACTAGAAAATACACAGGCTATCAAAGAACTTGCCATAAATATGTCTGGTTCTTTAAAATCTCAAAATATTTGCAATTTGGCGGTTGAAAATGTTCAAAAAGCTTTAAAGGTAGAGCGAGTACTTCTCTGTAGGTTTGATGCAAATTGGCAAGCAAATATTGTCGCAGAATCGGCAATTGAAAATTTAGATTCAACCTTAGGAAATCAATTACAAGAACCTTGGGTACAGGATTATGTAGAACAGTTTCACCAAGGTTCTATCTTAATTTCCCAAACCATTGAACAAGTTGATACCGTTGAAAGTCAAATTTGCCTCCAAGAATCATTTGCAGTTACTACTAATTTAGTAGCACCAATTTTCTTAGGTGAAAAATTCTGCGGATTACTAATTGCCCATGATATTTCTAAACCCCGTGTATGGCAACAATCGGAAATTGATTTGTTGGATCAATTAGCAAGACATGTAGGACTAGCCTTAGAGCGAGCTAATGTTTTAGAATTAAGCGAAACAGCAGGTTTACAAGCAGAAATAAAGACACAACAACAACTGCAACAAAATCTCCAACTACAACAACAACTGCAAACTTTGCTCAATTCCGTTACAGAATTAGCTAGAGGAAACCTCAATATCCGTGCTAAAGTAAATGATGGAGAAGTAGGTCAGGTTGCTCAAGTTTTTAACGCCATCGCAGATAATTTGCAGGAAATTGTTACCCAAGTGCAACTTGCGGATCGGCAAATGCATGGAGCGATCGCCGAAAATTCTGGAGCAATAGGACAACTAGCAATAGCTGCACTCAAACAGTCACAGGAAATCAGCCGTACCCTCGACGCTGTTGAGCAAATGCGGCTATCAATGAAAGAGATAGTACAAAATTCTAAACAAGTGGCTACGGTTGCTTGTGCAGCCTCCTGCGATGCTGATAGTAATTATACAGCCATAACTGCAACTGGAGAAAATATTCTCAGTGTAGGAGAAACCTTTGAGGGTGCTGCTGACAAAATCAAACTTTTGGGAGAATCTTCCCAAGAAATTTCCCCCATGGTGTCATTAATTAACCAAATTGCCATGGAAATCAATTTATTAGCCATTCGCGGGGGTGAAAATGTGACCCAAGAAGTAGCTGCATTGACAACTCGAACCGCTGCTGCTACTGCTAAAATTGAAAGCATTCTCACCAATATCCAACAGCATATCAAAGAGTTACTCCAGGCAATGGAGGTGGGAAACACAAAAGTTGTAGAAAGCACTCATTTAGTAGAAACTACAAAACTTTCTTTAAATCATCTTTTTGACCTATGTCGTCAAATTGATCTACTGGTGCATTCTATTTCCATTGCCAGTATATCCGAAGTGGAAACTTCCCAAGAAGTGAGCAATGCCATGAAAGAAATTACTAAAGTATCTGAAATGACTAGCAGTTCTTCTCGTAAATTTTCCGCTTCCCTGCAAAAAACCGTGGAAATTTCCCAGCAAATCAAAGCTAGTGTTCGTAATTTCAAAATTGGTTAACTATGTAGGGTTTGCCGTTCGCGTAGCGCAGCGTTAGCTGTAAAAGTCTTATGGTTAGGATAGGGAACTCTTAACGAGGAACTCTTAACAGTTTCATCACTTAATTTTGGCTTTTTACCTAGGAGTCTCCCACAAAAGTGCAAGGTTTTTGAGCCTCTAGATGTTATGAACCTTGCATTTATTCGGTTAAAAAAGCCTGAAAACCCTTATTTGGTCTACCTTATAATTTTATTCAGCAAGCCTTAAGTAATCAGTCAATATCTTAACACAAAAGTCTCAAAAATTATATCATTATTTCACTATGGTGGGTAAATCGACGCTACTCCCCAGAACATTGAAAACGGCATAATTTAGTTGAGATGAATCGATGCCTTATGCAGCAAGGTTTCCAGGCTACAAAATGGACATTTTTTTCCAAATTTTTGACATTTTTCACAGATGCGTCGATTAGGGTATCTCAAACCCTCTCTGTGTAAGGGTTCCACAAGTGAACTCTTTACAAATCCATTTCCCCGAAAGGTGGGTATAAATCTTCCTCAGAACAGGGTGAGATTTCCGTGTAATACACCCAAAATCGAAAATATAGCGTTTTTCACCTAAATCAAATATATTCTTGTGGGACGGGCATCCCTGCCCGTCCTAATTTCGATTCCCTTTGTATTGTAGTTAACGTAAAATCGCTATATAAGCAACGGGCAAGATGCCCATTCCACAAAACTACAGTGGTTTTCACTTGGGTGAGGTAAGCGTCTGTATTGCACAAAAAGTGAAAACGGCTATATAAGTTAACTTTTAACCTCCAGAAGAGACTTCCAATCAGCAATTGCTTGCTCAGACCACAGCCAATTTTGAGATAATTGTTTCAATTGAAAATGTGTTTTATCTCCTTTGAGAACCATTTGACGTAATTTGACAGCTTTGTTAAGATATTGATCCCGTTTATTTCCAGGTTCCATCTGTTCAGAGGATTTATACAAACCAATGGCTAACCCCGCATAAGCTGTTAAAGTATCTTTAGGTACCTTCTTCGGGTGGGATACATTAGTTGCAGATGTATTTTGTTGTTTATCAGCTAACCTAATGGCTTTAAACCAAAAATCATTGGCTCGATTTAACTTATCTTCTGCATAGTAAGCAAATCCCAAAGCATTGCTATACAATATCGATTCTGGGTCTGCTTTCACCGCATTTTCCCAGTAACGACGAGCATCGTCAATTGTTTCCGTTGTTTCGGTTCGATCTCTCAATTGGATAGACTGCCAAGCCAATCTTCCCTTCAAAAAGTTAACTCTGGCATCATTAGCTTGTTCTGTAGGTATTACAGCCAGTGCTATTCGAGCATTAGGAAGAACATTGCGCTTCAGTAATTCTTCTGTCGCTGACAATCCTGCTTCTAAATCTCCTTGGCTGAGTTTTTCCGTAGCGTGGGCAGTTACAATTGCTGTTGCAGCTGTCTTTAAATTAATTTGGGAAGAACCATTAGGTGATGATTGGGTGGGAATCGGAGGTATATCAGCAAACTTCGACAACCGTTGATTTTCCCACCACCAACTTACACCCAGAATTGCGGCAATAGAACTTGCTCCTACGATGCCAAAAATCGTCCATTTTTTGACTTTAGAATTACCTTTTGCAGGTGATTGGGAACCAGAAAAGTTGTCAGAGGAATTGCCTTGATTTGCACCGATATTGGTTGTTGATTGTCCTTGTTGGGTTTCGGGGGGAGTACTAGTCTGGGCTAATTCCTTGTGGGGTAGAGGGGGTAGACTTTGATTGTGGGTTTCTCCCCATAAAGAAGCACCATCCTCAAAAGCAGCTAATTCTCCTAAATTTTGCTGTCCCTGAAGACTATTATCTGGTGATTGTACCAATTCAGCTTGTAAAGAAGATACTTCCGTAGTTGTGGGATCTTGTAGGTGACGCAGTAAATCGGCAACCATTGCCGAATCATCTGCATAGGCTGGATCATCATCCTGGATTTCATCCAACAAATCGTCCCAGGAATCTTCTCCTAGCCAGTCCAATTCCGAAGATTGCTGTGGCAAACTAGGGGGCACCTCTTGGCTTGGTAAATCTATGTCGCCATCATTTGCCCCCATTAAGTACATATTTGGGGTTGCTGTTAAATAGGGATCATATTCATTAAATAGGTCATGAATGGCATCTGTAGCAATTCCTGGGCAAAAATAACCATCAAATCCTGGCTGGAGATATAAAATGGGTAGTGCCCAGTACATTTGGTGAGAGCCATAGGCAGAAATCAATCCCTGACGCATACGAGTTACGCATACATCCACAGAATATCCCAAAGACAAATTGCGATAAAACAATTGGGTCAGTAAAACCGCGACTTCATCGGGAATGCGTTCTGACATTGCCAAAACACTCATCACACCCCGTTTAATCAAACTTTCGGTGAGATTACGCTCCCCTGTTTCTGTGGTGGCATTGGAAGTAGCCGCATATGCTCCTAAACAGGAGTTAAACACAGCCATTTGGATCTCATTATTGACCAATAATCCTGCTAAATCGTCGCCACTCAAGGTTTCTGTTAAGCCAGTTCTACGATTTACAAGATAAATCTCGCCACCCTTAGCACCCACATTACTGTGACCAGAATAATGTAGAATATGGTATTGTCCTTGTTCTAGGGCTTGAGTTAATTCTTCCCGTCCTGGTTGTTCCAATACCGTCAGTTGAATATGTGGCTTGAGGTTGCCAAACTCACCGAAATTTGCTGGCTGACGTTGAAGTTCATCTTGCAATTTAATTGCTTCTTGTGTTAACAAATGCAAACGAACTTGATCTGTGGGAGAAGCTATGACCATCAAAACTTTTATCAACCCTTCATCCCCTGGTGCTGGTATATGGGTGGATAACAGCCGAGATTTTAAGGTGATTCCAGTTTGATAGCGGGAAAAAGTAACATAAGGACCTGTAGCCACAGGGCGATCGCCTGCATTCATTACTTCCCAAGGTAGACGCGCTAAATTAGCATCTTTTAACCCCAAACGCAAATGCAGCTCATCTTGGTGATTCTGAGCAATACTCTGTGCTGCAATTAAACTATCTCTGAGGGTGCCTTGAAAAAGTTCCTTATAAAGTTCCTCCCCAAGTGCCAATAGGTTGTGGGAGTTTCTCACATTCGTCTCTTCGAGACTGGTGCTTAACCCCATTGCATTTCCCTGTAACACCGATTTGAGAGGATCGTTCATCAGGTGTCCAGCAGTAGCTAACCATTTATCTACAGGCCAATTTAGCAGTTCTTCCGCCAATGGCACCCCAGGTGCGACTTGTTCCGTGCGCACCAAGTAGTAATTGTTCCCTACTGGAGTTACGGAAATGTGAAATTCCTGGGTCACAACTTCTCCTGTTTGCCTATCCAATCTGGTTTGAAACGCGATTCATATTTAAGCCGATGTTTCGCCGCTTCTGATACCTAAGATGCATCCTGCCGCTGAATGTTTCTGAATTCGGTTGTTTTACCTTTAACTTTACCCGAATAACATCCTTGTTGACCATCACACCTTGATTGGTCAATGCAACTTAATCTGAAAATCTCCTGGTGGACTAAATACCTCTGGAGGTTGTTTTTGATTTGGCAAACAAAAATTGTCGAGACCAAAAATTTCATCCGGAGGATGATGTTTACCTCTAGAACATCATATAGGTAGATGCAACTTGATCTTGAATCCTCCTGGTGGGCTGCGACCCACTAGGTTTTTTTATGACAAAGCGACTAGCGACTTTTTGGTAGATTTACTCAGAGTATCTTCGTTATTCCCTAAAATAAAATATTGTCATAGATACACTCTAATAATCAACTCCCCCAGTTACTCAATCCTAACTAGGGATTTTTTCATTTTTCAATCATTATTTTCCTTGGCTTACTTTATACAATAAAAAATGGTAGATATACTGAAAATACCCACTCCCCTAGTTAGCAGACTGACAGCGAGAGATTTTTTTGGATGTGTGATCAATTTTCCACCTGCATTTTGGCAAATTTATCCGGAACATATTGGTTACTCCTAGAACAAAGTATTGGTAGATGCACCCTGATAACTCACTCCCCCGGTTGGTTAATAGCCTCTGGGGGATTTTTTTATCCCTAAAACTAACTTTAACCGTTTTTCACTAATTTGTCCGGAAAACGCCAGTTTTACTGAGAACAATATATTGGTAGATGCACCCTGATAACTCACTCCCCCGGTTGGTTGATAGCCTCTGGGGGATTTTTTTATTCCTAGCAATAGTTATCTGTGTAATTTTTCTCACTAATTTGTCCGGAAAACAGTATTGCACCCAGAAAAATATATTGGTAGATGCACCCTGATAACTCACTCCCCCGGTTGGTTGATAGCCTCTGGGGGATTTTTTTATTCCTAGCAATAGTTATTTATGTAATTTTTCTCACTAATTTATCCGGAAAACGGTATTGCACCCAGAACAATATATTGGTAGATGCACCCTGATAACTCACTCCCCCGGTTGGTTGATAGCTACTGGGGGATTTTTTCTTTTTATAGCAAATGATCCGAAAAAATATCTACCTTTATCTAGACTACATCGAATTTTGCAAAAAGTGTTCCATCTGTATTTGACATACTCCTGTTGTTGAAACGAAGAGCCGTAGGGTGCGTTATGACTTTAGTCTAACGCACCAAAAGCTGTAGAGGATAGTACTTTCCCTTAATTCTGGAGTTGAGTTCCTGCAAAAGGAAATTTACCTACAGCCAAAGTCCTGTTCTAACCAACTTGGGTATAGGGACTTGTCAACTTATCTAACTGCTGTATCAATAGACTCAGGAATAATCCTACATCCGTGACTACACCCATAGATTCGATAGAACCGCGATCGCTTAATTTAGTTACTACTGCCGGATTTATATCCACACATACCATCTTCACTCCTGCGGGGGTCATATTACCCACGCCAATGGAGTGCAGCATTGATGACAGCATTAAAATCATTTCCGTACCTTTAAGCAATTCGGCATATTCTGCCTGTGCCTTAATTAAATCCATTTGGGTATCGGGTAGGGGACCATCATCCCGAATGGAACCAGCAAGCACAAAGGGTACATTTTGCTGGACGCATTCGTACATGACGCCACTCTTTATAACCCCCGCTTCTACAGCTTTGGCGATGTTACCGTAACGGCGAACGGTATTAATTGTCTTCAGGTGGTGGCGATGTCCCCCGCGCACTGCTACACCGCGCTTCATATCCACACCCAAGGAAGTACCCATCATGGATTGTTCGATGTCATGGACGGCGATCGCATTTCCACCCAACAGTCCTTGTATGTATCCTTCCCGAATCAATCTTGCCAGATGTTCGCCACCGCCAGTGTGAATTACTACTGGTCCGGCGGTGACAACTACTTTACCAGCAGCATCACGAATTTTACGTAGTTCCCAAGCCACTTGTTCAACGATTAATTCTACACGCCGTTCGCTGGAAACTCCCGCCGACATAAAGCTGAATTCTTGCTGATTTCGATGCTCTCGGGATTCTGGCTTGCGGATGGTGCGGATACCTTGTACATCTACTACCACCTGTTCCCCGACTTCTACATCCCGCAATATCTTACATCGGGCAATTAGACCTTCTGGGGTTTGGCTAATAGCGATCGCCCCATCCATGCGCTGATTTTGCACCCTCACCCACTGACCATTAATTCGTACTTCCGTGGGATAAATGGTAGTGACGTAAAAGTCATCGGGAGCAACCCCATTTTGGATCACTGGTTCTAATTTAGCGTCCCGTTCGTCTTGGGGTAAGTCTACTGCACCTAAATCAATCAACTGGGAGATGATTTCTTCCATCAACTCGTGGGAAGGTGCTGAAACCCTTACCTCAGCTGCTGAAGTACTTTGTCGCTGTTCTCCTAAGTTAAAGTTGAGAACTTGGAAGCTACCACCATTGTCTACAATTAAGTCCAAGGCACGGTTAATTAAACCAGCATCCAGTAAATGCCCTTCTAATTGAATAACCCGACTTTCTAATGGTATATTGGCATGGCGTTCTTCTATGAGTGGTTCCGTTACCCGCAAAGTCAGGCATTTAGCCGCACCACCAGCTTTGAGAAATTCTGTTAGTGGGGTTTCTATCACTTGGAAGCCAACATCCCCAAGCCGTGTTTTTAGTCCCTCAGAAGCCTTATTCATAATTACAATGCGATCAATATTTACCGCATTACAGGCAAAGTTCACGGCATCGGGTTCTGCAACTACAATCCGCTTTTCTGGTGCTACTCGCATCTCAATTAAGCGGTTAGAGTAGGAATCAAAAGCGGGGGGATAATACAGTAAATAACCGTTAGCTAGGGGACAAAAGCAAGTATCTAGGTGATAGAAGCGCTCATCTATTAACCGTAAAGATAGCACCTCAATATCTAGCCATTTCGCTAAATAGGGGTGAGAATCTAATTCCGAACGGAAACCATATCCAGCCCATAGCCAACGTCCTTCCCGATCCAGCAGTGCATCCCCTGCACCTTCAAAAGGTAAATCTTTGGGTAATTCATGCACTGTGTAACCATTTTTTTCAAACCACTGGTTAAAGTACGGTTCTTCACCCTGACGTTCTTTGTGTAAAAAACGGCTCAATACTACAGTATCGTCCAACACCAAGCCAGCATTAGCAGAGAATACCATATCCGGCCAACCTTTTTCTGGTGGCACCAAGTCTACAACTGCGTGTTCTTTAATAATTTGGTGTAGTTTTTGCCACTGTTCCACAGCTCGGTCTTGTGATGATTTATGGATGTTCCCTTCCATCCAGGGGTTAATCACATAATCCACATCATAGTGGTCAGGGGGACACATCAAAAATTTAATTTGGGAAGTCATACTAAATGCCACAAGGGTGAAGATGCTACAAAAATGAATTTTATACGTATTTTACCTAGTATCTTTGGTTAAAATTATCAACAGTTACTTGTTTGTTGATGATTTTAGGGGATACTAAGGGTTATTCCTTATTTTATAACTTCTAGAGACAAGGAGATAAATTTTTACCAATAAGTTTATGGTAGATTTATTATTTACTAAGTAAATTTTCCATTAATAACATAATCTTCCACTGATTTAGAATTTATACACCCACAGGTTATCTGATATCTTGTACCAGTTGCAACAAGGACAGATAAACCGGGTTTATAAACGAAAAATTAGAATTTTGATAGATCAATATTCGCATCGGAAGCTGTTTTATGACAGTGGTGCAAGATATGAGTTATTCTCAGCTTTGGGTGTTTTTCAAAAATTGGGATGCTTGATTAAGAATTGCCTTTCCCTACACATCAATTCAAAAATACAATTGGATTTCGATATATTTTAGATGTGCTAGAACAAACTCAAAAAATATGATATATCTATTAATTGTTAGTGAATAACAGTTATTTGTATTTAAAAAAAATACTATAAATAAGAATTTATGAATAAAATATATTTATAGTTATTCAAATTCAAAAAAATTGCAGTCTTCATTAGTAGTAAATTAATATAGAAATCTTATTTTATTTTGTATTTATACAAAGAAACAAGCTCAAAAGATGGGAGTGAAAATCTAATTAAATATTTGACCTGGTAACAGTTATGTCGCAGTCCACACAGGTATCTTCTCCCAGAGTAATCCTTAAGCTTGGAGGTTAAAAACCTTAATCTCCCATTAGTCTACCCAAGGAGACTGAAATTGTGTAAGTAGGTCGGTACAAATAAAGCGAAACAGTTAGGGTCGTCATTTGTCATTGGTCATTGGTAAAGATTTCAGGGCTATTTACGTTTCGTAACATAGTTATATTTATTTCCGCCGATTTACTTGGTAGCGATTCCCTATTCCCTATTCCCTATTCCCTATTCCCTATTCCCTACCTCTACCAGTAAATATAACTGCACTACCCAAGCCAACAGGAATTAAATCGCATTGCTACATTGAGAAAATTATGATGATGAAAATATTGTTACTGAATCAAGAATGGAAGAACGTGCGTAAGATATTGGGCATACTGATATTAAGTATATTTGTTGGCACCACAATTATTTCCTGCGGACAGAACAAAGATGTATTGGTAACAGAAATTGGAGTTAATCCTCCCAGACGTCGAGTTACTCAACCATCAACAGACAGGGATTTTTATGTTCAGGGTCAGTATAAACATGTTGAAGGAGACGCGCAAGGGGCGATCGCAGCCTATACTAAGGCAATAGAACTCAATCCTAACTATGGAACTGCTTACAATAGTCGGGGTCTTGTCTATTTTGATATAGGTGATAGACAAAAAGCGATCGCCGATTATAACAAAGCCATTCGGATTAATTCTGAGGATGCCCAGGCTTATAATAACCGGGGGAATGCCCGTGCTGCTCAAGCAGACAATAACGGAGCCATTCAAGATTATAACGAAGCGATTCGCCTTAATCCTAAATATGCCGAAGCTTATAATAACCGGGGGAATGCCCGTGCTGCTAGAGGAGATCAAAAAGGTGCGATCGCCGATTACAACGAAGCAATTCGCCTCAATCCTAAGTATGCTGTAGCCTATAATAACCGGGGAAATGCCTACGTTGCTACAGGAGACAGTAACAGAGGGATTGCAGACTACAACCAAGCAATTCGTCTCAATCCAAAATTTGCTGCTGCTTACAATAATCGAGGCAATGCTCGCGCTGCTAGAGGAGACAAACAGGGAGCAATAGGGGACTTACAGCGAGCAGCTGACTTTTTCCAGCAACAAAATAATCAAGAATTATGGAACAAAGTCATGGATAATATCAAGCAAATAAGACAACAGGTGGATTAATATCTGACAGAATTCTCTAAAAAGACGATCAACTGATTTGTTACATGTGAAAATTAGAGTTAATCAGAGACTTTTTATAGTTTATCTCTTCATAAAAACTTTATAATTTTCCAGAAAATATTTTTTTTACAAAGTATCTCCGTTAATTATGCCAAAAGCTTTTCCCTACAAGCTTTTATGATTTATATATTTATAAATTCTGTCAGAGTTTTTTCAGGCATTCTTTAATTTAGATATACTTCATTTAATGTTTTTGTAAAATCCTCAGTGAACCTACTGTGGTTTCTCTTATTTGCATGATACATTAAAAGCTGAAAGAAATATTCAATCCATATTCATCGTTGTGCATCATACATAGCGAATTATTGTTGCACGCAGAAATATGAGATATTCTACCTTTTCAATAAAAGTAAATAGGTCAGGGTACAT
Organism: Nostocaceae cyanobacterium; assembly: GCA_030065825.1. Taxonomy (GTDB): domain Bacteria; phylum Cyanobacteriota; class Cyanobacteriia; order Cyanobacteriales; family Nostocaceae; genus JASJCY01. The sequence continues at coordinate 2,644 of JASJCY010000148.1, read as the reverse complement.
CCTGGAAAAATAAGCTTTTTGAATTATTTTTTCGGGATAATCTAGCGCTAAAAACATATAAGTCTAACTGATTTTTTACAGGGTATTGGCATTCAATAACTCTTATTTTGTAGTAGGTGTGAACATGAAAAAAGTAAGAATTTTAAATATAGAAATTGATAATGTTTCAGAAACTGAATTCTTGAAAAGTTTCAAGTCAGGCGTTTTATTTACTCCCAATGTAGATCATCTGATTAAGCTGCGAAAAGATCCTGATTTTATGGAAGCCTATCAAATTAGCGATTATAAACTTTGTGATAGTCAATTTGTATTGTACGCTTCCAAAATCTTAGGTACACCCTTGAGACAAAAAATTTCTGGCTCAGATTTTTTTCCTGCTTTTTACAAATTTCATAAAGATAACCCAGATATCAAAATTTTCCTTTTGGGAGCTGCTCCAGGAGTTGCTCATCAAGCTCAATATAAAATCAATCGCAAAGTAGGTAGAGAAATTGTTGTAGCTTCATATTCTCCATCCTTTGGATTTGAAAACAATCAAGCAGAATGCCAGAAAATAGTTGATATGATTAACCAATCTGGTGCTACAGTCTTAGTAGTAGGAGTTGGATCACCAAAACAAGAAAAATGGATATACAAATATAAAAACAAACTGTCATCTATCAAAATATTTATGGCATTAGGAGCAACCATTGATTTTGAAGCCGGAAATGTCAAACGAGCGCCTAAATGGATGAGTGAAATTGGATTAGAATGGTTCTTTAGACTATACTGTGAGCCAAAAAGGTTATGGAAGAGATATTTAGTAGATGATATTCCTTTTGTTTTATTAATTTTGAACCAAAGGCTGCAATTTCATTTAAACAAAGACTTAGAGGATAGCAGCGAAATTTTACAAATTGTAGACAGGTGACAAAAAGTCGATGTTTATTAGTCTTGTGTGTTAGAGACCATTTCGCAAGTAAATATTAAGTCTATGGGTAAGGGAGAAACCGGGTTTCTATGGGTAGAGTATCGAATCCCCATTTAGTTTCAAAGAAACCCGGTTTCTTGGGTCTTAAGGTTTACTTTATAAATAACCTCTTATATCTTGCACCATTTTGGGGCAATCAGGTCGAAACCCACTTTATGAAGCCTAAAACTTTTCTATTTTTCTTTAACAAGATTAATTAAATAGGAAAATCTTAAGCTTGTAGTAATGGGTAATGGGTAATGGGAAGTCCAATTACCTATTACCAAATTCCTCAGCCATAAGGGGACGAAGAATTTTAACCGATACCGTCAATGACTGGATGGAAATAGAAAGCAAAACCTAACACAGCATAAGTTGCTAGTAATAATGTGCCTTCCAACCAATTTGACTCACCATCAGAACTAATGGTATTGGCAATTAATACTGACACAGCTACAGCGACTAATTCAAAGGGGTTGAAATCTAAATCCATCGGTTGACCGAAAAAGCAACCAGCGATTACCAACACGGGAGCAACAAATAGGGCAATCTGCATACTAGATCCTACAGCCACGGAAAGGGAAAGATCCATTTTATTTTTAAGTGCTACCGTAACAGCTGTAGCGTGTTCCGCAGCATTACCAATGATAGGAACCAAAATTACACCCGTGAACAATGCAGTTAAACCCAATTCGGATGTGGCTACTTCCAAAGATTCCACTAGTAATTCTGACTCCAATGCCACTAACAGGGTACATACCAATAACACCCCAGTCCACAGCCAAATATTAGGCTTACCATGGGATGTTTCCAAATCTTCCGTATCTGCTACACCGACATCGTAGAGATAGGAGTGGGTTTTCATGGAAAATAGCAGGGTTAGGGCATAAACGATAATTAACACCACAGCTACTGCTAAGGAAAGATTTTGCAGGGTTTGTTCGCCAATTCCAGTGGAAGTGTGATCCACTGCCGTTGGTACTAAAATAGCAATTACGGCTAAGTTCATCGCTGCAGAATTCATCCGTGCCACCACGGGCTGAAATTTTTGTTCTTTGTGGCGTAAACCCCCCAATAGCATCGAAAGACCCATTACCAGTAGCAGGTTACCGATAATCGAACCCGTGATACTGGCTTTAACTACACTTACTAAGCCAGCTTTGAGAGCAATTAGGGCAATAATTAATTCCGTAGCATTACCAAAGGTAGCATTTAATAATCCCCCCAGTGAGGGACCGGCTACCACAGCTATTTCTTCTGTAGCTGTACCCATCCAAGCTGCAAGGGGGAGAATTGCTAATCCCGCTGTGATAAAAATAATTAAGTCTCCCCAGTGCAAAAAGTGAGCTGCGAAAGAAAGGGGAACGAAAAGCAATAGCAGGAACAAAAGCAAATTTTTAGCTGACATTTTTGATCTCGAATTGAGGTTGGAGTATCGGTTACCATTGTCTGTAACCAAACTCTAGAATACTCCTAAGCTTTTGACATACTCCCCTTGTTGAAACGAAGGGGATTCAAAAATGTTGTTCCGTAGCAGGGTCAACCCGTGCTACTTCACTGACAAAAGTCTTGGAAGTGTTGAAATTTCGTAGCCCCTCCACCCAACGCAATCGGTTGCGGTTGTTGGGTTGTAGCTTGCTTCCCCGGAGGGGTAGCATGTAGACGCAACAGCGGCTTTGAGCAGAGTAACCCAAG
>JASJCY010000147.1 GCA_030065825.1 Nostocaceae cyanobacterium | reverse complement strand
AGGACGGAAATGTAAAACACATCTTGAGGTTCGTGTAGTTGTAGACATGCAACCATAATGATATTAAATTTCGATTTTACTTACTGGAGTAAGCTATATACAAATTAACCTCACCCCAATAAAGCTGTTTTTTATCAGGGTGAGGTTAATTTGTATATAGCTTACTCCAGTAAGTAAAATCGAAATTTAATATCATTATGGTTGCATGTCTACAACTACACGAACCTCAAGATGTGTTTTACATTTCCGTCCTTTTACAAAACCAAACCGGTCTTTTTCTACCCATCTACGAGTATTGTGTGACAAGATTCTAAAATTTTTCAAAGTTACTCTAAATCCGGTGTCAGCAATCAGTTCTCTAACTTTTTTCACTGCTGCTTGACGAGCTTCTGAGATATTTTCCTGAGCAGAACCACAACGATGAACTCCACCGTAATCATGACCTACTGTATAGGATCTAATTGCAGCTAATGATGGGTTACTCCAAAGAAATAAAGATGAAATAGACATCAATGTTGCTAAGATTGTATTTTGGGGATTGATTATGTTTTGCATTTTGGTTTTTCCCTATTAATATTGTTAATTAAGTAAGTAATTTGGCTCGCAAATCAACTGAACACTACTATTTTTTTGATGGATGAAATTTAACCCAATCCAATAAAATCAAAGCTGTACAATGGACTAAAAGTAGTATCTTGAAAAACAGCTATCCAATCACCGTTGGAGGTTTGCAAAACTGTATCAGTACAGTAGGGTGGGTTAGGTGCGGAAATAATTTTGACGATAAAACCATAAGTTTTTACCTGCACCGTAACCCACCGCCAAAAAATATGTAATTAGCCGACAAAGTTGACATCTAAAGCCATTATAAATTGATAACCAGATACGTCCTGTAAAATTCCAATTAAGTCTCCTTTGTAGGTTATTGCTGTGTCTGTGGCACTGCTTCCAAACCAATTACCTGTAAAAGTATCGTAGTCATCTATGCTTCCGTAAAGTTGAAGTTTATCATATTCTTCAAAATGAAAGTCGGTAATCAGAGCATATCCATATCCTTGATAATAAGCATCTTGATAATAAGTATTGCTCCAACCTAAAACAAAGGTATCTGCATCAGCACCCCCTGTAAGAGTATCGTACTCAAAACTTCTGGAAGCATTAACTTCAAAAGGACTGTAACCATCTAACATGTCATTACCGTCACCACCAACAAGATAATCATTTCCAGCCCAGCCTAAAATAATATCATTCCCATCTTCACCATAAAGACTATCCTTTCCGTCTCCACCATAAACAACGTCATTTCCGTCTCCACCAGAAACAAAGTCATTTCCGTCTCTACCAAAGAGATAATCATCCCCATCTTTACCAAAGATGTCATCATCATAATTATTGGAACCATAAAGCGTATCATTATAATTGGTTCCAAATATGTACCCACTTCCCCAATAGACGATTCCAGCTGGCATTGTTTATTCTCCTTTTCAATTTCGATGTGTTTTAAATCTGTTGTCACCCTCTACGACAAGTTTCAGTTTTTATGCACTCATCTGCGGGAGCATCCCAATTTTTATGCAATACCCTAGAAGGGTATTGCTACACGGACGCTTGCCTGCCTACCCTTCTAGGGTTTGGGTGTTTTTCAAAAATTGGGATGCTCCCCTCATCTGCTGAAAATTTTGGGAAAAATCTGTAGAATCGTTACTCAGCAAGCAATTGACTTTCCACTTTGAATTCTAGACTCTTATAATTAAAATCACTTATAATACAAACAGAGCGCGAGTATTCCATGCAACGCCGACAGGAAATAGTGGAAATTTTTTCCACCTTTGTCAAATTTGATGTAGATCGATTTAGTGGGTGGATAACTGATCCCAAATTAAGGCGTAGTATGAAAACTTGCTTGGAAAATTCCCCCAGCCAACATTCAGATAGCTTCTGGGCAATTTATTGGTATCAAGTATGGCAAACTCAATCTAGTTCTTTGGCGATCGCCCATCTTTGTGCATACTTACAAGAAGCGTGTTACTGGAGTGCAAGAAAATTTGCCCTCAATTTTTCTAGTCATTCAACACTCGCAGACTATTTTCAAATTGCGATCGCTCATCTTGCCAAAATTCTCAAGGCTTTTAATCCCCAATGCAGTTCCCATTTAAAAAGCTATGCAGAATTAGGTTTTGAGCGGATTATCAAGGATGAGTTGCGCTTACATCGAGAAACAGATATTTGCTCGGACTGGGCTTTATTACATAAAATCAGCCATAAAAGACTGGTAAAATCATTGCAAAATATGGGTTTTAAGACTCAAATCATCGAGACTTATGTTTTAGCTTGGGAATGCTTTCGGGAACTCTACACGGGTGACAACACAAAAATTCGCCACCTCACCAAACCCAATGCTGCAACTTGGGAGGATATTAGTAATCTTTACAATACAGAACGTTTAACTAGGTTAAGTTCACCCAGTTCCCCAGTTAAGCAGCAAACCATAGAAAAATGGCTGTTATCTTCTGCGAAAGCTGTTCGTAATTTCCTCTATCCTCAAGTTGTTTCCGCAGACTCTCCCCTCAAAGAAGAAGATGATGATGGTAGTTTATTAGATATATTGTCTGCGGATGTACAAAATTCTTTACTCACACAAATCATTGAGCAAGAAGAAACTGCGAATTTAAGAAATCAGCAAACTCAATTAAACCAAGTTTTAAACCAAGCAATAGCTACATTAGATATTGAATCACAACAATTACTGCAAGTCTACTACGGTCAACAACTCACTCAAACAGAAATAGCGACACAATTAAACATTAAACAATATACTGTTTGCCGTCGTCTCAATAAGATTAAAAAGTCATTACTAATGACTCTCACCCAGTGGAGTCAAAACACCTTGCATATTTCCCCTAAATCCGACGTAATAGATGCTATAAACACCAGCTTAGAGGAATGGCTCAAATTCCAATATAGCCGAGATAAGTAATAAGGAATAAGTAATAAGTAATAAGGAATAAGTAATAAGGAATAAATAATAAGGAATAAGGAATAAGTAATAAGTAATAAGGAATAAGTAATAAGGAATAAGTAATAAGGAATAAGGAATAAATAAAAATCTTTATTACTTCCTCTACTTAAATTTAATGGAACTATTCTAATTATGTTTAACGCACCTCCCCCATTCACCATTGACTCACACCAGTTATACTTGGAAATTCCCCAATTCCAGGTGCAAGAACAAGCACACTCAACCCCTGGTGCTTATCAACGTGCTTGGATAAATCAACTTTGTCTACAAGCATTTTTACCTTGGTTTCGAGAAGAAATTGACTCCAGGGCTAAGGTATACCCCAATACTGCGGCTTTGCCGAGTTTTTGGGAAGTAGTTAATGGTACAGCAATTACTTTTGATACATCTCGTCTGGTCTTAATTCCCACTCTAGCAATGGATGGGGATGAGTTGCGCGTGCAGCAAGAATGGGTAGATATTCCGGAGTGGGTTGCTGATTATTACATTGCAGTCCAAGTAAACCCTGATGATGGCTGGATAAAAATTTTTGGCTATACAACCCACAAAATTCTCAAAACAACAGGGGTTTATGATATTGGAGACCGGACTTACAGCTTGGAAAGTGAAGATTTAATCCAAGATATGAATGTGTTATGGGTTACCCGGCAATTGAATTATCCAGAAGCCTTGCGAGCAGAGATTGCACCTCTAGCTGCTATTCCCCAAATCCAAGCAGAAAACCTCCTAGAACGCTTAGGTAATCCCGATGTCAAATTTCCCCGCTTGGCTGTCCCCTTTCCACTGTGGGGAATACTGATTGCTCATGGAGGCTGGCGTAAAAAATTATATGAACTACGTCAGGGTTTACCCCAGTGGTCAATTCCTCAGTGGTTGCAGACAAGAGTAGCAAATTTAGCTCAACAGTGGGGATGGGAAAAAAGGGAATTTGTAATGGTGCCTGCGGGAATGCGGAGTGCAGAAGCGGTTCAAGGCTTGTCTCGGCAGTTGATAATTGCAGGTAATATATATGAGTTACGTATTTTCCCTAGTGGTGCTGAAAAGCAAATTTGGCGGTTTGAATTGCGGAGTGCAACCCCTGGTAGTCAAATTCCCGTTGGGTTGAAATTGCGATTGTTAACGGAAGATTTGCAAGCCTTTGAAAATAACGAAGATACGGCAATAAGTCCTGTGGATATATTGTATTTGGAAGTAATTTTGGAGCCAGGAGAAGGGTTGGTTTGGGAAACAGAACCAGTTGCTGAGGACTATGACCAAGAGATTTTACGGTTTTAACCCTATTACTATTTAGAGCCTAGAATAGAGAAAACCACAAATATTGAAGGGTACCTATGGAAATCGCACAACACATAAGTGTAAACCCAAATGTTCACCACGGTACTCCAGTCATTACCGGAACCCGTGTTCCTATTTCTATTATCATCGGTTCCCTTGCAGGTGGTATGAGTAAACAAGAAGTCATGCAAGAATACGAACTTAGCCAAACACAGGTTGAAGCCGCTTTAGCTTATGCTGCCGAACTTGTCAAGCAAACTGAAGTGATTGCTTTGGGAGCCTAAGTTTTGAACTTTTTGGTTGATGAAAATATGCCTCGCTCCCTTGCACCTCAAATTGCAGTATTGGGATTCTCTGTACAAGACGTGCGGGACATCGGGTTACGCGGACACCCTGATGATGAAGTTATGGACGCAGCCATTGCTTGTGATGCAATTATTATTACTCGCGATCGCGGACTTGCCGATCCCAGAAGTTGGTCGGAAGCCTTCAGCGCAGGAGTGATTTTTGTTAACCTTCCTGATGACACTTCTGCTAGCAATGTCAACGCCAAAATTCTTGAACTCCTAGCCAATCGTTTACCTGTGTCTCTTCTTGGTGCCCTCACAACTATTGAATTTCGTCGTGCCCTATCTCGTCAAGTTCGGCGTAGACCTTAAGCATGAGGGAGTTATGATCTACTCAAACTCTAGAAACTCGAACTGAAACAACCAGAGGCTAATAATTTTGACACAAAAACTCCATTATTTGTTGATAATTTGCTCTACTGAAACAGAAATATCAGGAAATGCCAGGGGTTGAATTATTCCCTCAGTAAGTGTAAATTTAGTGGCGTAATCTCCATCTAACGGTTCTCGAAACACCACTAAATGCAATTTTTTGAGATTTACAACCCAATATTCTGGGATACCTACTTCGGCGTAGATTTTACTTTTTCTTTCTAAATCTTTCTCTAAACTGGAATTAGCATACTCAATCAGCCAAAAAATATTTTCTGGATAGGGATGATGCTCTCGGTAATCCCGTCCTAAACGTTGGACAATGGCTATATCTGGTTCGGGTTCGGAATCGTTGGGTAAAGTAATTGGCTTGGCTTGGCGAATTGTAGCACGCTTACCTAATAAATCACTCAAATACTCACCTGCTTCATGGCTACAATAAGCATGGGGTTCCCCTTCTGGCGATATTTCAACAATTTCTCCCTTTAGCTTCTTCGCCGGAAGCCCCACACCGTACTGTACTCAGTCGGTGTGGGATGGATAGGCGGTCAATTGATGGGGTTCAATGCCCCATCAATTGACAATTTCCGTATCAACTCACGGATAACATCGGACTGAGTTCTTTCTGATAATTTACAAAAATTTGACAAATGCTCATATTCTCTGTCAGATACCCGTGTTGTTACTTGTTTCATGGTTGCTGGTATGCTTTCAATATGCTACCATTCTAATGTACGGGTTAAACAAATTAATAGCTAATCGCTTCCTGTACACTGTACCTTGACAATTGCTGAGTATGGGGTTCTACCCAGTAACTAGACACTTGTGTGTCGCTTTCTGTGGGTAGGTAAAACTCTGACAGTACAAAGGTTTTGAACATTTTTGTACTTGTTCAAAGTCTGCGGAGGGGCGTCTTGTGGACTTAAAACAAAGCTCAGTTAATGTCCGACGGGATACGGGGAGTCGCTGAGAAGCCTACACTGCATTGCTTGCAATCAGTGTAGGAGTACGTCACAGACTGCACCTCCTGATTATCCCATTAGATTGCAAATTTATAGCGACTGTCTTGATTGTTAAGCGATTGCTACAAAAAAAGTTGGTGCAACTGGGGAAACGCTGATCCCCAACCACAGCAAAACTTTACAGTATCAAATTCTCACCGCTATTCTACCCCTGCCACCGCACGTTTCTGAATTTGCTCCATTACTGCTTGATACCATTCCATATTTCCTTGCTTCTGAGCTAGATTTGCAGCTTTCTCCAAATCTTCAATCCCTTTTTTTCGATCTCCCAATTCATAGCGAGCTATACCCCGGTTATAATAAGCTTGAGCATAGTCAGAATTTATACTAATTGCTCGGTCAAAATCTGCAATTGCTCTCTGTTTATATTCCAAATTAAAGTGGACAATACCCCGGTTATAGTAAGCTTTAGCATCTTGGGGATTCAGACCAATTGCTTTATTGTAATCGGCGATCGCTCCATATTTGTTTCCTAGCTCATAGCGAGTAGCACCCCGGTTAACGTAAGCTTCCCCATCCTTAGGATTCAGACGAATTACTTGGCTATAATCGGCGATTGCTCCCCGTTTATCTCCTTGATGAGCGCGGGAAATAGCTCGGTTAAAGTAAGCGTTTGCATTATTAGGATTACGGAGAATCTCTTTGTTCGCTTCATCAATTAATTGCGATGACTCAGAGCGAGAATTTTGTTTTTTAGATTGGGTTGTGCTTTGTGCGTAGTTAGATTTATGAAAAATTGTGGTTGTGGTAAATACAATTATCAACCCTGACACTGCGGAAGTAAATAATCTAAGTTTCATGAGTTATGCAGAATTTTTCAAAAGCGTTTCCAAACAAGAATGATTATTTTCAACAATCAATATTTAAACTTTGCTACTTTGAGAAAAACATCTAAAAATCAATTCTGCTCTTATCAGAAAACATGGATTTTTATCACAAAAACAACTGGTTTATAGATAATTTGTCAAGTTCACTTCTTATTTCTAATTAGTTCATGTTGATATGAATATTATGTGGATATTTATATTTTTTTAACAATAAATTTATTGTAATATTATACATCCGGAAAGGGAAATAATTTTCATAGTATCTTTAATTAAAAACCTGATACTATAAATTCTAGTTAAATGATAATTTTATACCAGCGACAATTATAGCGGTCTTCACCCTTTCCCCCTCTCATTTTCCCCTCTCCCATTGGGAGAGGGGTTAGGTTTTATTAACTGAACCGTATTGGGAGGTGCGTGACACCACAAACCCTAATTTCCGTGCATAATTTATCAAAGTGTCACACACCCTACGCTTATAGATGTATCAGTTGCGTAAGTCCTATGCTTAATTTTTTGGTTTCCCCTGCACTGAACTATATTTTTTATTACCAAAAAAAACGGTAGAGTCATTATCCACTCTACCGTTTGCTTATTATTTAGCGGAGACAAAATTGGAGTTGTGAATTGATTCACAACTTAAAATTTTTTCCTACTCAACTGTTGGAGTTAATAATTCCCGTCGCTGTTCACCTCTACTAACGACGATATTCCCACCTTCATCTACATCCACAAAAGCGGTATCGCCATCCTTGATGCGACCAGAGAGAATTTCTTCAGCAAGGCTATCTTCCAGTAAGCGCATAATTGCTCGACGTAACGGTCTTGCACCGTAGCTGGGGTTGTAACCTTCCTGCAACAAACGCTCTTTGAAGCGATCGCTGACTTCCAGAGAAATTCCTTTCTCGGTGAGACGACCAAATACTTCCTTGAGCATGATATCGGCGATTTCTGTCACCTCTTCCTTGCTCAATTGACGGAAGACGATAATCTCATCCAAACGGTTGAGGAATTCAGGACGGAAGTAATTCTTCAGTTCTTCATTTACCAAAGACTTAATCCGGTTGTACTGGGACTCACTAGCATCTTCAGCGAACTCGAAACCAATACCACCACCACCTTTTTCAATTACCTTAGAACCGATGTTGGAGGTCAAAATCAACAAAGTGTTCTTAAAGTCCACCGTGCGTCCCTTGGCATCCGTTAATCTACCGTCTTCCAAGATTTGCAACAGCATATTGAATACATCGGGGTGCGCTTTTTCGATTTCGTCGAATAGCACCACCGTGTAAGGACGACGGCGTACAGCTTCCGTTAACTGACCACCTTCATTGTATCCTACATAACCAGGAGGTGAACCGATTAACTTAGAAACGGTGTGACGCTCCATATATTCGGACATATCCAAGCGGATCATCGCTTCTTCAGAACCGAAGAAGTAAGAAGCTAATGCCTTAGTTAACTCAGTTTTACCAACCCCAGTCGGACCAGAGAAGATAAAGCTAGCAATGGGTCGGTTGGGGTTCTTCAAGCCCACACGAGCGCGACGAATTGCCCGGGAAACAGCCTTCACAGCGTCTTCTTGACCGATTAAACGCTGGTGGAGGGTATCTTCCATATGCAGCAGCTTCTCAGATTCGGATTCCGTGAGTTTGTTCACCGGAACGCCAGTCCAAGAAGCTACAATGTGGGCAATATCTTCTTCTGTAACTACGGGTTCGTCACCTTCAGCTTTGCCAGAATTTGACTTGTTCTGAGCAATGGCGCGGATTTCCGCCTTAATTTCCATTTCCCGGTCGCGCAGTTCCCCTGCTCTATCAAAGTCTTGGGAACGGACTGCATCATCTTTTTCTTTTAATATCTGACGCAGTTCTTTGTCCAATTCCTTGGCTGCGGGTGGCAATTGGGAGTTAATTAACCTTACCCGAGAACCGGCTTCGTCAATTAAGTCAATGGCTTTATCTGGGAGATAACGATCGCTAATATAACGGTCAGATAACTTCGCAGCCGCTACCAAAGCTTCATCAGATATTTTTAATTTATGATGTTGCTCGTAGCGATCGCGCAGACCATATAAAATTTCTATCGTTTCATCTACAGAGGGTTCACCCACCATAACTGGTTGGAAACGACGCTCTAATGCCGCATCCCGCTCAATGTGTTTGCGGTATTCATCTAGAGTTGTAGCACCAATACACTGTAATTCTCCCCTTGCCAAAGCTGGCTTCAGGATGTTAGCAGCATCAATAGCACCTTCTGCCGCACCAGCACCAATTAAGGTGTGTACTTCATCAATTACTAAAATTACATTTCCTGCCTGTCGAATCTCATCCATGATTTTCTTCAGGCGTTCTTCAAATTCACCCCGGTACTTGGTTCCTGCTACCAGCAAACCAATATCCAGAGTCACTACCCGTTTTTCTTCTAAAATATCGGGGACATCTTTATTGGCAATCCTTTGAGCTAAACCTTCAGCGATCGCGGTTTTACCTACCCCTGGTTCCCCAATCAACACGGGATTATTTTTTGTCCGGCGACCCAAAATTTGAATCACTCGTTCAATTTCCTTTGCCCGTCCCACTACGGGATCAAGCTTGCCGTCCCCTGCTAATTGGGTTAAATTCGAGCCAAATTCATCCAGTGTGGGGGTTTTATTCCCGCGAGTGGAACCACCAGTGCTGACTTCTGCTGTTTCTCCCAGCATCCGAATCACTTGGGTTCTCACCTTAGATAAATCTACGCCGAGGTTTTCTAGCACCCTAGCTGCCACACCTTCCCCTTCTCGGATTAAGCCCAACAGCAGATGCTCGGTGCCAATGTAGTTATGCCCTAATTGGCGCGCTTCTTCTAAGGATAGCTCCAAAACCCGCTTTGCCCGTGGCGTAAACGGAATTTCCACAGCTACAAAGCCCGATCCTCGACCTATGATCTTTTCTACTTCAATCCGGGCGTCTTTAAGATTGACCCCCATGGATTTTAGTACTTTAGCCGCCACTCCGGTACCTTCGCCAATTAGACCCAAGAGGATCTGCTCGGTACCTACGAAGTTGTGACCCAGGCGGCGTGCCTCTTCCTGGGCTAACATGATTACCTTAATGGCTTTTTCTGTGAAGCGTTCAAACATGGCATTTATCCCATCACCTGCGTCGTGCCGGTACGCTGATTTTAGCACAGGCTAATTAGTTAGATGTCTGTATAAACAAATCAACATCCAATAAAAAACCCGCAGAATCATGGGGAATTTGTTAATTTTTTATTACTTTTGCTTTTTAGGTGTACTGAGGAGGTATACTTTAACAATTTTTATCAGATTGACTAAAAGCCATAGGGGACTAGTTTTGAGGCTTTTTATCAGCCAATCCCAAATAAACATAATTATCATAAATCCAAGTTTCTGTCAATTTTTCTCTGAACAGTATCACAATTTCTTATAGTTAAAATTAAACTGATAAAAAATAAATACCTTTGCTTGTTTGGGGATCGCGTAATTTGTAGGGGCGCAAAGCTTGCGCCCACTAGACCCACAGGCGCGGAATTTGTAGGGGCGCAAAGCTTGCGCCCACCAGACCCACAGACGCGCAATTTGTAGGGGCGCAAAGCTTGCGCCCACTAGACCCACAGGCGCGGAATTTGTAGGGGCGCAAAGCTTGCGCCCCTACTCATAACCGATCATTTGTAAGCGCCAACGGGATTTTTGCAGGCGATCGCTAATTTGGTGATCCCAGCACTGTAAATTTGCTTTAAATGCTGGTTTTTGTAGATCCCCAAGCCATAAAATCAGGGCATCTTCACCATTATCTTTGTAATACCCAGGTCGTTTACCTGCTGTTTTGAAGCCAAATTTTTGATATAAAGAGATTGCCGCCAAGTTAGAAGCTCTGACTTCCAAGGTAGCTCTTTCTAATCCACGCTCCCAAGCTGTTAGGAGAAGAGAATATAGTAAAGCTTGCCCCAACCCTTGACGGTGATATTGGGGATCCACTGCCAAAATGGTAATATGTGCTTCCTCTAAAATTGACCAAAAACAGCCCATTCCCAACAGTTTAACCGTAGAAATGGCAGAAAACAGACCGAATAAATCACTGTTAGGACTGTCCAACTCTCGTTGGTAACCCTCTAGAGTCCAAAGTCTGCCAAAACAGACTCGATCCAATTCCAACACTGCACCCAAATCCTTTGGTGTCAGTCTTCTAACTTCTAAATTAAATGTATTCACATTTCACGGGATAAGGTACAAGCCCTTTTTTGTAAACTGGGAATCGGGAAACACAATTACGCCTGTAATTTTAACAAGGACAACTCTTAATAGTTATGGTATCGACTCACCCGGCTGGGGTTCAAAATTCTGGACATCAGTATTTACCTCAGATAGTAAGTAACAATCAAGATGTTTCACCTAATCAGGAACTTCTACCCCTGAGCGCGGTAGTAAACAGTAAAGACCACCTAGAAATAGGCGGTTGTGATGTTAAGACCTTAGTAGAGCAGTTTGGATCACCGTTGTATATTTTAGACGAACAGACTCTACGCACAACTTGTAGCCAGTATCGGGAAAGCTTGCGGCGCTATTATCAAGGTGAATCCCAAGTATTGTATGCTTCCAAAGCTTGGAGTTGTTTAGCTGTTTGTGCGATCGCCGCATCGGAGGGGTTGGGAATTGATGTGGTGTCCGGGGGTGAACTCTACACAGCTCTAAATGCTGGAGTTAGTCCGGATAAAATTTACTTCCATGGTAATAATAAATCACGGGCAGAATTGCATTTTGCCGTTGAATCTGGTTGTACTATTGTGGTGGATAACTGGTATGAGTTACACACCTTGGTAGAAATTGTACAGGCTTTGGATAACAAATCCGTACAACCCCGGATGATGTTACGGTTAACCCCTGGAATTGAGTGTCATACTCATGAGTATATACACACGGGACACTTAGACAGTAAATTTGGCTTCGACCCCAACGTTTTAGATGAATTGTTTGCTTTTGTTAGTAAGCAATCAGCCGTAAAATGTGTGGGATTACATGCTCATATTGGCTCACAAATCTTTGAACGCCAACCCCATCGGGATTTAGCTGCTGTGATGGTGAATTGGTTCACCAAAGCAGCTGGCTATGGTTTATCTTTAACGGAATTAAACGTTGGTGGTGGATTAGGGATTAAGTATACAGAATCTGATGATCCCCCAACTATCACTGAGTGGGTAAAAGCAATTTGTGAGGAAGTTGAACAAGCTTGTAGGGCAGAAAATTTACCCCTACCAAAATTGTTGTGTGAACCAGGGCGATCGCTGATTGCCACAGCCTGTGTTACAGCTTATACCATTGGCTCATCAAAAGTCGTTCCTGATATTCGTACCTACTTAGCTGTAGATGGGGGAATGTCTGATAATCCCCGTCCCATTACTTATCAGTCAGTGTATCGTGCTGTAGTTGGTAATCGCATGTCCCAGCCTTTAACAGAAACGGTGACAATTGCTGGTAAACATTGTGAATCAGGGGATGTATTGATTAAACATGCCCATCTACCCAAAACAGAACCAGGGGATATTCTCGTAGTTATGGGCACTGGTGCGTACAATTATAGTATGGCATCTAACTATAATCGTTTGCCCCGACCCGCAGGCGTTATAGTAGCAGATGGCGAAGCCAATTTAATTTTGCAAAGGGAAACCTTTCAAGACTTGGTGCGACAAGATCGCTTACCAGAAAGGCTCAAACAGGGATAAAGCCCTAAAGAAGGATAAAGGAGGTTTATGGGAGCAGGAATGTGCTGTAGTCAAAACTATAAAAGGAAATTGGGTAAATTACACCCCATTTTTTTGATTTTCATATCCAAGCATTGCTCGAATTTGATAGGATATAATACAGTCCCCAAACCTACCCCCACTTCCTCCATTTAATTAACACTTTCTCACTCGGGGCGTCCAAATATTACATACTTAATATTACTACCTTGTTCAAAGCTACTGGTACGTCCATATAACTTTCACGAAGAAGCGTAAATCCAGATGTCATGGGAAACTTGTGGAAGCAATGGCTGATAACCCTGCAATGGTCCCAGTCTTTGCTGCTGAAGACTCTGGATATTGTCTTGGTATTGGCGCTTACCTATATGATGTTAGTTGTAATTAATGAGCGCCGTACACTGTGGATGGTACGGGGATTTATTCTCTTAATGCTTGCCTCTGCACTCAGCGACTACTGGGAACTAGACCTGTTAAAATTTGTACTAGATAAATTGGTCATTGGCTCCGCAGTGGCAATGTCCATTGCTTTGCAGTCAGAGTTTCGCAGATTTTTAGAACAATTAGGACGGGGTGAATTTCGGCAGCTATTTAAACCTTACCATCTGGCAGTTCCCAAATCAGATAGCGTCATTGATGAAATTGTGGAAGCAGTCAAAGAACTCTCCAAAAACCGGATTGGTGCTTTGCTGATTCTGGAAACTTCGGGACCAGTTGATGAAAGGGATTTTTCTGTACCTGGGGTTAAATTAAATGCAGAAGTTTCTAAAGAACTGATACAGACTATTTTTCAGCCCAAAACACTATTACATGATGGGGCAACCTTTATTCGGGGTTCGCGAATTGTGTCGTCTGGTATAATTTTACCCCTTTCCGGACGCACAGCATCGCGCCAATTAGGAACCCGTCACCGGGCAGCAATGGGAATTACCGAACGAGTTAAAAATTGCATCTGCGTCGTAGTATCAGAAGAAACAGGGTCTATTTCCCTAGCAGAAACGGGAACTTTAAATAGACCTTTGACGATTGTGAAGCTGAAAGAGTCTTTAGAAGCTCGATTTTCCCCCAGTGTAGATCGGGAAGCCGTAGCACCAGGTCTGTTAAGCTTGGGTCGTCAGATTCGTAGTAAAACACTAGCATTGGTATCACGGTTACTAGGTTTACCATCGACCGCTTCGCGAGATAAAAAATGACAGCACAACAAACTCAACTGCAATTGCAATATTTGCCCCCCGATCTCAAGCCAGAATTATTACCCCAGCATGTTGCGGTAATTATGGATGGCAATGGTCGGTGGGCAAAACGCCAAGGAATGCCCCGGATTATGGGTCATAAACGGGGAGTAGATGCCCTCAAGGATTTACTGCGCTGTTGTCGAGACTGGGGAATCCAAGCATTAACAGCTTATGCTTTTTCCACTGAAAACTGGGGTAGACCCCAGGAAGAAGTAGATTTTTTAATGACTTTATTTCAACGGGTTTTACGGCAAGAACTCCGAGAAATGGTCAAAGAAAACGTCCAAATTAGATTTGTAGGTAACTTAAATGCCCTACCCAGCACCTTGCAAACAGAAATTTCTCGTTCTGTGGCACAAACAGAAAATAATCGCGGTATTCGGTTTACAGTAGCAACAAATTACGGAGGTCGCCAAGAAATTATCCAAGCTTGTCGTGCGATCGCCACTAAAGTAGAACAAGGTTTACTGCAAGCAGATGAAATTGACGAGGCAATATTTGAAAAACACCTCTATACGGCGGGTACTTGTGACCCAGATTTATTAATTCGCACCAGTGGGGAAATGCGACTCTCGAATTTCCTCCTCTGGCAAATGGCATATTCAGAAATTTATATTACTGATACTCTCTGGCCCGATTTTGACCGTAGCCAATTTCACAGCGCTTTGCGTGTTTATCAGCAACGGGAACGTCGGTTTGGAAAAGTATGAATAGAGTTATGAGTTATGAGTTATGAGTTTAAAATCCCAACTTCTAACTTTTAATTCCTAATTTTTAACTGCTAACTTTTAATTCTTAACTCCGCGCCTGTTGGGCGCAAGCTTTGCGCCCCTACAAATTCCGCGTCTATGCCCATGGTGGGCGCAAGCTTTGCGCCCCTACAAACTCCGCGTCTATGCCCATGGTGGGCGCAAGCTTTGCGCCCCTACAAACTGCGTGCCTCAAATTAGGGTCCAGAGAAAACGGCTTTTTCAATATCCTGGCGACTCAAGGAATACTTGAAGGCACGTTGAATATCTTGCCCATTTTCGCCAGCGTGGAGATATTTGACTATAATTTGTTCTATATCAAGCCACAATTCGGCTTCCCAGTTAGGTCGCTGCACACGCCAGCAATGGAGTAGTTTTTCATCTTGTTGACAGCCTTGGTCTTGTAACCACTTTTCAATTTGTGGAAGTGCATGATTGTATAAGGGTGTATCAGAGGAAGGAAAAGTCATATTGATTTGAGATTTGAGATTTGAGATTTGAGATTTTTAATTTTTAATTTCCATAGGCATTAGGTGGGTAATTTGTTGTTGCGCTGTTGGAGTGAGTTGAGTTTGAAAAGCGGCATCACCACGAGTTAAGCCGATAAATATTGCTAATAATAGGCAACCCAAAAACGTGATACCAAGAATAAATAAAGCAAAGAGTTCACCTGCCGAAAGGGGACGATCGCTTGGATCGAGGTAAGCTGATTTTAAAGGATCGTAGTCATAGGAAGGATGATTTAAATCGGGGGGTACTTGAATAACGCCAAAGCGGGAATAGCCAATTTTCATGTCGTAGGTTAAACGCCTTTCTGGGTTGCTTAAAGTCGCGTAAGCTTCATTAAGCTGCTGAAATTTTGCTGTAGCGACACTAGAAGGTAAATCTGTAGTATCGGGATGATAACATTTACTGAGTTGCCGATAAGCACGACGGATTTCGATTGGCGATGCAGATGGATGCAGTCCTAAAAGGCTGTAGTAAGTGGCTTTATTGCTTTGTGGAATTGCCCCATTTTGATTCACGGCTGTTTGAGTTACCTAGCGATTAACTTTTTTCTCACATTTTAAACCCAGCAGTTCCCAAGCAGGTACAGTAGTCAAAAGTCACTCATACCTGCGGAAGCTGCTCCGCGTCTACAAAAGTCACTCATTCAAAAGTCAGGAGTTGGGAAAGTTCGCACGGGGGTGGACTCACCATTTCCCCATCACCTCATCAATGCGCTTTTGCACTGCATCAGCAGCAGATGGGATTTCTTCTGGGGGGATTTGCCATAGTTTGGTAATTAACCACTCAGGGACGGGACTAATCAACATATGACAACGTCCACAAAGAGTAATCAAATTAGATAGGTCATTGCTTCCACCTTTGCTTCTAGGAATTACGTGATGGACTTGTCCGCTACCATCTTTACCACATACTTGGCATTTGCGATTATCCCGTTGCAAAACTTCGGTTCTGATTTCTCGCCAGGATGTCATTTGTATATATAAATCAAGTAATGATTTTTTATAGTAATATTACTGCTTAACAGACAGATTTATTCAACAATTTATGAAACAAAATTAGCACGGGGTTTAAAAGTTTCAATTTGTCTTAATTTTTCGTATAATTGCCGTTCCTCATCACTAATATCTTTGGGAGTGACTATTTGAATTTCTACTAATTGGTCACCTCGTTTACCTCCATCGCTGGGATAACCTTTGCCAGAAAGACGCAATCTTTGACCGGATCTTACTCCTGGGGGAATCATCATTTTTACTAATCCATCTAAGGTAGGTGCTTCTACCTGTCCACCTAAAACTGCTTCTGTGGGAGTAATTGGTACTTGACAGTAAATATCTGAGCCTTCTAATGTAAAAATGGGATGGGGTTTGACGGTAATTTTTAAGTATAAATCTCCGCCACCAATGCCCTGATTGCGCAAGCGAATAGTTTGACCTGTTACCATTCCTTCAGGCATATTTACTTCTAGGGAACGCCCATCTTCGAGGCGAATTCTTTCTAAACCTCCTCGATAAGCTTTTTCTAATGGCAAGGTCAATCTTGCTTCTATATCTCGACGAGAAGAACGAGGAACTGTATACTCTACTTTTGTTCTGGGGGAACGAAAGGGATCGCGGTTATTGCTAGTAGTATTTGTGCCGTTTCTGGTTTCTTTGCGACCACCAACACCAATCACTTGATTGATAAAACTTTCAAAGTCTGAAAATTCGCTGGGGTCTACATTTTGAGTACCGCTACGACCATTTGCTTGACTTTCCCAAACTTTAGTCCGTGGGGTTTTACTAGCAAATCCTTTTTGTTTCCAATAGCGACCAATTTGGTCATATTGTGCCCGTTTTGTGGCATCACTAAGGACTTCGTAAGCTTCGCCAATATCTTTAAATTTGTCTTCTGCTGCTTTGTTACCAGGATTGAGATCGGGGTGGTATTGTCGCGCTAACCTGCGATAATTCTTTTTAATCTCTTCGTTGGAGGCATCCTTAGCTACTCCTAAAATTTCGTAGTAATCACGAAAATTCCGCAAATTTTGCTGCATAGTCAGTACTTTAAATTTATATTTAAGATTTTAAATTTTTCGATATACCAAGGTTGTTAAGGTTCACTGATATCTTGCACCATTCAAGGGCAACCATTGAGAAAGCGAGGCAGCGCGTTGCGGTGAGGTAGTGTGGTCTTGGGGGTTTCCCCCATGTAGCTTGCTTCCCCGTTGGCGTTCGCGCAGCGTGTCGCTTGCGACTCAGCCTTCTCCGAAGGAGTAGGGGTACAACTAC
>JASJCY010000146.1 GCA_030065825.1 Nostocaceae cyanobacterium | reverse complement strand
CGTCACCCTAGTGTTCTGTCCCATTAGTTTTGATGGCTAGTTTTATAGTCATATTTATATGACTTTGACTATTAGACTGGGACTTATAGTCCCAGGTGGGTGTGATGGAAACCCCTCAGAATTAATGGGACAAACCACTAGTAATCAGAACATGTGGAGATAATAGATAGTAGGTTGGGTGGAACGTACACGTAGTGTTCGGTGTAGGGTAGTAGAACCCAACAATCATGGTTGATAGTGTTGGGTTACTCCCCAACCTAGGGCAGTTTTAGTTTTCAGTACGGTATTGAATTATCAACCATTGAGAAACCGGGTTTATCAACGAAAAATTAGGGTTTTGACAGGTAAATATTGCCAATAAACCCGGTTTCTGACCCTGGTGCAAGATGTGTGCTAACCCCTAACCCCTAAAACCTAACCCCTGTTCAAGACCAGGGTTGGCGAAAATCTGGATACAAAGTTAGTCCCCCATCTACAAATAAAGTCTGCCCTGTAATATAAGCAGCTTCATCAGAGGCAAGAAAAGCGACAACAGCAGCCATCTCTTCAGGAGTGCCTGCGCGACCCATGGGGATGTGTTCCTCCACTTTGGTCTTTTCTGCTGGATTGCTTGCCCAATCGTTGATGGGGGTCGCTGTAGCACCTGGTCCGATGGCATTTACTCGAATATTGTGGCGTGCATATTCTAAAGCAAGGGTACGGGTGAGATTTTCCATTCCCCCTTTACTAACAGAATAGCCAACATATTCAGGTCTAGGAATAATTTCATGAACGCTGGAATTATTAATAATTGAACCACCATGTTTACGTTCTAAAAAGTGCTTAATGGCTTCTCTAGCACAGAGAAAAGCCCCTCTTAAATTGGTAGCAATAGTGCGGTCAAAATCTTTAATATCTAGTTCATGGGAAGGACTAATATTCTGGATTCCGGCATTATTTACGAGAATATCAAGACCGCCAAAATTGTTGATGCAAGTAGAGAACATCTCCACCACATCATCTTCTTGGGAAACATCTCCTTGAACTACTATATGCTTGACTCCACAATCTTCAATTTGGACACAAGCTTGTTCCATTAACATCTGTTCTTTGGTTTCTTCAGCCTTTTCTTCTTGTTTGTAAAAGTTGACGGCTACGTTAGCACCTTCTTGGGCAAAACGAATAGCAATGGCTCTACCAATACCTGTACTTGCTCCGGTAACTAAAACGTTTTTTGCTTTTAAACCTTTCATACTCTTTTATCTCTAATAATCCTGTGCAAAATTTAAATGTTTTTAAGTACGCCAAAAATCATTACACCCAAATATAGGAAATACACAATATTTAAAGTAATGACTTCTTTGAAAGAAAAACTATGGTTTGGTTTGCCCCAAAAGATAAATGCTGCATAAACTACTCCTAAAAGAGCTACAAATAGCAAATTAACTGTGTACAAAAGTAAATGTTGAATTGGTAAACCGACCAAAGCCAAGGGGAAAAAAGCTAAGGTCATAGTTGCCGTATTGTCAGCAATTACACTTGTGGTTGCAGCAGTAATTTGTCCACTTTTAGCCACATTCCAAGTTGCAAATACTTCGGGTACAATACTTAAAGTTGCCGTGATAAATAAACCCCCAATTGTTTGAGAAATTCCAAATATAGACACCAACTTTTCAGTAGCTGTGACGCTGAAGTAAGCGCCAATAATGAGTAATATTACTCCAGCAATAGCAATTTTAATTTCTCGTGATTTCCAGGCAACTTGAGAACCTTTTTGACGCTGATGCAAGATTCCCATAGCTAAGTAAATCCCATAAGCTGCCAACATAATCCAAGCATCAATAGGTTGTAAACCCCTCCAAGGTTGGGGCAGGGTAAGTAATGCTGCCAGAGCAATAATTAATACATAGGGAATGGCTTGTACCCTGAGAGCAGATGGTTTCACCTGTAGAGGATTTGCGGAAATGTTACGCAAGTTAGCTTTTTTCTTGCCATTGGATGCCGAAGCAATATAAGCAACAGTTACAATTGCGGGTACTGAGATAATATTACTGCCTAATAAATTGCCTAAACCAATATCAGAAAGACCCCTGACCGCACTTACAGCATTGGTGCCGATTTCGGGACTTGCGGTAGCAAGGGCAACAAAAGCAGCACCAGCAGCTTCCGTTAATCCCCACTGTCGGCGCATTTTTTGTAGGGGTTCAGCAATTTTATCAGACCCCCAGTGAGCTGCCCACACGGAAGCAATTAATACTAGTACCCAAAGCAAAGAAGACATATTGCTACATTTTTATTAATTATGAGTTATTAATTATGAGTTGTTAATAATTTTTGGGTGCAAGCATTGCACCCCTACTCACTCCTAACTTCATACCTATTTCTATCCCTACCTCTACCCCGTTTGCGTCTGCGTTCTTCGGGGATGAACATGGCATGTTTATCTGGAACAATTTGAGAACCAAATCTTCGAGAATAAACTTCGGTTAATTCTGCACCAAAAAGGAGAATTTGAGCGGAATAGTAAACCCATGCTAAAAGAATTACTAAGGAACCTGCTGCACCATAGGTAGAACCAAAAGTTCCTCTACCCAGATATACTCCTAGGATAAATTTACCAATTCCAAATAGTAAGGAAGTAATAATTGCACCAGTCCAAACATCACTCCATTGGATTTTTACGTCTGGTAAAAACTTGTATATGAGGGCAAAAAGTAGAGTTACAATCCCAAAGGAAATAAGAAAGTTTAGTAGTTGCCAAATAATTTCTAATCCTGGGATGAGTCCACTTACATACTGATTAAGTGCTGATAAACCAGCACTGATAATTAAAGACACTAACAACAGAAAACCAATCCCCAAAACTGCGGAAAAAGATAAAATTCTTTTTCTGACAAAATTCATAATTCCCTGTTTGGGTTTAGCTTTCACTTCCCACACACTATTAAGTGCTTCTTGGAGTTGGGCAAATACCCCAGAAGCACCAAATAATAAAACAATAATACTAAAAATAGAAGCAATACTACTCACATCTGGTCTGTTAGCATTTTCGATTGCTGTTTCAATGATTTTTGCTCCTTCATTACCTACTAAACCTTGTATTTGTCCGACAATTTCCCCTCTTGCGGCTTCCTCTCCAAAAATTGCTCCAGCAATGGCTATGGCAATTATTAATAAAGGTGCTAAAGAAAAAACGGTGTAATAAGCAAGGGAAGCTGCTAAGGTTGAAACTTTATCAGCTTGATATTCTTTAAATGCTTCTTTAATTAGTTTAAAAATTATCCTAATATTCATCGTAATTCGTAATTATTTGAGCTATTCTCGTTACAAGGTTTTACCTTTTCTCGTTCTCGTTACAAGGTTTTACCTTTTCTCGTTCTCGTTACAAGGTTTTACCTTGTAATGTATTTGAAAGAGGCTCTGCCTCTAATTAAATTTAGAGTGGAGTTAGAACCTCCAACAGATGCGTTTATAGGCAGAACCTAGAAACAAGTTAACGAGTTATAATCTGTCAACCTGGGAATGAATTAGACATCTGGTGGAAATTAAATATGCGTGAGCTACAACCCTTGTTCCAGACGTAAAATTTTACGTCTCTACATTCTTTTTCGGAGATGTCTATTATAAATAAGTTTTTGATAATAATTTTTATCTCAACTTGGTTTTATTTTCTTACGAAATAGTGATAATCTGGCTCTATCTACAGACTCATGTTTACCTCTACCTGACGTAGGAGTTTCTCTCTTCATACCTTGGATGCAGTTAAAAGAAAGGAACGAATATTGGTGAATGAAACAGCAAAATCAAAGGAGGTAGGGACGTACTCTCCATCCCTTAAGGATCTAACCAGTTCAATAAACCTAAGGAGTTCACAACCCCTAGAACATGAGCACCCATAATATTTACGTCCGCTAAAATTAGAAACAAATCGAGTGATCGGACAATAGTTTTTGGTGTATAAACTGTCATTCCTTGGGGATGAGCTAGGGACTTAGCTAAAACAGCAATCACAGCTCCTTCAGTCGCTAAAAAACCAATAAAAAGTCCAGCCAAACTTACATAAAGTCCTACAGTTAGGACATCAATAATTTCTGACCTTTGGGGGTGAAGATTGGTGTTAGCAGACTGTAAAAGTTTAGCTAGACTTGTATAACGGTAAGCCCAGTAAACCCGAAAACCAACGGTAATAATACTACAAATAGCAAGAAATATACTCAGTCCAATATAGGTGTTGCTCCCTTGGCTAAAATTATTACTAAATATTACTAGCAGTAACATTATGCCGGCAGCAGTACAAAAAAATAATTGTACCCAGAAGCTAATTCGACCAAGTATGCGAAATATGTGAGCAAATTTTTGCTTGCTAGGAGGAGATGGATTTGATTGTAATTGAATTGACATGATTTTCATGATAAATATACAGTTAGGTTATCTACAAACGATAGATTAACCCAACTTTTAGAGATAAACTAATGCAGAATAAAATTAACTTCGATTTCTATTCTCTATCTTTCTTTGAGGGGAGCAAATTTCACAACATAATTATAAGCTTTTTGTTGAGAATCAATTGGTGATAATTTACCCTGATACACTAGAGCTTGATGTATTAAAGCCGCAGCTTCTGAGCGATTAATATTTTGATTTGGTCGCAGCATATTTGCTTGGGGATAATTCACAACTACATTGGCTTGGGTAGCTGCTGCAATTTTATCAGCAGTATTTGCGGGAATTTTCTTTGCATCTTGGTAATGGGAACGGAGTATTTCTTTAGCAGGAATTGTGGCTGAAGTATTTGCAGTTGTGGGAGTTTGTGTATTACTATTTGGTGCTTTTGCTTTGTTTACAGTTGATGCTGAAGCTATTTGATAAAAAGGCTGCATCATCGTCGTAGATGCAAGGGGAAATAATAAGCGATTTTTTGTTTTCTTTCTCTGATTTTTTACCTGCCCAGAAGCTTGAATTGTACTTGTTGGAGTCTTATAAGATAAATTTAAGGCATTGGTTAGAGCAATTAGAGCTTCAGCTTTAGAAAGCTGTTTGTGAGGACGGAAGCTATTCTTGGGAAACGCTTTCATAAACCCAGATTCATAAGCTTCTTCAATTGGAGATGCAGCCCAATAACCTTGAGGGACATCTTGAAAATAACTGCCACTAGGCACATTTTTGACCTGCTTTTTGTCGAAAGCTTGACGAATAATTGCAGCAAATTCATCTCTTTCTATGGGTTGTTTTGGTCTAAATGTACCATCTGGATAACCCGCGATAATACCCTTACTGACTAAAGATTGAATAAACGGTTCAGCCCAATAGTCAGCACTAACATCAGGAAAGCTTTTCTGTTGAGCTACCACCCCTTGGGAATTAGCGACAAAACCAATTATCCCCAAAAAACCAAGTAGCCCCAACATGATGTAATCTACCATTGATTCAGATAAGCGATCGCCCATTGAAATAACCTCCTTAAATTAGGGTTCAGCAAACAGTAATAAACCTAGCTTTATAACTGATTACTGATTACTAACTACTACTAAATTTCACAAATAATTCACTCTTTAACTACGGGACTTCCTTCAACATCTACTTCTAATTCTTCGCGACGAACGGTATCTTCAGCACTTACCAAACCTTGTTGAGTTTCTTTGTTAATCGATACTTCTTCTCTGACAAAAGCTTGTTTTTGAATATCTGCGGTTTCTTCATAAACTTCTATCCTTGCCACTTCACCTTCACGAAAGTCAACATCTGTTGGGGTGACAACCTGACCAATATTTTCAGAGTTTGTTCTTTTAATTACCACTCGCTCTTTTTCTATCGGAACTGAAGCTGTGGCAGTTTCTGTTTCTACCCGTTTGCCAATACT
This sequence comes from Nostocaceae cyanobacterium, assembly GCA_030065825.1. Classification (GTDB taxonomy): domain Bacteria; phylum Cyanobacteriota; class Cyanobacteriia; order Cyanobacteriales; family Nostocaceae; genus JASJCY01. The sequence goes on along the minus strand of JASJCY010000146.1, from coordinate 11,527 downwards.
AACTTTTCCTGCTAACTGACGACGCTTATTAGCAACTAGTTTTTCTTCATACAATTTGAGCTTTTGATGAGTTTGTTCGCTCATATTATATATTTCTGGTTCTTGCTCATAAGCATAATTGCTACTATCATAACCAGTTGTTCCAGACTCAATATTCCTAGGAACTTGGTAGGAGATTTGGTTAACTCTAGTCATTTCTACAGCCGGAGTCATTTCCACAGATGCACTCATTTCTACAGGGATAGAAGCTTCGACCCTCGGAGTACGATATATACTGCGGACTTGTTCTTCATAATCATAATCAACTGTCATATCATCATTGTATTCTGGCAGATTTTTTACCTGCTCTTTGTTTAATAAACCAATAGCATTAATGCGTCGTGCATTAACATCTACGTAACAACGACCAACAGGCAATAATACTTTTTTCCCAAAAATCCAAAAGCCAGTATCAATTACAAGATAACGGAAGTGACCTGTTTCATCAACTAGCACATTATGAATATGACCAATCTTTTCATCTGTATTACCAGCATAAACATCTATTCCTCTAATATCTTTGCCATCAAATGCTTCTTGACGGTAATTGGGATTAAAATCTTCTATTTTAAATAAAGCCATATCAGTGTTTAACCTATATCTATGATCCAAGGATAAGTGTTTATATATTTTTTTACTTCTTGCCAAAGAGCTAGAATATTTTTAGTAACAGTACCGCTTCTATATCTAAGGATTGTTAGCAATTACTTCTAACGATAGATTAAGTGGTAGTGTATTTAGTAGTACAGTAAATGTTAATATCTGAGAAAGAAAACTACACAACAGAATATCAAATGCTTAAGTAGTTTTCATACCTCCATACTCGGTGGTTTCTCCAGAAAAAAATTTTAACCGTAGCTTTACTAGCCTAACAGCGAAGATTGGGTGAAGTTTGAGAAATTAGAGACCACTGACAAATATAAATCCTAACTTAATGTGAGGAAGTAAATTATGTCTTACTCCGAACCAATGGGTTCTCAAGTTGTAGAAAGAGCAGTAATAAATCCTGTAGTAGATTATCATGATCGCGTTCGTTGGGGTCCTATTTTCGCAGGTATAGTGATTGCGATTGCATCTCAATTAGTATTAAGTGCTTTGGGTGCTGCTATCGGACTGACTGCGGGTGCGTCAGGCACACAGGCTAGTACTGTTGGTGTTGGTGTAGGGATTTGGTCCATCATCAGCTTGTTAATTTCTTTGTTTCTTGGTGGCTGGGTATGCGCGAACAGTTGTGGTCCCATGAACAAAAAGACTGCTCTTCTTCACGGAATTATTCTATGGGCAACAACTTTAGCTATTAGTTCTTGGTTATTAGCTAATGGGGTTTCGGGAACTTTCGGTGTAGTTGCATCTAATGCGGGAGAAGTTATTAATCAAGTGCAACAACCAGGTGGTTTATCTGTTCCAGACCCAAGTAATGTACCTAATATTAATACCCAAGAAGCCCGTAACATTGCAAGTGACTCGGCAAAAGTCGCCTGGTCATTTATATTTGGTTCCCTGGTGGGGATGGTTACATCAATGATTGGTGCTTCAGTTGGTGCAAGAAAACCCCGCGTCCGTGTCTAGAAGCTATCTTGTAAACTGCACTTTTATGAATTTCTCACTAACAACTTTTGTAGGTAAATTCCTTGTACAATTAATGAACAAGGGGCTACAAAAGTTTTTTTAATAATTAATTGATTACAGTAGTAAGCCTATAGGCTAGAACACCATGTTTTTTTTTAAATGAAACAAATAATCAATCAAATTGAATAATACCATTGATTTAATTATCAAGCATTTGTAAAAATAATTATTTCATAAGTTAGATTTCATATAAAGCTAACTTAGGTATATTAGTAATTAAAGAACAAGGTAGTAGTTTATCAACTATTAACTATTAAATTCAGTCTTGTTCTTTAGAAATAGATCATTAATAGGAAAATTATGGCTTTATATAAGATTGCAGATTTATACCCTAACTATGAAGAGGAAATCTTTGCAGGTAATGATATTAAAGATTTCTCTTTTTACGGCATAAACAATGAAAAAGTGGGTTCCATTCACGATATCATTGTCGATGAAACTGGTTATGTTCGTTACCTAGTGATTGATACTGGTTTCTGGATCTTTGGTAAGAAAATTTTACTACCCATTGGTCGCGCAAATATTGATTATAGCCGTCAACGTGTGTATAGTTCAGTTCTAACTAAAGAGCAGGTAGAAAACCTACCCGAATACGATGATGATATGACCATTGATTTTGACAATGAAGAAAAGGTCAGATCTATCTACAGAACACCAAATCAGGCTAATTTAACTTCCTACAATAGAGATAATTATAGCTACAACCGTGACCGGGAACTCTATGAAACAAATGAGCAGAATCATCAAGATTTAAAGCTCTATGAAGAACGCTTAGTTGCGAATAAAGACCGTTTCCGTACAGGTACAGTAAGCGTGGGCAAAAACATCGAAACTGAAACTGCTAAAGTATCAGTTCCTGTGGAGAAAGAGCGCGTCATTATTGAACGTAACAGTCCAAATAAAGTGACACCAGTGGCTGCTAATGATGTTGATTTCCAGGAAGGGGAAGTTGCTCGTGTAGAAGTGTACGAAGAGACTGCAAACATCGAAAAACAGACGTTTGTACGCGAGGAAGTTTCTGTAAAGAAAGAAGTAAAACGTGATTCTGTAGAAGCAAAAGAAAACCTTCGTCGTGAAGAGTTAGATATTGACGTAGAAGGCAAACCAAATGTCAAGAGGAGGTAATAGAAGAGTGTAATTTATTCATTCTTCATTCTTCATTCTTCATTCCCCATTCTTCATTCTTCATTCTTCATTCTTCATTCCCCATTCCCCATTCCCCATGGGTCTTAGTTAGCAATCATATACGTAGATGGAGTACACAATGACACTAGTCAAACTCTATAACTCCACCTACACATTTTTTATTTAGCGTTTACTTGAATAGACATGGAAAAAGATAATCAAATCCAGCCACCACCTATTGCAGAAGAAAAAATAGTTTCTTTATTAGGGGAACGTCTACTCATTAATCGGAGTAAGCGTAAAATCGGCGAAGTCGTGGTGCGAAAGAAAGTTGAAACTCGTCTAGTACAGGTTCCTATAAGACGAGAAATATTAGTTGTTGAGAAAATAGGTAAAGAAGTAGAAAAACTTGCAGAAATAGATTTAGGGGAAGAAGAAAATAGTGGGGTTGAAATCAATCATATTCCTGGCAATGGCAGTAATTATCATGTCTTTAGTGAATTTGTCTCTCCCCAAGAAGCTAGGGAAATTTTAGATAGAATCGCACGGGAACCAAAGCACGGATGCGTTAAAGTGCGTATTGAGTTAGTTGTAGAAAATTCACAGCAATGAGACAGATTATGAATAATTCAGTCTACACTTATCCTACATTTTGTCATTGACTCTATCTATAATTATTCAATCCAAAATTTATCAATCTAAAATTTTTCGACTACCAATATTTACAAATGCCAGTGAAACAGTAAGGTCAAACGTCCAATAATATTCTCCCGCAGGGAACGATGACGTAAATCCCTTTTGGTAACCAATCGACTATTTGCAAAAGCATCCAGGAAAAATTGTTCCATTTTTGGGAATAAATAGCGATCGCTTGCAGAGATATTTAACTCATCGTTGTGAAATAAGCTACGGGGGTCAAAATTCGCACTACCCAAACTAATCCAGTTATCATCTATAAGTAAGCATTTGGCGTGCATCATGCTGGGCTGATATTCATATATTTCGATACCTGTTTTGAGCATTTTTGGGTACAATTGCCGAGAAGCATAACGGACTGGTGGTTTATCATTATGCACTCCCATGGTCAAAATTTTGATATCTACACCCCTAGCTTTCGTTTGCTGTAATATTTTGCGGGAGTTGTTATCGGGTAAGAAGTAGGGACTAGCAATCCAAACTCGCTTTTTCGCAGCTTGTAGTAATGATTGAAACAAAGCACGGATTCCTGAATCTCTCTGGGTGGGATCTTCCCCGGTGGTAATCAATAAGGTTTCCTCTTGTTGGTGAGGGGGAGAAATATTTGCTGAATTCCAATCTAGGGAACCATCTGCATCTAACCAGTGTTGGAGAAAAATACCTTGGAGACGAGTAACAAGGGAACCTTGAAAGCAAACTTCGTAATCTAACCAAGGTTGGTTATTTTCAGTTTCGTCTTTACCATCCCACAAGTCAGAAACTCCAGCACCACCGATTAGGGCTATTTTTCCATCTATTAGCAGTAATTTACGATGGTTGCGTTTGAGGTTAGCGGTGGGATCTCTCCAAGTGAAAGGATTGAATAGTTGCACTTGTACCCCTGCGTTTTTCAGCCGATGCCAGTATTCTTTTGGTATACTTTTTGCACCATAATTATCGGCAATTACTTGGACGGTGACACCTGCTTGGGCTTTTTCTATTAAAGCTTGAGCAAAATCATCAGCACGTTTTCCAGGGGTAATAATAAATGTTTCAAATTGAATAGATTGAGAAGCATTTTTGATCGCTTCTAGTCTAGCAGCAAAAATATCTTCTGCTTCCCTGCAAAATCCGGTAATTTTTCCTTGAGTAATAAAAGAATCTGACAAACTAGCTATGGTAATGGAAAAGTTGGCTGCTGCTGGTGGGGGTAAATTGTTGATTTTGTACAAAGTGTGGGCACGGAATACCCCTTGGAAATAGAGAACTATTAAGGTGACAAGAATGATTAGGTTAAGAGGAAAAATTATCCAGACAAATTTTGTAATCATTGCTCATCTTGCCTCATTTTTACTAAGTTTATATGGTAAGTATAGCGGTTTGTAATTGCGCTAGGTAAACTTAATCTCTCTTCTGACATCTTGCACGCCTCGTATTAATACTGATTTTTTATAGTATTAATAAACATATATTTTTATCAACAACAGGAAAAATTAGGATTTTTAACCTGCGTAGGCAGAGAGAAGTTGGCTGTGTCGGTTTCCGTCCCGCCAAACTTCGGGGTTTTGCTTGTATGGTTCCTCACCCTTATAGGGTGTAGGTGCAAGATATGAGTCTCCCAATGGGTGAGGGATATCCAGTCTTGTCAGGGTGAGGTTCAATTTCTACCTTTAGATTTTATATTCATCCATAAGATAGATATATTGTTCTGTCTTATGGATTAATTGTGACGACAAAAATCAATCAGATAAGTAAATAATATTGATTCCCTTGGGAGAAGTAATAATTTGTATATTAATTATATACTTAAAAAACTTAATGGTTGAAACAAGAAAGATATGAGAATGGAATTTTCAAAGTTGAGATTATCGATTTTTTGAAAAAGTCGGTATTCTGGACAGAGTAAATTTCAAAAAAACAAACAATTGTCATAAGTATGGTATACAGTTCAAAAATGATACAGGAATTCATAAGTTCAGGAATATGGTTGGCACAAATTATAGTTCAGCCTGATAATGACACTACCAGAGATGCTGCTTTTGTGTTTAGTGGACCACAATTTTTAGCAGCTTTAGTTGCTGGGGTGGTGTTGGCATTTGCCTTTCAATTATTATTTACTAACCTCGGTGTAGCGTTGGGAATATCCTTTGCGGGAAGTTCTACCAGTAAAGATGAAGAAGAGTCTGGCAGTTTTGCTGGCACTATTCGCAAGATTAGCTTAATTGTTGGTTTAGGGACATTAATTAGCGTTGCGGTTTCTCTTTTTATTGCTTGTAGTTTGGCAGTAAAATTAAGTTTATTTGTTTCTCCTGTATCCGGTGCAATTGTCGGTTTGGTAATTTGGGCAACTTACTTTTCCCTGTTGGTTTGGGTAAGTTCCAGTGCTGCTGGTTCTTTAATTGGTTCGGTGGTAAATACTGCTACTTCCGGTTTCCAAGCAATTTTGGGTACAGCAGCAGCTGCAATTGGTGGTAAAGCTGCTAGTAAACAGGTGGTAGCAACCGCAGAATCAGCAGCAGCTGCGGTACGTCATGAATTGGGTTTGGCACTCGATCCAGAAACTTTAAAGGAAAATGTGCAAGAATATTTGGAATCTGTACGTCCTCAAGGTTTAGATTTACAGAAAATTGCCGCAGATTTTGAAGATTTACTGGATGACGAAAATCTGCAAGAAATTGTGGATAGCAATCGCATCACTGATATTAACCGCGAGACATTTGTAGACTTAATTAGTGACCGCAGCGATTTATCCCAACGAGATATCAATCGCATTGCTGATAAATTAGAACGGGTATGGCACAAAACAGTTAAAAAAATCCCTCCTCGTCCAGATGAGATGACGGAATTTGTTAACTATCTTAAATCAGCTACTAGGGAACAATTAGTTGGCAATGATTTTGCTGATAAATTGGATGATTTAGTCTCAGAAATGCGCAAAGGTCGTCAATCCCAAGGGGGAATGGTTACTCAAGCTGCAATGACAGGTTTTAATGCCTTAAGTGGCATAATTATGGGACGTACAGATTTATCTGACCTTGATGTAGAGAATATCATTGGTCAACTGCAAGGGTTAAAAGACCAATTAGGGGAACAAACAGATAAGGTAGCTACAAAGGTGGGTATTAAAGAAACTACTCCCCGCAGCACTGTGCGTGCAGATATGGAAAATTATCTTCTTAACGCTTATCCTTGGCAATTAAAACCCCAAAATCTCAACGTTGAGTTCCGCGACTTAATTTACGATCCTAGTGCCGATCCTGGTATGGTTGCTGATGAGTTAAGGCAAATCAATCGCAAGGATTTTGCTGATTTGCTGGAGGAAAAAGGCATCTTAACTCAAACCAAAATTCAAGCAACTGCAAATATCTTAGAAGGAATTCGTCTAGAAGTCTTAGCAGTAGCAGAAGCAGCACAATCCAGAGAAGCAGCTATCGCTGTGTTGGCAGAGGTGGAAAATTATCTGCATAATACTCCTAAAGCCGATTTTACCCCCGAAAAAATCCATTTGGAGTTTAAAGATGTTTTAGCGGATTACGATGCCGATTACGAGCATTTAAGCACCCGTCTGGCTCAATTTGACCGTCCTACCCTAGAGAGAATTTTGGAACAACGGGGGGATATGGATGCAGTAGAAATTTCGGCGATCGCTCATGAGTTGGAAATTGCCCGGGATGCTGTTCTCAAGGAAGCTAATCAAACTTTTGGTGCTGCTAAAGCTAACGCAGAAAAACAATGGTATAAAATCCAGTCATATTTGCGGGATACAGGCAAAGGGGAACTGAATCCCATGGCAATTGAACGGGAATTAAAGTTACTTCTGGATAACCCCCAAGCAGGTGCAGCAGCATTAAAAGCGAGAATTGCCCAATTTGACCGGGATACCTTAGTGCAGTTACTGACTCAACGCAATGATTTAACACCGTCGCAAGTTCACCAGGTAATTGATACCGTAGAAGCAGCTTGGACCCGCGTGCGTAAGGCACCCCAAGACCTTGCTGATAAAGCTTTGACACAGTATGAACAAGCAAAATCTGCAATTGCTGAATATCTGCGCAGTACTGGCAAACCCGAACTCAATCCCCAAGGAATTAAGCGGGATTTAACCTTGCTATTAGATGACCCCAAACTTGGTGCTACAGCAATTAAGCGACGTTTAGCAGCTATGGACAGGGACACTTTGGTACAACTCCTCAGTCAAAGGGATGACTTAAGCACAACCCAAGTAAATCAAGTTATTGATGAAGTACAAAGTACCCTCCGCACTATCGCTAAAGCACCCAAAAGACTTGCTAAGCGCGCTCAATCAAAGGTACAAGACTTTCAAAGTTCTGTTGCCGAATATCTACGTTCCACCGAAAAGGAAGAACTCAACCCGGAAGGAATTAAACGGGATGTACAGTTACTTCTGAATGACCCCCGTGCAGGTATGGAAAGCTTGCAAGAACGTTTAGCTCAATTTGACCGTTCTACCTTAGTTGCTTTACTCTCCCAAAGAGAAGACTTGTCAAAACAAGAAGTTAACCAAGTCATCGAGCAAATCTTATCTGTGCGCGACCAATTTATGGCACAGTTGCAAAACATACAACAACGGGTACAAACTGCAATTGATAATCTCCTGGCAAAAATCCGCAACTATCTCAACAGCTTAGACCGTCCAGAATTGGAATACGATCGCATCAAAGGTGATATCCAAACCCTATTAGATGACCCCCAAGCTGGATTTATGGCATTGCGCGATCGCTTCTCCCAAATCGACCGTGATACCTTAATTGCTGTCCTAGCTTCCCGGGATGATATCTCTAAAGCGGACGCACAACGCATTGTCAGACAAGTAGAAAGAACCCGCGATCGCATTTTACAAAGAGCTGAACGCATTCAACAAGAAGCTCAACTGCGCTTAGAAAAAATCAAATCAGAAGCCAGAAAACAAGCCCAAGAAACCCGTAAAGCTGCTGCTGTGGCATCTTGGTGGCTATTCTTCACCGCTTTGATTTCTGCGGTTGCTGCTGCTGCTGGGGGAACTATCAGCGTTACCAGTTAGAGGATCACAGATTAGACGGATTTCACAGATTCCACTGATTAGACAGATTAGACGGATTAGACAGATTCCACTACTCCGTGCAATCGGGAAAGTCGATCACAGATTAGACGGATTCCACAGATTCCACAGATTAGACAGATTTCACTACTCCGTGCAATCGGGAAAGTCGATCACAGATTAGACGGATTCCACAGATTCCACTACTCCGTGCAATCCACAAATCCGTGATCTAGTTGTAGGGGTTTAGCATTGCTAAACCCCTACGGTATTGTTTATTTACCTGAAAATCAATTAATTATGGCATATCAACCAATCGAAAATTACGGCATCATCGGCAATATGTACACTACCGCGTTGGTAGGATTAAATGGTTCTATTGATTGGTTTTGCTTTCCCAATCATGATTCACCTAGTATTTTTGCCGCTATTTTAGATGAGAAGAAAGGGGGATATTTTCGTATTTCGCCTACAATTAATAATGTTAATCAAAAACAGTTCTATTACCCGGAAACAAATGTCTTAGTCACTCGTTTTTTAGCTGATTGCGGTGTCGGTGAAATTATCGATTTTATGACTGTAGGATTATCAGCCAAAGAACGAGGTTATCACTGGTTAGTGAGAAAAGTAACCGCAGTGCGTAACAGCATGAAATTCCGAATGCAGTGCTATCCTGCATTTAATTATGCACAGGATGCTCATGAGATGAGATTAACTGAAGGAGGAGTCTATTTTAAATCTCCAAATCTCACCCTGGGACTTTCTACGGAAGTTCCTTTAGTAGAAGATGAGCGGGGTGTCACTGCTGAATTTACTCTCAATGTGGGAGAATCTGCGATATTTGTCTTGCAATTGACAGAACCCGAAATCGACTCTAGTTTATCAATTTTACCCGGTGAAACTAATAAATTATTTGATAAAACAGTCCATTATTGGCGTTCTTGGATATCACAATGTAATTATAAAGGTCGATGGAGGGAGACGGTAGAACGTTCCGCATTATTATTAAAATTACTTACCTATGAACCCACAGGAGCGATAATTGCTGCTCCTACTTGTAGTCTCCCGGAAAAAATGGGTGGTACACTCAATTGGGATTATCGTTACACTTGGATTCGGGATGCAGCTTTTGTTGTATATGCACTGTTACGAATTGGTTTTACCCAAGAAGCAGAAAAGTTTATTTACTGGATTGAATCTCGCTGTCATCAAGTAAAAGAAAATGGTATTTTGCAAATAGTTTATGGTATCGATGGACGCTCAGAAATTCCAGAACAAGTCCTTGAACATTTGCAAGGATATAAAGGTTCCGCTCCCGTTCGCATTGGTAATGCAGCTTATAAACAACTGCAACTTGATATTTATGGTGAGTTAATGGATGCCGTATATCTGTTTAATAAATATGGATATCCGATTTCCTACGATATTTGGAATAAACTACAAACATATCTTAATTGGATTTGCGATAATTGGCATTATCAAGACCATGGTATTTGGGAAACCCGTGAGGAAAAACAACATTTTGTTTACTCAAAATTAATGTGTTGGGTAGCATTAGATCGGGGTTTGCGCTTAGCAGAAAAACGTTCTTTTCCCGCACAGCGAGAACGATGGTTAAAAGTGCGGGACGAAATTTATCAAGAGATTATGTCTCAAGGATGGAACCAAGACAGACAAGCATTTGTACAGTATTACGGGAGCGATCGCCTAGATGCAAGTAATTTAATTATGCCTCTAGTATTCTTTATGTCTCCCAACGACCCCAGAATGCTTAAAACCCTTGATGCTATGAAAAAACCCCTTAGCCAAGGTGGATTGATGTCTAATAAATTAGTGTATCGCTATAACCTAGATAATGGGAATGGAGAAGGGACATTTAATATGTGTAGTTTTTGGTTAGTGGAAGCTCTTACCCGTGCAGGAAAAGCAGATCCAGCTTTATTAGATGAAGCGAGATTAATATTTGAAGAAATCCTGAGTTATGCCAATCATTTAGGACTTTATGCCGAGGAAATTAGTCATTCTGGTGAAGCATTGGGTAACTTTCCTCAGGGTTTTACCCATTTAGCACTTATCAGTGCTGCATGGAATCTCAACCGAGCAATTGAAGAATCAAATTAGAAAATATAAAAGGAAAAAGTTGTGTTTAATAGTTGGGATGCTCTTCTACGAACGCTTATAATTGGAACCCTTGGCTATATAGCCATAATTTTTCTACTGCGTATTTCTGGAAAACGGACTTTGTCAAAATGGAATTCTTTTGACTTCATTGTCACAATTGCATTTGGTTCCATATTAGCAAGTCTTATGCTATCTAAAGATACCTCCTTAGTACAGGGAGTTCTAGGAATAGCCACATTAATATTTCTACAATTTATCATTACATCGATTTCTGTGCGTTCTTCAATCTTTCAAAGATGGATTAAAGCAGAACCAACTTTACTACTTTATCAAGGAGAATTACAACACTATGCTTTGCGACATGAAAGGGTAAGTAAAAGTGAGGTTTTAGCTGCATTACGTTCTCAGGGGATAGGGAGAATAGAAGATGTAGAAGCAGTAATTTTAGAAACAGACGGTAGTTTTAGTGTGATTAAAAAAAATCATAGTTCTTCAGCTTCTGCGCTAGTAGATGTTAAAGGTTATCTGACTAGATAAACTTCGTCTATCTTGAAACCGGAGAGTGACAGAAGAGGGATATCTTTAGAGAGAGAACAATAGACCTCTGGGAAAATTAAATATGGGTCAGCTACAACCCTTGTTCCAGACGTAAAATTTTACGTCTGGAACATTCTTTTCCACCAGATGTCTAATGATATTTTGATTTTTGGCAGATTAGGGCAGATATATCGGGAGTATTTCAAACAAGACTTAGAGGGTGTTTATAAAACAAATATAAAACTAGGAGTGAGGGTCGAGAAACCGGGTTTCTTTTGATTTATATACTCTGATTATCGGTTACCCACCCATAGAAACCCGGTTTCTTTGGTTTTTACCTTTTATTTATAAACACACTCTTAC
>JASJCY010000145.1 GCA_030065825.1 Nostocaceae cyanobacterium | reverse complement strand
ATCTCTAACTGGGGATTAGTGACCAAGGAACCATTTGCTGCGAAGCAAAGGAACCAAGCCTTTTGGCATTTCTAATTGAGCGAACTTACACCGTGGAGTTAGACTTGCTGATATTTGCGGATTTGTGCCCAGATATGCGGAGGTTTTTAGAAGCGGTACTCATTAGACATCTGGTGGAAAAGAATGTTCCAGACGTAAAATTTTACCTCTGGAACAAGGGTTGTAGCTGACCCATATTTAATTTTCCCAGAGGTCTATTAAACAGCTAATAGTACCATTAAAGTAGTGGATAAAATTGAATATCCGTTTTTTTGGTCTCAGATACTAACAACATTTTCTGTCCTAATTTCTTTGACGTACCCTGAGTAAGATTAATCGTAGCTAAACGTATTATTTCAGAGTATGGGTACTTTATTTATGCCGTGCTGTATTAAAGTGAAATTGACGATACGTCATATCTTGCACCATTTTCAACAAGCACGTAGAAACCGGGTTTATTAACGAAAAATTAAGGTTTTGGCAACTCAATATTTGCAATAAACCCGGTTTCTGACCCTGATGCAAGATGTGTGATACAATCCTCAATTTATGATTCCCGCACTGAAAGGGTATAGTTCCGTTTGACCCCTTGATTAAATATACCTACCCAAATCTTATATTTTCCTGCTTTCCATTTCTTGCCTGTAATACTAGCATCTTTACTTTTACGAGTATCATCACCGCAACGAACTGTTCGGTCATTTGGTCCTTGAATCACTAAAGTAGTGTCAAAATTACCACTGTTAACTTCTATATCCAAGCGGGAAAAATTATCTGACAAAATCATGATGTAATCTGGGGTGGGATCGGCAAAACCTATACAGGGATTTCCATCGCCATCGCGTTTACTAATGACTGATAAGGGAAAAGTTCCTCCTGTATATCCTGCTGCTTTTCCTTTAGATGCTGGAAATCCCGGGGAAAGTTTAATTGTACCAAAATGAGGTGTGTCTGTCGCTACAGGTGTAGATGCTGCACCAATAGAGATAATTCCAGCAAAAATCCAGCCCCAAGCTAATATCTTGGAGTTTAAAACCAATTTATTCCTAATCATCAGATTTTTATTTAAGTTGCTTTAAATACAACTTAATGGCGAAAATACCGCAATCAATTCCCTACTATGACAGCTTCAAATCTGTACCCGTGTCAGATGGGGAAATGGGGAGATTGGGAGATGGGGAGATGGGGAAATGGGGAGATGGGGAGAGAATAATAACTTCCTAATTCCTAACTCCTAATTCCTAATTCCTAATTCCTAACTCCTAACTCCTAACTCCTAACTCCTAATTCCTAACTCCTAATTCCTAACTCCTAACTCCTAATTCCTAACTCCTAACTCCTAATTCCTAATTCCTAACTCCTAACTCCTAATTCCTCAATCTTGCTGCTAGTCTTGGAGTTGAAAGTTGACACCTCCTTTGAGGAATTCTGTAGTACTTCCGTAACTGCTAAAGGTGAGCGATCGCAGTTTCTGGAAAAATGGATTGCCTAATATCTGCAAAAATTTGATTAGAGGTAATTCTTGCTCTAAAATATCTTGACTATTTATCCAATCTATGTATACATATCCTTGATTGGGTGTGGGAAAAGCAGCAATACTATTTTGGAAGTTAGGATTGTTAATTAAGCTATCTTCCCCAGCTTTAATCACTGCATCCATGGTTTCTAGGGAGGAAGCAAAAATCTCATAATCTCCCAAGGTTGTATGTAAACCTTTGATTTTGGCTTCAATGTTGAAAGATTTTTGATCTTTGGCTACAGTGGTTAATTCTGTCCAAGCGGAAAGCTTTGTGTCGTCAAGATTTAAAGTATTGATACTTAATCCTTCCTTAGAGGCGATCGCATTTAAGCGAGAAATTCCGGTTTCAGCGTCTGACTTTTCGACCACAAAAATCCAATTGGGTGTTTGATGTTTACCTTGGGGTAATAATCCAATGGCATATTCTCCTTGTACCCAATTAAAAATATCTTCTCTCCAATTTATCCCCCAACCTTTGTTTGCATCTTGTAAGGGTTTCACCCATTGTCCCATCATATCCTGGCTGGAACCAGATATAGCAGTTGTTTGTGTCCAAAATTGTCCTAAAGCGCTGTCACCCAAACCGCTTAAGTTAGAACCTGCAATTACTACACCTGCTGAGGAGGGAATATATTTTAATGCTTCTGGGGGCTGGGATAATAGTTGTAGAGGGGGCAAAGTTTTGTTTGCAGCTGCGGCAATAATGGTTTCGGCTAATAATTCTTTTCCAGATACTGCCAAGGCTATCATTTGGCGGTTGTAAATTGGTTGAGAAAGCTTTAAACCCTGCCATTGTGCTACAGAAGGAAGATTGAGGAAAGTTAAACCCAATGTACCCTGTGGCAGTTGTTTAATGGCTTGTTGGTATTGACTGCAAGTAATTAAATTTAAATCTGGTGCTTGGACGTTATTAATTGCTTCTCGTAGGATTTTGGGATGATTGGCAAATAATACAAAGCTATCACCAACAGTTGCACTGGCTATACTCTGGGAAATTGTCTGTGACTCTGGCTTTTCGGGGAGGATATCATAAATCAACTTTACCCCTTTGTATTTTTCCACAACTAATTGGCTACCAGCTAATACCCGTCGAGAAAAGAACAAATCTACAAACTCGCGGCTTTTTTCTGGTTCTGTAGTCGCTAATACCATCAGATATCCGGGCTGTAATCCCGTTTCTGGATTGCGATCAATATCTGGAGTGGTGACAGCCAGGGTAACTTCCTTTCCTAGCCATGGTTGAATATCTTTTTGGTAATTAATACTACTTTGAGCGAATAAACTAGTTTTGAACTGAGATAGTTGCCCATCAGGAAATAAACCTGATAATGTTTCTGAATTTACTAGTAGTGATACCATTGCTGGTGCTTGTTTTGATACAAATATGGCTGCACCAGGTTCAGTACCTTTACCTCCCACTAAACTGGGAGTACCTTTAGGGAATAACCAGTAAAAACTAGCGATCGCAATTAACAGGAGTGCGATCGCACCAGTTGCTATCAAACCAAAAGATAAGCGTTGCCTCATAATATTTTTACTGCTCCTTTTAACTTGAATAAAATTAAAAAAATTCAACCTTGTTGAACAAAATTACACTTGTTCAATAGCAGTACTACTTACTTGCGGGGAAGATTTTCGCCTCCCTGATGAAGCGCAATTATAGGGAATGGTTCGGTTAGTTTCCTGCTTGAGAACCAAAGGATTAAACAGGCTTTTTGGCTTAAACCAGTGTCGTTTGCTCCCGTTACCGATCTCTAATATTAGCTTTGTAGCAAGGCAATTCCCAGGATACAGGGAAATGGATAAACGCTACTCCTGTGGTTATCCAACCCCTATTGGGGGAGTTGCTCTCTACAGCGGCAGGACTTTGGTAAAACAGAATACAATTGTGCCCCTGTACGCCTCTTCACTCCTAACCCCTATAATCAATATAGGATTGTGAATAAAAGCCTCATGTCAAGTCAACCCTTTACTCCAATTATCCAAATTAGCGTTGAAGAAGTAGCTCAACGTCTGTCTGATGGGGATTCCAATATGCAGCTAGTGGACGTGCGGGAACCACAAGAATTAGAAATGGCTAGGATTGAAAGTTTTGTCAACTTCCCTTTGAGTCAATTTGCTCAATGGGCAGAGCAAATTCATACTCACTTAGATTCCCAGGCTGAAACCCTGGTCTTGTGTCATCACGGCATTCGTTCAGCTCAAATGTGTCAGTGGTTGCTAGCCCAAGGATTTACAAATGTAAAAAATATCTCCGGTGGAATTGATGCCTACTCAGCCTTGGTAGATCCTACAATTCCCCAATATTAACTACTATTTGGCAAGTCAAGCCAGAAAAATCGTAACTAAAAATACAGCAAATTTAAAGCAATGATGAAACTCTACATTATGGGGAATAGTAATTAAATCACAAATTTTATGAAACAAACCGATTCACAAATTGGTCAGTTTTGATAAAAGTGATAAAAATCACAATAATGGACAATAGGAAATTGTAAATTTACATTTACTTTTTCGACACAATTGAATATTTGATATTAATTGTTTTTTTACAAATGCTTGTTTTTGGGTTGATTTCCAAACATTTTTTCAAAATTGAGTTATAAAATTTGCCTTCAGTAAAACTACCTATGGAAGTTAAACTAACAGACAGACAACAGCACATACTTTGGGCAACGGTGCGTCATTACATTGCCACAGCTGAACCTGTTGGTTCTAAATCTCTGGTTGATGAGTTTAATCTGGGGGTGAGTTCTGCTACTATCCGTAATATTATGGGGGTTTTGGAGAAAGCCGGGTTACTTTTTCAACCCCATACTTCCGCCGGAAGAGTGCCTTCCGACTCTGGTTATCGTATTTACGTAGATCGGTTAATTACACCTTCGGAAATTCTAGGCAAAAAGGTGGAACAAGCCCTAGAAAACCGCCTAAAATGGGAAGATTGGACTTTAGAGGCATTATTGCACGGTGCAGCACAAATTTTGGCAACTTTGAGTGGCTGTATTACTCTAATTACTATGCCTCAAAGTACTACTGTTAAGTTACGACATTTGCAACTGGTGCAAGTGGAGGTGGGAAGGATAATGCTGATTGTGGTAACCGATGGTTATGAGACACATTCAGCTTTGTTGGATTTACCCCCTAAACCAGAAGATATAGCACCAGATGTGGAGGTAATTGATCGCGAATTGCAGATAGTTTCCAATTTTTTAAATAGCGAATTGCGGGGACGCAGTTTGCTGGAATTATCTACCCTGGATTGGAGTCAATTAGATCGAGAATTTCAACGTTACGGCGAATTCTTGAAAACATCAATGGCTGAATTAAGTAAACGTACCTTTACACCTGCTGCTACCCAAATTATGATACGCGGGGTTTCAGAAGTCCTACGTCAGCCGGAATTTTCGGAAATTCAGCAAGTGCAAACCATTATCCAACTTTTGGAGGAGGAACAGGAAAAACTTTGGCAGTTAATCTGTTCAGAACCGCAAACAAAATCAGCAGATAAACCACGGGTCACAGTTCGTATTGGTTCCGAAAATCCCCTCGAACCCATCCGTTGTTGTACCTTGATTTCTTCTACCTATCATCGCGGTTCCATTCCTGTGGGAAGTGTGGGAGTATTAGGACCAACACGCTTAGATTATGAAAGTGCGATCGCTGTCGTGGCTGCTGCTGCTGATTATCTCTCGGAAGCTTTGAGTTAGCTATAAAAATTTCGGCGTTGCATAAATGTGGAACGGGCATCCCTGCCCGTTTTCTACATTCCACAAGGCAGGCACTCCGGTCTACTCCACTCATATTCATCCCTGAATTCAGCAATGTCCATAATTGAAGTATGAATCCGGGTGTTCCAGACTAGCAAGTGCAACCCCTGAAAACCCAACCCAACATCCTGCATCATACATGGATACGGCTAACGCCAAAATTTTTCCCACTCTTCCCCCTCTTCCCACTCTTCCCACTCTTCCCCCTCTTCCCCCTCTTCCCCCTCTTCCCCCTCTTCTCCCTCTTCCCCCTCTTCCCCCTCTTCTCCCTCTCGGAGTAAGTTTTTTGGTGATTAATTACCAGAAAAGTTGTACTTTGTCAACAGCCAATAAATTGGGGTCAAAACCAAATTGCGACAGCGACTTAATTTTTTGGAGAGAGTAAATTTTGCTTTTGGGAGTATAAATATAGGATTTTACTCAATTTGGGGCTGTTGATACCAAAAAATTGCACAAAAAAGGGGAATTTATCAAGTGTATTGTAATTATACCAAAAGCTGAAATAAAGTAAATAGGTTCGATAAATGATATAAATTTTCAATAATTTCTTAACTAAAGTTAACAAGGTTCGAGTTAAAATTTTATTTATAAATACATAAAGCAAAATCAATAATTTTTTATTATATTCTGTGCATTTGTATTTACAGCAATTTTCATCTGTTTGAACCACATCCATCGTAGGGGTTTAGCAATGCGCTTTACCCCTACAGCGTGGTCTATTTACCTGAAAATCGCTGTAAATGCAAGTTTATGGTCAATGGTAAATCTTTAGAAGAAGATGATATTCTTGTTTGGGCAAAAAGAGCAGGAATAAATTTTCAACATGAGAAAAATTTTATTTTGGTTAATTTGGAGTATTTTTATTGCCTACGGTTTTGTTTTTGCACCTCCAACTCAACCCGATACATTAAGATTAATTCAAAATCTTTCATTAGGTCAATGGCAAGATATCAATCCCTTAATTATTGCCCTCTTTAATATTATGGGTATTTTGCCTCTTATCTACAGTGCTGTGATATTTATTGACGGTAGGGGACAAAAAATACCGGCTTGGTGCTTCGCTGCTGCATCTTTTGCGGTTGGTGCTTTCGCGTTATTACCTTACTTAGCTTTAAGAGACGTAAATTCAGATTTTCAGGGTGAAAAAAATCTCTTTCTCAAAATACTAGATTCTCGGTTTACTGGCATTCTTTTAACATTAGGTGTAGCGATTTTAGTAGGTTATGGTTTTGCTAAAGGAGAGTGGGGAGACTTTGTCCAACAGTGGCAAACTAGTCGCTTTATCCATGTCATGAGTTTAGACTTTTGTTTGCTATGTTTACTATTTCCTGCTTTACTAAGAGATGATATGGCACGTCGTGGTTGGAATAATCTTGCGATATTTTGGTTAATATCCCTTACACCACTTTTCGGTCCTCTGACCTATCTTTGTCTGCGTCCACCAATTAATCACAAAATTAAAAATTAAAAATTAAAAATTGGTAAATCCTGGGCGCAAGCATTGCGCCCCTACAAATTTTTAACTCATAACTCCTAACCCTTCACATTCTCTTTTAGTAATTTGGTGACGATAGCGAAACATTGCTTCTAATTGTAGTTGAATTAGCCAACCACTAAGAAACTCTACAGCTTCTCCACCAGGCAAAGAAAAGGAGATTTCATCAGTTAACCTAGTTTTACCATTTTCTGGTTCAAATATGTGTCGATGTACCCAAGATTCAAAAGGACCAGAAACTTGCCTATCAGTAAAAAAATGGTACTCTTCGTACTCTGTATGACGGGCTAACCAACGTAAAGGTAATGGTCCCAAAAACAGACGAAATTCTGTAATTGCACCTTCACCCAATCCCCCATCACGACGCAATACTTCTACTGGTTGCCAAGGAGGGGTCAAAATTTGCAAAACATCAGGTCTTTCATGAAATTTCCACACCACTTCTACAGGTGCATGAATCACTGAAGAATATTTAAACTGCTGCATAACCAAAACCTAAAACTCTTCGTATTCTGTATCTATTTCTATATCTAAAGTATCTTCATCAATACGCACATAAAGAATATTTGGACGACAGCAAACTTGACAATCTTCCACATAAGACTGCTGTCCACCCGCACTTAAATCTACAAAAGTTAAATTGACCTCACCACAATAAGCACAATAATATTCAGCCGTATTTTCCATTACTATTTCTTTATGTTTCTGTGTCTGTGTGTTTTTGTGTTTATCTTCTTCCTAAACTTGCACCAAATCCCGTGAGTGAAAATGACTGACAGCTTCAGCCAAATGCTTTTCTAATGTAGACTGCGGTAGAGGTCCTTGTAAATGATGCCAAGGTAATATTGTATCCGTTGACCAATCAGTATAAACATAAAAATCTAAAGGAGGAATTTTTCCTTTCAATTGTTTAAAACTCCGCTTATAACTACCTAAAGAATCACCAAAACTCCGAGTCAATTCTAAAAGCTGTGAAAGTCGGCGATCACCTCTGGATATTAAAGTCTGAATTATTGACCAATTATAACTTTCGGGACGAAAATCTATGCCCTGGGATTTAAGTTTTTTTTGTAAAAATTGTAATCTTTTTTCTGATTTTCGATTCACCCCAAACCACTGAAACGGTGTATGGGACTTAGGCACAAAAGTACTACATCCTAGTGTTAACCGCAAACCAGGGGCAGCTTTTTTAATAGATAACATCATATTTACAGTAGCTGCTAAATCATCTTCTTCTTCACCAGGAATTCCCACCATGCCATAGAATTTTAATCCTGTTAAACCTCCTGATTTAGCGTTAACTGCTGCCTGGATAATTTCTTCATTGTCCAGTTTTTTGTTGATAATTTTTCGTACCTTTTCGGAACCACTTTCGATAGCAATTGTCAGGGATTTTGTGCCTCTGTTAGCTAAAGTTTGTGCCAATTCAAAAGTTACTGTATTTGTCCTCACTGAAGAAATACTCAGACGCACATCATCATATTTTGGCTGATTAATATATTCTAATAACTTGTTAAATTCTGGATGCTGAGTTACAGAAGCACCCAATAATCCTAGGCGATTTGTAACTTTTAAACCCTTGTCAATGGCAGGAATTAAAGAACTTTCTAAACTGGCAGTTCTAAAAGGCAATGTGAGATAACTGGCTAAACAGAAGCGGCACATTTCTGGACAACTTCTCACCACTTCCACCATATAAATATTTGACCATGCTGCCTTTTCTGTCACCACGGTGGATGCAGAAAGGACATTTCCGCGATAAGTTTGTTTGTGCACCACTGGAGGAATTTCTGATGAGATGGGTGTAATGGATTTGATAGTACCATCTACTCCGTGATATTCCACCTCATATAAACTCGGAATATAAATACCCGGTACTTTTGCTAATTCTTGTAGTTGAGTTTCTCTATTTGCATTTCTGACTGATTTATAAGCATCAATAAAATTCCCCAATAAATCTTCTCCATCCCCCAATAAAATCACATCAAAAAAATCAGCGAAGGGTTCGGGATTTGCAGTTAAAACGGGACCACCACCAAAAACTATGGGATGATTATGATTGCGGGAATTTGTCCGCATAGGAATTTGCAGTGATTCTAATAAATTTAAAATATTCACATAATCTAATTCCCATGACAGAGAAAAACCCAATAATTCTGGATTTCTAGGGAGTTGTTCATGAATATCAGTAAATAAACGACTTACCTGTAAATCACTACGCATTGCCAAACTAGCCCATACTACTTGATAACCAAGGCTAGTTATACCCACACTATATTCATTAGGAAAAGCAAAAATGGTAGGTATAGCCTCACCGTCAGGGGTTGCGGGGGTAAATAAAAGTTGTTCCTTGGCAAATGTAGATAATGTCATAACAATTCAAAATTCAAAATTCAAAATTCAAAATTCAAAATTGAAGACCCCACGGATAAATCCTGGGGCTTGAATCGGGTTCTCCGGTATATAGACGCGCTAGACACGTAGTGGCTTTACCCCTCCGGGGAAGCAAGCTACGTAGAGTAGCGACTTTCCGTCAGCGTAGCAAGTGGTGTGGGCTTGTATTCTAAATTAATCAATGAAAAATTAATCAATGCATGAATAACTATTGCGGTCACAGGTGTTTTCAATTACGATTCTTTCTATATCTGATTTTAAGCCATAGAATCATTAAGTTGAAAACTAGTGTCACCCCATTAGCCAGAATAATCGCTAAATCCTGTCTATAGAACCCATATATTAACCACAAAGAAACCCCAGTAATAAATGTAATTAACATCGCATAGGAAACATCTTTTGCCGATTTTGTTTGCCATGTTTTTAGCATTTGGGGCAAAAAGGCAATAGTTGTTAAAGTTCCGGCTAGCAAACCTAAAATTGTTATAAGCATCAAGAGATTAAAAATGGGGAATGGTAAATGGAGAAGGGGGAATGATTTTCCTATTACTTATTAAAAACCATTTATCAATGAAATTTTAAGAGCAAAGTGGTACAGAAACCGGGTTTTTCTTCAAACAATTGAGAAATCAAGAAAAGCCAAGCAACAGAAACCCGGTTTCTTGCATAAATTGAGTCTAATTACCACAATTTACACTGTCCATAATACCGTAAGAAATGGTCACATAATACTAAAGCTACCATCGCTTCCACCATAGGTACTGCCCGTGGTAGTACGCAGGGGTCATGTCTTCCTTTAGCCGCTAAAACTGTTTCTTGCCCTTCTTTACTAACAGTTTTCTGTTCCTTTCTAATGGTTGCCGTAGGCTTAAATGCTACACGAATAATAATATTCTCCCCGTTGGAAATTCCCCCTTGAATTCCTCCTGAACGGTTGGTACGGGTGCGAATTTCCCCATTTTCATCAATATAAAATTCGTCGTTATGCTCAAAACCTGTTAACAGCGTCCCTGCAAATCCAGAACCAATTTCAAAACCTTTGCTTGCAGGAAGAGACATCACACCTTTAGCAATATCAGCCTCTAACTTATCAAAAACTGGAATCCCCAAACCCTTGGGTACATTCCGCGCTACACATTCCACCACACCACCGATAGAATTACCTTCATTACGGATTTGTTCAATTAACTCAATCATTCTTGCGGCAGATTCTGCATGGGGACAACGAACAATGTTACTCTCTACTTCCTCCAAAGTAACATTATTGGGGTCAACGGTGGCTTCTAAATCCTTGATGCGCTTTACATAACCAATAATCTCCACCCCTGCAATTTGACGGAGGATTTTTTTGGCGATCGCACCCCCTGCTACTCTACCTATTGTCTCCCTAGCGCTGGATCTACCTCCACCTTGCCAATTACGAATCCCGTATTTAGCATCATAAGTGGCATCAGCATGGGAAGGGCGATATTTGTGCGCCATTTCATCGTAATCTTGGGGACGAGTGTCTTTATTGCGCACCAAAATCGAAATTGGTGTTCCCACCGTCTTTCCCTCAAACACCCCGGAGAGAATCTCACAGGTATCCGTTTCTTTTCTGGGAGTAGTAATTTTACTTTGTCCGGGACGTCTGCGATTCAATTCTACCTGAATTTCCTCTGCCGAAATTTCCAGTCGTGGAGGACAACCATCAATTACAACCCCAACACCTCCACCGTGAGACTCTCCAAAAGTTGTAATCCGAAATAAATGTCCAAAACTGTTGCCCATGATTCCTAGAAAAGAAGACCAAGTTTATGTATTCTACCTGATTTCATTCCTTTTTGTGTCTACTGCGCGAAAAATTAAAAATTAAAACTTAAAAATTAAAAGTTACAATTAAAAACTCAAAACTCAAAACTCAAAACTCATAGATACTTGTAGGATGGTTTCGGTTTTAGCTCATATTTTTAGAGTTGATCAAGTCCAACTACGAACAAAAAAATGTGACAATATCCTAAGTTCTCAAATCAAAAAACACACTGGAATTCATTTGGTTTAGAAACTGGATTGATTAGAAATATTCAACTGTCAAAGCGAAGGAAGAAGGAAGAGGGTTTGAGCACAAGAGGGTTTGAGCGGTTTTATGTTTGTGATGAAGCTTGCACTCCTACTAAACTTTACCCGTCTTTTACGACGCTTAACCTGTATCCAATTGAGTTGTTAGAAGATTGGTCAAAGCGAAGGAAGAGGGTTTGAGCACAAGAGGGTTTGAGCGGTTTTATGTTTGTGTTGAAGCTTGCACTCCTACTAAACTTTACCCGTCTTTTACGACGCTTAACCTGTATCCAATTGAGTTGTTAGAAGATTAGTCAAAACTCTAATATTCACGTTGATCAACCCGGTTTCTCGGTGTTTGTTTAATTGTGCAAAATACAAGAAAATAGACTTATTGCATCATACAGTATATTTGATTTTTATGAGGTACAATAGGACGGGGAAGGATGCCCATCCCACAATACTACAACTCCTAACTCATTCCCTATTTCCTTAGGAAAGGCAACAGGCAACAGGCAACAGATTCAGATAATTGCTGTGCAGTAGTATTTTTTGAAATTGGTATTCCCTATTTTCTATTTACTATTCCCTATTCCACACATCTTGCACCTCGGGGAAAAACCGGGTTTATTGAGAATGACTAATAGCGAAAACCTAAATTTTAGGTTTATAAACCCGGTTTTTTTTAGTCTTGTTGAGAATAGTGCAAGATATTAGTATTCCCTATTCCCTATTCCCTATTCCCTATTTTCTATTTTCTATTTACTATTCCCTATTTTCTATTTACTATTCCCTATTCTACACATCTTGCACCTCGGGGAAAAACCGGGTTTATTGAGAATGACTAATAGCAAAAACCTAAATTTTAGGTTTATAAACCCGGTTTTTTTTAGTCTTGTTGAGAATAGTGCAAGATATTAGTATTCCCTATTTTCTATTCCCTATTTTCTATTTTCTATTTACTATCCTTATCTTGTTCTATTTTTTTCTTTCCTGGTGATAAGGATACACTACCAATACCTTGTAAAACACCCCGACCAATTAAACCAATACCTCGACCGATTATCTTGGTGAGAAGGAAGACTACACCGCTACCTAATAAAGATACCAAAGATTGTAAACGAGGGGCGATCGCATCTCGAAACTCTAGTATCAGGGTTACCGCTAAAGGAATACCCTCAAGTTGTGCTAATTCGTTGCTGCGGTGGGCATAAATTGAAGTTTTAGCAATACCGCGAGGGGCAAATACAAATATCGAATAGCGACTTTCAAATATTTCTTGAGCCTCATTGACGTATTTATTTAGTCTATATCGCCAAGATAAATCATTTCTAAATTTCTCTATTTCCCGTGAAGACATTAATTGTTTATCGTAATAATGAGCTTTAAAATATCCTACATCTGCTAGTTTATTTAATAGTGGCTGCATAACAGCATTTGCTACTTGAATCAAGACATTTTCTAATAACATTGAGCCTTGTTCTTTTGCTTCTGGACTCGCCACTGGATAAGAGGTATTATCAATTGTTAAATCTGTATGGAATAATAGATAAGATAATAGTTCTACGCTGAGGGGAATTTTATCTAAAATTTCTGTTTTGACTATTTCTTCCTCTTCTAACAATAAATTGACAATTTCTAAATTGTTATTGTTGACCTTTACTTTGGTGAATTTACCAAAAAAATCAGTACTTGCAGCTTTCCATAAATCAGATAATATTTTACCGCTGAAAAATGGTAGTTGATTGATTCCAATTTCCGCAGTCCGTACATCATCCAGCAGATCAGCTAATTTTTGCAGAATAATATATAGTAATTCCCGCCTTTTATCTTCTCGTAAAATATCAATTTCTAAAGTCACATCAGTGACATTTTGTAAACTAAATTGTAGTTTAGTCACCATAGATGCAAATAATGCTGATTGTATAGCTCTGGGACTAAGTAAAGGTGGGGGATTTGGCGTTGGGGATGGAACTGAATTGATAATTGCGCTGGTGGGGGAAGGTTGGACTGAAGACTGCATTTGAGGATATTCTAATTCTGGTATTTGCTCCTGTTGTTTCTCAATTTCTGGTGCTGCTAATATTTTCTTAATCAACCACCTAGCTGCTAGTAGTTCTCTGCGTCTTCCAGCTAAAATTGCCCTTTCTAAAACTGGTTGTCCCGGAATTTCTAATTGGGCGTTTATTTGCCCTAAACTGGCTTGAATGTAACTGATGGCTGAATTCTGCATCTGACGCCGCAATCGGGCAAAGGCAGGCAAAGGAGGCTTATCTGTGTAGATGTTTGCTATGGGGGTGGAAAGAATCTCTTCTCGCCAATAGGAACCTCCCCCTGCAACTGTTTCCATGGCTGGAATTAATTCTGTCAGGGGAGTACCTTTAGGACAGTAACCATCTACACCAGCAGTTTTAGCGGCTAATAGTAACCCTGGTACTTGAATAGAACTGAGAAGAAATAGGGGTAAATTGGGATACTGGGATTTTAATTGTTTGCAAAGCTGTAAACCTAACTGTTGACTGGGGAGAGAACGAGGGTTACCTAATTCCAATACCAGCAAATTAACTTGAGCGGGGTCAACTGCCGACAAATCTGCTAAAATCTGCAAGGCAATAGTATCAGATTCTACAGCATCTATTACCTGTATGTGCGGTACTTCTGACAGCATTACCTGTAGCCCTAACCGGAAGATGGGATCTTGGTCGATTAATAATAATTTTAAAGGGCGATCGCTCATAGTCCGTTCACAAAGGCTAGGGCTATTTTCCCCAACCAGATTACTATTTCTATTTTCACCTGTTTTGCCAATCTCTGAACAACAGAAGGTTGATTGCAATTAGTATATATATTTTTATTTTTGTAATTAAATGAACTTTAGTATTCGACATTGGTTAGCGGAATATTATATTGAAATTCCTCAAATTAGAGGGTTATTCCCTGGTCAACTGGCAGGATTAGCATTCCGTATTGTTATGGATATGGAAGTTAAAAGTCTGACACCTTTTGACATCTGTAGTTTAGCAGAAGTCTTGCAACTTCCCTTAAGTGCTGTATGGCTAGAAATTACTGTTCTGGCACAGTTAACTGAAAGCTTACTGCGTAGTCTGAGTCAAAACAAGCCCCTAAAACGGAATGAAGGTACGTGGTTGGCATTTCAAACCGCTTATCTCCATGGTTTGCGACAGGTTTTGGATCAAGAAGCAAGTCTACACCGACCTTGGCTAGATAGGGCGATTATACCCTCAAGACGGCATTGGCAAACAAAAGAGGAACAACAAACTTCCTATCCTCCATACACCCCCGTATTAATTCCCCTGGAAGATAAGCAACTCCAAGGCTTATTAAAGACTCTATCACCAGGGAAACTCAGCGATACTCAAGCAGAACAAGCCTTGTCTGTGGTAGCGGATTCTTTGTTGGTACAACAGATGAACAATGCCACTGTAGCTTGGTTGGTGGCTAATGGTGCAGAGGAAACCCAAGGACAACTAATTGTGCAGCGCTTAGTAGATGGACTCCCAGGACATTTGTTGACAGTTATTGCTGATAATGCTGCACCCCTGGCACAACTACAAAAATTTGTCCGTTTGGGAACTTCTTTCCTTGGAGGGGATGACAAAATTGATTTATACCGGGAACACTACCGCGCTAGTTTACTCCAGAGTCTTTCCCAACCCTTGTTTATGGAATTTTTTACCCTCAAGGATATTTATGTGTCTCCCCAGGGATTACCAAGGGCAAAAAATACTGGTACATCCGTAGATTTATTTACTTGGGTGGGAGAACAACTGGCAGATTTAACCACCGTTGCTGTAATTGAGTCGGAACCCGGTTACGGTAAAACCAGTTTCTGTCAAATGTGGGCTGCAACTGTGGCTGGAGAAATCTATCCCCAATGGATGCCCATATACATCCGCTTACGAGATATTACTTACGGTAACAGTTTAGTGGAAACCCTCTCTTCCGGTGTCCAAGGAGATTTTCGCGCTAGCTTTGCTGAAATTCTGGCTTTAGAACAGCCCCGGTGTTTGTTGATACTTGATGGTTTGGATGAGTTGTTTCCCACTAGTCAGGAAAAAATTGCAACAGCGATGTTTATGCAGCAATTATTGGAATTTCAGGCTCAACAACGACATAAAATCCTCTTGACTACTCGTTCGGGGGTATTATCAGAAATTTTTTCGGAAATACCACCACAGTTGCAACATATCACCATTCAGCCCTGGGGACAAAATGAATGGCGACAATGGTTTCAAAATTGGACAAAAGTACAATCTTCATCCATTGCTCAGAATTTCTTTACCCTCCTCAAAAATGTCGGGGCATTTAGTTCTTCTAAGCTGCCAGCATTATCACCCCTGGTTCGTCAGCCTCTAATGCTCTATCTCCTAGGCATTTTACACCGGGACGGGTTGCTAGAACAAGATATATTACCATCAGCGGAAATCACCTTATACACCGCTAGTTCCTCCTTAGGGTGGGAAGTTTACCATCGTCTACATCGCTGGCTGTTAGGCTATCCTTTGACTGGCGGTATCAAGACAATGTTACTACGTTCTGGTTCCGCTCATATCCACCGTTCCCCAGAAGCGATCGCTAATTTGCTTGGTGGTATCCATCCCCAAGACTTACAGCAGCGAATGCAAGGGATAGCCCTGGAAATTTTACACTCCCTACGTCCGCGAATTAACTGTGAAGAATCAATTGGCAAAATTTTACCAGCTTTTTATTTTAATGTCCGAGATTCCACGGTGGAATTTTCTCACCACAAATTAGGAGAATATTTGTGTGCTCAAGCCATCGCAGCCCGGTTAAAACTGCTTACCCAACGCCAAGAAAATGCCTATGGAGAACGAACCTTTGTGCTGGAATCTCCTACTCAAGTTGCCGAGCATGTTTATAATTTACTCGGTTACGGCATTCTCTCCAAAGAAATAGAAACCTCAGTAATTGAAGAATTGCGACGACAGTTACCCGTAGAATTACTGTGCGAACGTCTGCTATCCTTTTGGTATCCTTACTGTCGTGGTAGGTGGATGGATGAAGGTATAGCACACAAAGCTTTAAATTATTATCAGGGACTGCAAAACCCCGTCAACCTAGAACAGGTAAATGCAGCAGTAGGGTTAAATGTCTTTTTGTTGCTTTCGGCTTGTCACCGAGAATTACAAACCCCCTTTGCACCCTGTGGTAACCCTGCTTCTTTAAACGAATTCAATCCCCAAGCGCTGATGACGCTAATTGCGAGAACCGTTGTTCTCTCTCCTCATACTTTTAGCAAGCGGGGGGGTTATAAATCTCTAGTTTTTCTCCACCTTGCCCTAGCAGATTTATCATTAGCTATGTTAGCTGGTGTCAATCTCACCCGTACTAATTTATCCCATGCTGAGTTAATGGGAGCAAATTTGACAGGTGCAAATCTTACCAGTGCAAATCTTACAGGTGCAAATCTTACAGGTGCAAATCTTACAGATGCAAATCTCCCAGGTACAAATCTCACAAATGCAAATCTTACAGGTGTCAACCTTACTAGAGTCAATCTTGATTCAGCAAATCTGAACAACGCCTGCTTGTATGATGCTATCATCACCGATACCCAACGGGAAACCGCCATCCAAAATGGTGCTTTGTTTTCCCGAGAAGAGTTTCAACAGTCGAGAAGTTCCCTATCACAGCAGTCTGACTCTAGCACCACCAACCCCACAGAAGATAGCAAAATGTGGTTAAATAATGCTCCAGACATGGGAATCATTGAAAGCGCTGAAGGTGAACCAATTGTACCCCCAGAAGCATACGAGGATCAATACGAGGATGAAGCTGATATTGAAACAGTTTTCGATCCTCGTCCACCCTTGAATGAGTAAATCGGCGAGAAAAATTCAATGTATATGAAGAAATATAAATTTGATGTCGGGTGTCGTACCCTCAGGGGTACTGCACCTTAAATTGTTGATGGTGCTTTGCGCTAAGGGACAACACACCCTATATTGAATCCCCACAGAATCTATTCAACCAATTCCGGTAACAACCTCCCAAGGTAGCCACCCACCCCCACCTTTGCTAAATCTCCAAAGATAGGACGAAATTCCTCGTCGCATAATGCCAACCCAAAGCTACC
>JASJCY010000144.1 GCA_030065825.1 Nostocaceae cyanobacterium | reverse complement strand
AGGTTGCTGTAAACCCTAAAATATCGTTCGCGGCAAAATGATAATTGTTCTCATTCTCTGGATTTTGGGGGTAAAAATATCATTGTTTATATTTTAATAAAATTTAACAATTAGCTATTTAAGAACACAAAACAAAAATGATGTGATGTTTTTATAGTTAGATACTCGATAAGTAATTCCCCGTTCCCTATTCCCTATTTCTAAATATCATAAAGCTATTACATAACTATGTCACCAAATCTTGATAAAAAATATGGCAGGGTAAACCAAGGAACACTCCCATTATAGCAAAAAACAGGTTGCTGTAAACCCTAAAATATCGTTCGCGGCAAAATGATAATTGTTCTCATTCTCTGGATTTTGGGGGTAAAAATATCATTGTTTATATTTTAATAAAATTTAACAATTCGGAATTGGGATTTAAGAACGCAAATATGCTTATGTTTTTATAGTTAGATAATCAATCAAATATGTAAATAAAATTTAATAATTGTCTGAGTAATTACTTTCTGATAGAGTTAATTTTTGTAAACAAAAATCTGACTTTATTTATCGTTTTGTGTCAAACAAAGGATAAATAGGGCATTTTATGAGCTTTTTCTGATAAAAACTTCATAGTGCCTCAAACTTAGTTAGCTCTTTGGGGAACCAGCCTATTCTGAGGGATTTTTCCCCGTTGTAGCGACTGTCCTGTGGAAACCTAAAACCATGGGTTTGCTTGGTAGCTGACAATAAATGGAAATTAAAAGAGAACACGCATCAAAGGAGCAACGGCAAGCATGTTCACCCACGTCAAGTCCACCATTAGACACATCGCACCCGATGACCTGCGGGGACGGCATTTACTCAAGGTGGTCTATGTCGTGTTAGAGTCCCAGTACCAGAGTGCTTTGTCCCAAGCGGTACGGACTATTAACGAAAATCACCCCAATTTGGCGATTGAAATCAGTGGTTATTTGATTGAGGAACTCCGAGACCAAGAGAACTATGAAGAGTTCCAAAGGGATATAGAAAGCGCCAATATTTTTATTGCCTCACTTATTTTTATTGAAGACTTAGCACAGAAAGTAGTAGCAGCAGTACAACCCCATCGGGATCGCTTGGATGCGGCTGTGGTTTTTCCTTCTATGCCTGAAGTGATGCGCCTGAACAAAATGGGTAGCTTCTCAATGGCGCAGTTGGGACAGTCCAAAAGTGCGATCGCTCAATTCATGCGTAAGCGTAAGGAAAAATCCGGTGCTGGGTTTGAAGATGCGATGCTGAAGTTACTGAGGACGCTGCCCCAAGTGTTAAAGTTCCTGCCTGTGGAAAAGGCACAGGATGCCAGGAATTTTATGCTCAGTTTTCAGTATTGGCTGGGGGGTTCTTCAGAAAATCTGGAAAACTTCCTGTTAATGCTGGCTGATAAATACGTATTCAAGGCTGTAGAGACGCGAAATTTCGCGTCTCTACAATATCAAGCACCTGTTGTTTATCCAGATATGGGTATTTGGCATCCTTTGTCAACTACGATGTTTGAGGATGTGAGGGAGTACCTCAACTGGTATAGAAGCCGCAAAGATATTTCCCAGGATTTAAAAGATCCCTTAGCCCCCTGTGTGGGATTGGTAATGCAACGCACTCACTTAGTTACTGGTGATGATGCTCACTATGTGGCTATGGTACAGGAACTAGAGGCGATGGGGGCACGGGTAATTTCTGTGTTTGCTTCTGGGTTGGACTTTTCTAAGCCTGTGGATGCTTATTTCTATGAACCTACGACTAATACCCCTGTTGTAGATGCGGTGGTATCCCTGACTGGTTTTGCTTTGGTGGGGGGTCCAGCACGTCAAGACCATCCTAAGGCAATTGATGCCCTCAAGCGGTTAAATCGTCCTTATATGGTGGCTTTACCTCTGGTATTCCAAACCACGGAAGAATGGCAAGATAGTGATTTGGGTTTACATCCGATTCAGGTGGCGTTGCAAATTGCGATTCCGGAGTTGGATGGGGCAATTGAACCAATTATATTATCAGGTAGGGATGGAGCTACTGGAAAAGCGATCGCTCTCCAAGATAGGATTGAAGCGGTAGCACACCGGGCTTTAAAATGGGCAAGTTTACGCCGCAAGCCGAAGTTAGATAAGAAAATCGCGATTACGGTATTTAGTTTCCCTCCGGATAAGGGAAATGTGGGAACTGCTGCCTATTTGGATGTGTTTGGTTCCATTTATGAGGTAATGAAGGCGTTAAGAAATAATGGTTATGACTTGCCGGAATTACCTGGTTCTGCTAAGGAATTGATGGAAGAAGTCATCCATGATGCTCAAGCACAGTATGCGAGTCCGGAACTGAATGTTGCTTATCGGATGTCGGTTGCGGAATATGAGGGATTAACTCCTTATTCCCAACGCTTGGAAGAGAATTGGGGACCACCTCCTGGACATCTTAACAGTGATGGACAGAATCTGTTAGTTTACGGGAAGCATTTTGGAAATTTATTTATTGGGGTTCAACCGACCTTTGGTTATGAAGGTGACCCGATGCGATTATTATTTTCCCGTTCCGCAAGTCCTCACCACGGTTTTGCTGCTTACTATACTTACTTGGAAAAGGTTTGGGGTGCGGATGCGGTACTGCACTTTGGAACTCACGGTTCTTTGGAATTTATGCCTGGTAAACAAATGGGAATGTCTGGGGAGTGTTATCCAGATAATCTAATTGGTAGTATTCCCAATTTGTATTATTACGCAGCCAATAATCCCAGTGAAGCAACAATCGCTAAGCGTCGCGGTTATGCGGAAACTATTTCTTATTTAACCCCTCCCGCAGAAAATGCTGGTTTATATAAGGGTTTAAAAGAACTCAGTGATTTAATTGGTTCTTACCAAACTCTGAAAGATAGCGGACGGGGAGTTCCCATTGTCAACACCATCATGGATAAATCCCGGATGGTGAATTTGGATCACGACATTGACATCCCCCAAACCGATGCTAAGGATATGAGTGCCGAAGAACGGGATAATATCGTCGGTCTGGTTTACCGCAGGTTGATGGAAATTGAATCCCGATTGTTACCTTGTGGATTGCATGTAATTGGTAAACCCCCCACCGCTGAGGAAGCGATCGCCACTTTGGTCAATATTGCGGGTTTGGATCGGGAAGAGGAAGGGATTCTCAGTTTACAGCGGATTATTGCTAACAGTATTGGACGGGATATTGAGGAAGTTTACCGCAACAGTGACAAAGGGGTTTTAGAAGATGTGCAACTGTTGCAAGATATTACCATGGCAACCCGTGCAGCGGTTAGTGCTTTAGTGGAAGCGCAAACTGACGCAGAAGGACGAGTTTCCCTGATTTCCAAGCTGAATTTCTTCAATATGGGTAAAAAGGAACCTTGGGTAGAAGCGCTGCATGAAGCAGGTTATTCCCAGGTGGATACAGAAGCACTCAAACCCCTATTTGAATATTTGGAATTCTGTTTACAACAAGTCTGCGCTGATAACGAACTGGGTGCATTACTCAAAGGGTTAGAAGGGGAATATGTGTTACCTGGTCCCGGTGGTGACCCCATCCGCAACCCCGATGTATTACCCACAGGTAAAAATATACACGCCCTTGACCCCCAATCAATTCCTACCCAAGCGGCGGTACAATCAGCTAAAAACGTGGTAGACCGTTTGTTAGCAAGGCATATGGCAGAGAATGGCGGCAACTATCCCGAAACCATTGCCTCTGTGCTTTGGGGAACCGACAATATTAAAACCTACGGGGAATCACTGGCACAAATTATGTGGATGGTGGGTGTACGTCCGGTCCCCGATGCTTTAGGAAGGGTGAACAAATTGGAGTTAATACCCTTGGAAGAGTTAGGAAGACCGAGAATTGACGTAGTTATTAACTGTTCCGGTGTGTTCCGCGATTTATTTATTAACCAGATGAACCTCTTGGATCAAGGGGTGAAAATGGCTGCGGAAGCAGATGAACCTTTAGAAATGAACTTCGTCCGCAAACATGCAGTGCAACAAGCAGAGGAAATGGGAATAAATCTGCGTCAAGCAGCAACCCGGGTCTTTTCCAATGCTTCCGGTTCCTATTCCTCCAACATCAACCTCGCGGTGGAAAACAGCACCTGGGAAAATGAAGGAGAACTCCAGGAAATGTACTTGAAACGCAAATCCTTTGCTTTTAGTGCAGATAATCCAGGAACCATGGAACAATCACGGGAACTGTTTGAAAGAACTCTGAAAACAGCAGAAGCGACATTCCAAAACCTCGATTCTTCCGAGATTAGCTTAACCGACGTTTCCCATTATTATGATTCCGATCCCACCAAGGTTGTAGCAAGTCTGCGGGGAGATGGAAAGACCCCAGCATCCTACATGGCAGATACTACCACAGCTAACGCCCAGGTGCGGACATTATCGGAAACCGTGCGTTTGGATGCGCGTACCAAACTGTTAAACCCCAAATGGTACGAAGGGATGCTGTCCCACGGTTATGAAGGAGTACGGGAACTCTCCAAGCGGTTAGTCAATACCGTCGGTTGGAGTGCGACAGCAGGTGCAGTTGATAACTGGATCTATGAAGACACCAACGAAACCTTCATGAAAGATGAACAGATGCAGAAGCGGTTGTTAAACATGAATCCCAATTCCTTCCGCAAAATGGTGACAAGCTTGCTGGAAGCCAATGGAAGGGGTTATTGGGAGACAAGCGAGGAGAATCTCGATAGGTTGCGTCAGTTGTATCAGGAGGTTGAGGATAAGATTGAGGGGATAGAGTAGGTTATAACCGTGTAGAAACAACAAATGTAGAGACGCGAAATTTCGCGTCTCTACACATATTTCGCGTCTCTACACATATATAGGGAAAAACCGATGCATCCCAAATATAAGAACAAATATCGAGTTGAATCGACACGGTTACCGAATCGAGATTACGCTGCAAATGGGTGGTATTTTGTGAGTATATGTACACGTGATCGCACCCATTTTTTTGGCGATGTAATTGAGGGAAAAATACAATTATCAGAAATTGGGCAAATAGTACAACAATATTGGGCTGAAATTCCCAGCCATTTTGAATATACATATATTGACTCTTATATTATCATGCCCAATCATGTGCATGGAATTATAATAATTGACCGTCCAAATAATGTACAAACGCCAAATTACCCTTCGGGGACACCTTCGGTAAACCCGTCTCTACAAAAATTTGATGAATCCAATAAATTTGGTCCTTTGAAACGGGGTTCACTACAAGCTATTATTCATTCTTACAAGTCTGCTGTTACCCGTTGGTGCAGAAAAAATGGGCATGAAAATTTTAGTTGGCAACCAAGATTTTATGACCATATTATTCGTGCAGATGGTTCTTTAGACAAGATTAGAGAATATATTATTAACAATCCTCTCAAATGGGAAGAAGATAAAGAAAATCCAGCAAATTTGTGGATGTAACTGATGTATTAAAGACAGATACACCATGTAGAGACGCGAATTTGTAGGGATGCGAATTCGTAGAGACGCGAAATTTCGCGTCTCTACAAGATTGGATTTACCCCTAGCAATTTCAATATAAACACTGAGATAGAATCTGAAAAAGATATGTTAGTACGTAGGTTGGGTAGAGAAACGAAACTCAACACAATAATAATTTGTTTATTTATTGGGTTTCACTGTGTTCAAC
This sequence comes from Nostocaceae cyanobacterium, assembly GCA_030065825.1. GTDB lineage: Bacteria > Cyanobacteriota > Cyanobacteriia > Cyanobacteriales > Nostocaceae > JASJCY01. The sequence goes on along the minus strand of JASJCY010000144.1, from coordinate 11,499 downwards.
CCAACCTACAAGCTAAAGAGCAATAATATCCAAAACATCTCCGTTGAATAATCTAAATTTATGATTCCCATTGCAGCTATCAAACCATTACTGAAATATTTTGATGCAATAGACAAACATTGCACAGCAGGATTAACTTACAACAAACCTCACATCGAAACAACAATTACACAAAACTTATGTTCCTTGTTAGATATAGAAGAACAGCAGCAAGCATCCTTAAACTATTCTTTTACAGATTTAGAGAAAGAACTTTCAGAAGTAGCAGGAGGTGTAAAAGTTGAAATCGGTACTCATGAGTACAACCCCGCAGTTGAAAACAGAGTAACCCAATCCGATCTCGGTTTAATAATTAATTATATTAACTATTATGAACCAAACTCATCTTGGACTGAAAGTTGGTTGTTCCAAGCTAAAAGTTTAAAGCCTGATCACAATAATCCTGTAACTTACACAGACAAGTCAAAGTTTGATAGCCTTTCAAAGGAGCAGATAAATAGTATTATAGAACTAGAAAAGATTGTCAAGGCTGATTTCATAAGATTTATGGAATATTGCCCTAGAGCGTATCTGTTAGATACAAAGGTTCGGGATAAGCTTATCTATTATAGAAATAGTATTCTCGCTAATGATATATTTGACTATGCTTTGGGGTTAGAGCTTCGTGATTGCTTAGTGAAAGCAGATAAAAATCTTGAACCTGGAATATTTATATCCCACGTTGACCAAGAAATAAAAACTAAATCATATTTAGATACATATAAAAATTTCTGGCGACAAAGCTACCCATTTTCGTGGTTTATTTTACTTAGACTTACTCTCTCGGATTGTTATAAATATCATCAATCATTTTTATGTAACAACGCAAATCAAAATAATAGAGTAACAATAGATCCATATAGTCCTACTCCTGAATTCAATTCATCAAGCATAAATCCTGCTGCACTGGCTCATGCAATTGTTCGTTGCAATCAAGAAGCTACTAATTATTTATTAACAGAACTTGGTGAAAATGAAGGTAATTTTACTATTTATCCTGCAAGAAGGATAACTATATATATTAGAGTTGGTGGAGACGTAGGATAATAATATGGAACTTCGCTACGAAATCATCCTCTACGGTCGTGAAGAAGACCAAGCATTTATTGCTAAAGTACCAGAATTACCGGGATGTGCTGCTGATGGAGAAACCTATCAAGAAGCGCTGCAAAATGTAGAAATTATTATGCAGGAATGGATAGAAACTGCTGAGGAATTAGGACGTACTATTCCTGAACCGAAACAAAGGTTGATGTACGCGTAACTTTAATTATTAAGCCAAAACAATGCTAAATCATTCAACAAAACTAATTCTATCCAATCCAAAAGTGATGATGGGAAAACCTGTAATTGCAGGAACTCGTATCACTGTTGAGTTGATTCTAGAAAAGTTAGCTGTTGGTGAAACCCCAGAACAAATCCTAGAATCTCATCCACGAATCACCCAGGAAGCGATTCAAGCAGCTTTAGCCTTTGTATAATAGTTATTGTTGGGTAAAATCCTATGGAAGCTGTAACAATTGATTTCAAACCCATTCTTGACTTAACAGACGAGCAATTTTACCAGCTATGTCAGGCAAATAAAGATTTAAGATTTGAACGCAATGCTACCGGGGAATTAATAATAATGCCACCAGTTGGAGGAGAAAGCAGCAATCGTAATGCTTCATTAACTGCTCAAGTATGGATTTGGAATGAGCAAAATCAGCTAGGAATTGCATTTGATTCTTCTGTAGGTTTCAAACTTCCCAATGGTGCGGATCGTTCTCCTGATGTTTCTTGGCTAAAATTAGAACGTTGGAATGCATTAACACCAAAACAAAAAACTAGATTTTTACCACTTTGTCCTGATTTTGTAATTGAGTTACTTTCCCCCAGTGATAGTTTAAAAACAACTCAAAAAAAGATGCAAGAATATCAAGATAATGGTGCAAGTTTGGGTTGGTTAATTAATCGTAAATTGCGACAAATTGAAGTTTATCGCATGGGACAGAAAGTAGAAATTTTAGATAATCCTGCTACCTTGTCGGGTGAAGATGTTTTACCAGGATTTGTGTTGGATTTAGAGAAGATTTGGTAAAATCCTATGGAAGCAGTAACAATTGATTTCAAACCCATCCTTGACTTAACAGACGAGCAATTTTATCAATTATGCCGTTTAAATCCTGATGTCAAATTTGAACGTACTGCTAGGGGAGAATTAATAATTATGCCACCAACAGGGGGAGAAACGGGAAACAGAAATTCCAGAATCAACCAGCAATTACTAAATTGGTCAGATGAAGATGGTACTGGTATAGTATTTGATTCTTCAACTTGTTTCAAATTACCTAATGGTGCTGATCGTTCTCCCGATGCATCTTGGATAAAATTAGAAAGATGGAATACTTTACAACCTGAAGAAAAAGAAAAATTCCCCCCTATCTATCCTGATTTTGTGATTGAGTTACTTTCCCCCAGCGATAGTTTAAAAACAATTCAAAAAAAGATGCAAGAATATCAAGATAATGGTGTACGTTTGGGTTGGTTAATTAATCGTAAATTGCGACAAATTGAGATTTATTGCATTGGACGAAAAGCAGAAATTTTAGATAATCCTAGTAGTTTGTCGGGTGAGAATGTTTTACCAGGATTTGTGCTGGATTTGGAGAAGATTTGGTAAAATCCTATGGAACCAGTAACAATTGATTTCAAACCCATCCTTGACTTAACAGACGAGCAATTTTACCAGCTATGTCAAGCAAATAAAGATTTAAGATTTGAACGCAATGCTGCCGGGGAATTAATAATAATGTCACCAGTGGGAGGAGAAAGCAGCAACCGTAATGGTAGGATAAACCAGCAATTATTTAATTGGACAGATTTAGATGGAACCGGGATTGCATTTGATTCTTCGGTGGGTTTCAAACTTCCCAATGGTGCGGATCGTTCTCCTGATGCTTCTTGGCTAAAATTAGAACGTTGGAATGAATTAGCACCAGAACAAAAAACCAGATTTTTACCACTTTGTCCTGATTTTGTGATTGAGTTACTTTCCCCCAGCGATAGTTTAAAAACAACTCAAAAAAAGATGCAAGAATATCAAGAAAATGGTGTACGTTTGAGTTGGTTAATTAATCGCAAATTGCGACAAATTGAGATTTATCGCATGGGACAGAAAGTAGAAATTTTAGATAATCCTGCTACTTTGTCCGGTGAAGATGTTTTACCAGGATTTGTGCTGGATTTGGAGAAGATTTGGTAAAATCAGATAAATCATCGTTTTACTAAATTATCAATTCTGCCTTCTGTTGTGTAACCTTTCCAGTCCCATGACTGTCCAATGGGTGTGCGGATGCGGATATTTCCTCCGTCAATACTCACTTCCTCAACCGTTGATTGCGCTTGTGGGAATTGAAAATTTTGACGACAGGTTTCCCTTCGGTGTCTAGAAACCCGTGGTTTTGTACCTACTCTAGGAGAAGCTAGCTTATCCCTATTTTCTATTCCCTCTCCTCAGTAATTTACCCAAACTTTAAACAAAAAATTGATAAATTGTGGTTTAATTGGCTCAAATAGTATTAAATTTTAATAACACTTAAAAATCAATAACTAAATAAACCAATGGCGACAGACTATCCAGATATTGACATTGCGCCATTTATAGACCATTCGTTGCTAATACCCACAGCGACGCCACAACACGTAGAACAATGGTGTGAAGAAGCATACAGATACAACTTTGCCTCCGTTTGCGTGTATCCTATTTATGTACCCTTAGCCGTAGAACTCCTCCATGGTAAGCAACCACAAGTCTGTACGGTGATTGGCTTTCCCACAGGAGCAACAACTTCCGCAGTTAAGTTATATGAAGCCCAAGAAGCCGTCGAAAATGGAGCCAAGGAATTAGATGTGGTAATTAACTTGGGTTGGTTAAAAGCCGGGAAGACCGAGGAAGTGCATCGGGAAATTGCCGAGATTTGCGAAGAAACAGGGCAAACTGTGAAGGTAATTTTAGAAACAACCCTGTTAACGGATGGGGAAAAAAAACTGGCAGCGGAAATCTGTATGGATGCAGGGGCAGCTTTCCTTAAAACTAGCACTGGTTGGAATGGTGGGGCAACGGTGGCAGATGTAAAGCTACTTAAGGAAGTAGTAAAAGATAGGGTGGGAATTAAAGCCTCTGGGGGTATTCGCACCGTTGAAGGTGCCCTGGACTTAATTTTAGCAGGTGCTACCAGATTGGGTACATCTCGTAGTGTGGATTTGATCCACCAACGGGATACTCTGGAGGGGAAAGAATAGTTATTAGGGCATTAGTAACAACAAATAACTAATGAGTAAAACTTATAAAGCCACTGGAATTAATCTCAAAACTCAGGTATTTGGTGAATCAGACCGACTAGTAACAATATTGACCCAAGAACATGGTTTAATTCGTGTAATTGCCCCAGGTTCCCGCAAGCACAATTCTAGCCTGGGTGGTAGAAGTGGTATGTTTGTAGTCAATGACTTGCTAATTGCTAAAGGGCGATCGCTAGATAGGATTACCCAAGCGCAAACTGTAAAATGTTATCCTGGTTTGGCTAAGGACTTGGGAAAGCTAGCAGCCAGTCAATATTTAGCAGAAATAGTTTTGTTTCAGGCTTTGAGCGAACAACCCCAAGTAGAACTGTATGATTTATTTAACGAACATCTCTCTCGTTTGGAGGATTTACCTAGTAAACAAACCCTAGGAACTTTAGTACATCTTACCCATGGAGTGTTTCAGTTGTTGGCTTGCGCAGGACTAACGCCACAAGTCCAAGCTTGTTGTTTAACCCAACGTCCACTTACACCAGATTTTACCAATTCCTATTGGCAGGTAGGATTTAGCACCAGTGCAGGGGGAATAGTTTGTCTCCAAGCTTGGGAAAATTTGCTCCTGCGGGAACATAGGAAAATAACCCCAGTAGCACGGGAATCTAGACACACTTATGGTACCACCAAGTATGGTTACAAAACTATCGAACATCGCCAAGAAATTCCAGCCCTTTCCAGTCGCTTAAATGCTAAACAACTGGCAATTCTTCAGCAACTGTCACAACCAGAGATAATAAGAGATATAACCCCAGACTATAACTGGTTATTTGTTGAGCAAGTTTTGCGCCAGTATGCTCAGTATCATTTTGGTCGCCCCATTCGCTCAGCCACTTTGATTGATTCCTACTTTGCCGCTAACCATGATGCAAAATTCTGATTCTGATACCAAAATGTTACCAGTATCGCCAAGCCATGTAAAAACACAGAATAGGGCATCAGCCCCAAAATCAAGTAAAAAGTTAAGTGAGGCTCCGCGAAACAAACGTCATCAAATATACAATTCAGAAGAAGTATATTCCCGAGAAATTTATGACAGCAAAAAAACTTCCATTTCGGAAAACTCAGAGATAGATAGTAGTATTCTTGCCAAAGATAAATTTACAAGTGAATCTAATTCTCAACAATCTCAACAAATAGAAGAGGATGGTAATAGTTCATCCAAGAGTATGTCAGTAGGTAACCCCCCCAAAAATCCCAAAAATGAAGCTATAGAGGTGGGGAAATCTGATACTAATGGCAAAATTCCATCCCAGGAAGTACAAGAGGGGTTTTTGCCAGTGCTGAAAAACCCCAATTTTTTAGCCCTTTGGGGGGGTCAAGTTTTCTGTCAACTGGCAGATAAGGTGTACTTAGTGTTGATGATTGCCTTGATTCATACCCAGTTTCAGCCAAGGGTTCAAGCCATTAGCGGTTGGGTTTCCGCGCTAATGATTGCTTTTACCATTCCCGCAGTGCTATTTGGTTCTGTGGCTGGGGTATTTGTAGATCGGTGGTCGAAAAAAACCGTATTGGTAGCCACAAATATTTGTCGGGGAATGCTGGTGTTGATAATTCCCCTGCTGCTGTGGTTAACTCAAAATTTGCCGACTGTGGGAGTCTTACCAATGGGGTTTGTAATTATGCTGGTGGTGACTTTTTTAGTTTCTACCCTTACCCAGTTTTTTGCCCCCGCAGAACAAGCAGCAATTCCCTTGGTGGTGAAACCGCAACATCTACTTTCGGCTAACTCCCTTTATACCACAACCATGATGGCATCGGTAATTATTGGGTTTGCCATTGGAGAACCCTTACTAGCAGCTGCCGATAGCCTATGGTTGCAACTTGGTGGTAGTAATGGATTTGGTAAAGAATTGGTAGTAGGTGGCAGTTATGCCATTGCCGGATTAATTTTATTATTATTGGTAACCCACGAGAAACAGCACACTCAACCCACAGAAGCACCCCATGTTTTTGCTGACTTGCGCGATGGTTTGGGTTATCTCAAAGCCAATCATCGGGTGCGTAATGCCCTGATCCAACTGATTATTTTATTCTCTATTTTTGCAGCCTTAACGGTGTTAGCGGTACGCATGGCAGAAATAATTCCCAGTTTAAAACCAGAACAGTTTGGCTTTTTACTAGCAGCAGGGGGCGTAGGTATGGGTATTGGTGCTACAATACTAGGTCAATTTGGGCAACGCTGTTCCTATCGTCAACTCAGTTTGTGGGGTTGTATGGGTATGGCAGTATCTTTGATTGGTTTTGCCCTATTCAGCCAACAGCTATGGATTGTTCTAGTGCTGATAACAGTATTGGGTATATTTGGTTCCTTAGTCGGTATCCCCATGCAGACAGCTATTCAAACAGAAACTCCTCCACAAATGCGTGGTAAAGTCTTTGGTCTGCAAAATAATGTGATTAATATTGCCCTCACCTTGCCCTTAGCATTAGCAGGTATTGCCGAAAACTTTATTGGCTTGCAAGCTGTGTTTTTGGTATTAGCTGGCACTGTTTTTTTGGGTGGTCTATTAACCTGGTATAATTCCCAAGATTAATTATTAACTAAAATAAGTTATAATTCCCTGTCTTGCTACATCGCCAGTCAAAACAAAAAAATTGCTTTTCATGCTAAAATAGTGATAATCACAAACAATAGCATACTCAATTGGGAGCATCCATTAAATAGTTTAAATGCTAACTATGGCGTTTATCCTAATTTGTTGTCAAGATAAAAAATTGACAAATGATTGCAATTTAAGAAATCAGTTAATTATCATTTCAAGGGATTATAACTTGGCGTCAAAAGTGGGTAATTGCTGTATTTTATAATCAGCAAACTGCCAGTCAGTACAAAAATAAAAAAATCAGCGGACAACAGAAATCGCTGAGACAACAAACCCGCTTTACTGATAGTAAATAAAGAATGCGTATAGCCTGGATTGGAAAAAAAACACCCTTTTGTGGTAACGTCACCTATAGTCGAGAAATTACAAATTCTTTACTAGACCGGGGACACGACGTTAGTTTTCTGCACTTTGCTCAAGAAGAATCCCATGCAGATAATTGGCCCAATTGTCAAGAGTTTCCCTTACCCTTTATTTACAAGTCCCAAGTATACACAATACCCACTTTCAAAGCCACCAAGGTATTAACTGAGTCCCTGCGACGCATCCAACCAGATATAGTCCATGCTTCCCTGACTCTATCTCCCATTGACTTTATTCTGCCGGAAATCTGCGAAGAACTCAACTTGCCCCTAGTAGCGACTTTTCACACACCGTTTACTGGCAAGGGAGCAAAACTGGTGTCTGGAACACAGTATTTAGCTTATCAGCTGTATGCACCATCTTTGGGTCATTATCACCGGGTAATTGTATTTTCCCAAATTCAGCGAGAATTATTGGTACGTTTGGGTGTACCCCTAAAGAAAATATCGGTAATTCCCAACGGAGTGGATGTTGTCAAATATTCTCCAGGTGCTTCTAAAATTAAAACAGAATTCCAGGCAGAACGCTTATTTGTTTACCAAGGTCGTATTGCCCCAGAAAAAAATGTAGAATCTTTACTGCGGGCTTGGAGACAGTCGGAAATGCGACCTGACACTAAATTGCTGATAGTGGGGAATGGTCCATTAAAGTCCGCTTTAGAACCTTTTTACAATGCCGAACATGGGGTAATTTGGTTGGGATTTATTGCGGATGAAAATCGGCGAATTGAAATTTTACGGGGGTCAGATGTATTTATTTTACCATCATTGGTAGAAGGTCTGTCCCTGTCTTTGTTAGAAGCAATGGCTTGTGGATTAGCTTGTTTAGCCACAGATGTAGGTGCAGACGGAGAAGTATTAGAAGACGGTGCTGGTATAGTAATTAATACAAAAAGCGTGCGATCGCAATTAAGAACCCTTCTACCCCTGTTCCAAGACCATCGGGAGATTGCAACTTTACTAGGACACAAAGCCAGACAACGGGTATTAGAACGCTACACCCTCAGCAATAATATTACTCAAGTAGAAATGCTTTATCAAGAGGTGTTGGGACACAAGAGTATACCCTTAACTAAGGGAGCATAAATTAAGTCAAAAGTCAAAAGAATAGGACTGAGTCTTGGTGACATACTCCCACACGCTCTGCAAGCATAGAGTGTGGGCTTCTCACCAACTCCTGCCATTGCATAGGATATTAGATGAGCTTTATTAACGATACGGGATGCCCCTCCGCACCGGAACTCGACAAAATAGTTCTATCCTTTGTACTGCTAGAATTTTACCCGTTCACAGATAATTGATGAACAATTGTTTCTGATGTGAACCCCATATTCTAGGTTGTCAAGGTTCAAATAGTAGGTGGCGGTTAGCTCTTAAATTAAACCCTACTATACTTATTGTACACCACTCCTGCAACACTATAAACCTTGCCTCGGTTTACCCCTTACGGGGAAGCAAGCTACATCTCACACTTCCCTTGTGGGTAAGTGTGAGGCTTCCCACCGAGAGAGCTAATTGGTAATGAGTAGTTTAATGTGCTACACCTAAACCTCACCCTGTCCTATCGGACATTCCTCTCCTACCCTCTCCCCTAACCCCTCTCCCATTGGGAGAGGGGTTAGGGGAGAGGGGGAAAATTTAAATAAAGCTTTTCCTACTCTTGTTACAAGGTCTCTGCCTTGTAATGACCTGTTGGAGGCTCTGCCTCCACTCTAACGCATCAGGCAGAGCATCGGAGAATGGGTTCCTAGTCCGGAGACTAGGAACCAGAAATAAAGCTTTTCCTACCCTGGTTACAAGGTCTCTGCCTTGTAATGACCTGTTGGAGGCTCTGCCTCCACTCTAACGCATGAGGCAGAGCCTCGGAGAATGGGTTCCTAGTCCGGAGACTAGGAACCAGAAATAAAGCTTTTCCTACCCTGGTTACAAGGTCTGTGCCTTGTAATCACCTGTTGGAGGCTCTGCCTCCAATAAGAGCGCATGAGGCAGAGCCTCGGAGAATGGGTTCCTAGTCCGGAGACTAGGAACCAGAAAAATTAAAAATTCCTAACTCCTAACTCCTAACTCCTAAAATACTGTGCATATTCACCACCGCACCAATGACAACAATTGCTGGTGCTTCAAAACCAATTTCCTCAACTTCCTGAACAATTGTTCCCAATTTACCAATTAATTCTGATTGTTCCGGTCGCGTACCCCAACGTACCAAAGCGATGGGAGTCTCTACACTCAAACCCGCTCCAGTTAACTGTTCTACAATGTAAGGTAGATTGTGAATACCCATGTAAATTACAATAGTTTCCGAACCGTGAGCGATCGCCTTCCAATTCACTTGGGGACGATACTTACCTGCTGCTTCATGTCCAGTAACAAAGGTTACCGATGAACTATATAAGCGATGGGTTAAAGGTATACCAGCATAAGCGGGAGCCGCAATACCCGAAGTAATACCGGGCACCACCTCCACAGCTACCCCGGCTTTTACCAATTCTTCCATTTCCTCGCCACCGCGACCAAAAATAAATGGGTCACCCCCTTTGAGTCGGACTACAATGGCATTATCTTGGGCTTTTTCAATCAGTATTTGGGTGGTTTCTGACTGGAGTAAAGAATGCCGTCCCTTGCGTTTCCCAGCATTAATTTTCTGGGCATTGGGATTAATCATTGCGAGAATTTCCGGACTAACCAAGGCATCATAAATTACAACATCAGCACATTCTAACAATCCCTTTCCCTTGATAGTCATTAATCCTGGATCTCCAGGTCCCGCACCCAGTAAATAAACCTTTCCCAAAAAGCGGTTCATATTTGTGTTAAATCCCAAATTAGATCGGCTAATTCTACATTTGTTCCCAGAGGTGCAGCTAAGTGAAAACTCACCCCAGGAAAACGTAATTTTAGCGCTTCTGTGGAGTTAGCGATCGCATCGGTGATACCACCAGGAAATAAAAAGTATGGTGCGATGGTAATTTCTCTATATCCCGCAGTCACTAATTCTTGTACCCGTGTCTCTAAACTCGGTTGTAAACTCCAATAAGCAGTCACTGCATTTAAACTGGTTGCTAAGGCTTCTATTTGAGTATTGGCATGGGGACGACGGCTACCATGGGCTAGAATAATCCTGGCTGTGTTGGGAGTCGTAAATTGCTGTTTTAGTAACCGTTGCAAACCGGGGTGAGAACCTATATAGGGTTGCAATTCTAGGATAATATCTTTACCCAGATTCTGTTGTGCTTGTGCTACCTCTGCGGGAATATCTTCCATTACATGTACTCCCGGCAGTAGAAATAGGGGTAATATTTTTAAGTGTAGGTAATTTTTGGCATTGTAACACCAGCGTTGACTTGTCAGTTGAGCAAATTGGCTAATTTGTGCGTGTAAAGGCTGGGGATTGAGTTCTAAGTATGCCGTACCCAGTAAGGTATCATGGAAGGGAGGAGAAGCTACACCTACGTTGGTGATGGCTTGTTGATGATTTTTATGAGTTAAATTCTTCGGTATTTTTTTCCATACCATTTCTGCCAATTGTTGCATGGCAATTTCTGGACGCGGATCTCGACTTCCGTGGGATACCAGCAAGTAAGCAGTGGGCATAAATCAATCAAGGTGTGATTTGGTGTGATTGAAAATTTTTACTTCATATATCTTATCAAAGTTAAAAGTTAAGTTCTTGCTGGATTTATAACTTCTTCAACAGTCAATAAGTCATATCTTGCACCATTTTCAACAACTACGGAGAAAGCGAGGCAGCGCGTTGCGGAGCCAGTCACGTGCGCGGGTTAAGAGCGTTGAGTGAACTGGCGTTGGGGTACTCTCCGTTATAGCGACTGCCGGGGTTTATCAACGCTCATATTAGGGTTTTGGCAACTCAATATTTGCAATAAACCCGGTTTCTGACCCTGATGCAAGATGTGTGATAATTTTGATTTTAAAGAGAAATTTAAAGCAATAAAAGTTAAAAAAGTTGTTTTTTTCTTGTAATTGCTAAATCTAATAACTAATATTGTATATTACAGCAGCTAGGCAGCATTGTTAAATCGGAGATATCACATAGGACTTCTACAGGACTTACGCAACTGGCACATTGCGATCGCTAGCTAATAGTATATTAGTACTATTAAAACTCATCGGTAAAATCAACCCTTCTTATAATT
>JASJCY010000143.1 GCA_030065825.1 Nostocaceae cyanobacterium | reverse complement strand
GTTGTAATTCTCCTTATGGTGTTGGGTAGCTTTGGGCTGGCATTATGTGATGAGGAATTCCGTCCTATCTTTGGAGATTTAGCTAAGGTGGGGGTGGGTGGCTACCTTGGGAGGTTGTTACCGGAATTGGTTAAATAGGTTTTGTGGGGATTCGGGATAGAGACGGTACACCCGCAAGCGGTAATCATTCATACGAAAGGGAATTTCTCCATCTGGCTGGGTTTGAAATTCCATATGCAGGACTACTTCCTGGGATTGGAGTAGAATCAAAGCATCAGCGCGAATTGGTTCCACAAACAACTCAGTGGGACTCAATTTTGTTAGTCCCATGGGTTCTCCTAACAACCACTGAGCAAAATCACTACTAAAGCTTTCAGCAAGGAATTTGCACACGTTATCATACATACCCAGATTTTACCAGAGAAACACACAAGGGAATGCACTTGGGTGAAAAACCCGTTTTTTTAGTTTTGTGGAGAATGCTGCAAAAGTATGAAGTCAACTTCGATGTCAATTTTCTGTAGAATCGAGAAAGAAGACAAAATTGTTCTAGAAAGAACAAGCTATGCAAAACCTATCTGCATCCCAACTCACAGCACTCAGTTTAGAGCTTTTTCACGTCCAAAGTCGTGCATCTTGGGAATTACCACCCCATTTGCATGTGATTCGCATCGGTAAACCCAATGAGGAAGGTTTACCAGATATTGACGTTTCCCACTTGTCTGATGCTGATATCGTTTCTCGCACTCATGCAGAGATTCGCAAAAGCGGAAATAGTTATTATATCCAAGATTTAGGAAGCTCTAACGGTACTTATATTAATCAAACTAAGTTAGTTCCCCATACTCCTTACCAAATCAATTTAGGAGACAAAATCGACTTTGGTCAAGGAAGTAAAGTTACATTCATTTTTCAGTATAAACAGGAAACTTCCCAAAGTTCTCTAGTAACTGCAACTCCTACTGAAATCCAACCTCAGACTGTTGCAGGTGGAAGACAAACAACTGTAGACCGCACCAGCAGACTATTAGGTTTAGTGTTAATTGTTGCAGGAGTTATTATGTTGGCAGCAAATACACGGATTGGTCTGTTTGTGCGTATTCCCGGAGTGTTGCTATGTGTTGGGGGGGTGATATTTCTCAGTCAGCGTCGCTTTAACCGCAATATTGGTTGGATTTTAATTGCACTGGGAATTGCTGTCATTGTATTTACTGGTAATTTCTTTGCTTCTTTTAATCTCTTAGCCTTTTTGGTAGCATCTGCTGTGTTATTTGCTGGATATCAACTATTTACCACTGGGAAAATTTTAAATCATAGTTTGCGATCGCTCAAGGGATTAATTTTTAAGAATCGTGTATAGAGTGGGGAGTAGAAGAAATTTGATGTAAAAATTGGTGAAAAACTTGGTTTTTGTGGTGTCAATTAAACTTGAGGGAATTATTTTTGGTTCTACCGTAGTTGTTATGCCAAATTCACCGTCTGTTAAGAGGGAACTCTTAACAGGGAACAGGTAATAGGCAACAGGAGAAAAAATGCTAGTCAATAAGTATAATTTTCCTTACATAGCAAGCTTTTTAAGTTTGTTGACTGATATCTTGCACTGCTGTCAGAAACCGGGTTTATTGGGAATAATGAGCTGTTAAAGTCCTAATAGTTGGTTTATGAACCCGGTTTCTCAACAAAGGTTGAGAATGCTGCAAGATGTAAGTTGATATAAATTTAGTATACCAGGTACTGAAGAACCTTATTTTTTAACTAGTTTAATTGTAGACTGCAAAAGCTTTCGCACAAAATAGGGTAACGCATCCCTCATTTCCTGTTTTGCTCTGAGTTCTAAACAATTGATAAGATGTTGATATGAAACTGCATGATGTAAAGCGCATAAAGGTTTAGCTAATGTCCAAGCTTCTAGTAAGCGCGATTGTGGTTCATAAAAAGTCCATTGAGTGAGGTATTCGTCTCGCAAACCCTTTAGAAGAGGTGATAAAAAAGGGTTATTATTCCTAGGAAAATATATTTCAAACATATCAAAAAAAGGATGAGAAATACAGCTATCAGTCCAATCAAAAATGAGATAGTTATCATTAGACAAAGCAGCATTTCCTAAATGTAAATCGCCATGAACTAATGTCTGGGGTATTTGATATTTAGCAAGTTGAAAGCATAAGTTTTTTAAGCTTGGAGCAAGGATTTGTAACTGATTAATTTCAGATTCTTTCAATTGAGATAGAGCAAATTCATCGTTACACAAAACATCGATTTGACTTGCTAACCAATCCAAACGTCGGTCTAAACACCCTATACTCAATAAATTATCTATATGCGGAACTGATTTGATTTGTATTTGGGCTAGTAAACGATAAATATCTTTTTGCAACTTTACGGGTGCATTTCTACCAATAGGTTTTCCAAAATCAGCTAATAACATCCAGTGACGCTTAGTATCTATACTGAGAACAGTGGGAATATGTTCAGGAAATAAATTTGCTAATTCGGTTGTAACTGCTGGTTCATGACAAAAAAGAGGTAATGTAGAAGCTTCCTTCAGATAAATATTCCCTTTGTTGGTACTAACCCGTAATATACAGGAAATACCCCAACTTTTCATACATTCTACAGGAGAAAGTTGTTGATAATTTAATGCCAATAATTGCTCTTCAACCCATTGAGTTGCACAACCAAACCAACCCGATTTTGCCCAAGGTGGACGCAACTCTGGAATATTACCACTCCCAATTTCTATTAAATATTCTTCAATAATTGATTTATGTTCGGGTATTATCAGAGATAGGTTTCTCAGAGTTTCCAAGTCAATCCAAGAACCTTCTTTCAATTCCTCAATAGAACCATCCGAACCATCCTCCTCAAGTACATATACACCGTGAACTTGACGTTTTGATTTATTGTAATGGTAACAGGCATAATATAAAATGTTTACCGAAATCCCAACTTCTTGCTCTATTACTTTCTTAATTACTCCAAAATCACTATAGCTTATACCTTGATTGACACGAACATAAGGTAGAAACCAATTACCTTGATTTGATAGCATTAAAACCCTAGGTTTGCTGGGATGAGGTAATATTCCATAGAAATAAGATTCCCATTTGCGCTTAAAAAATCTATCAATCACCCGATTGAAAACTGATAATATAGCAAAAACAGACGAGGTTTGACTTAGAGACGTTTTTTTTGGCTTAGTTTCACTCATCAAAATTGAACCTTTTACTAAGATTAATTTACCTTGATAAATTGAATAAAATATTTTATTTAACATTCCAATTAAAATATCAAGTAAAAATGAAGTCTATGGGTCTAATTCTAAACCGGATTTATCTGGTTTAAGTATCTAATACTATCGTACTTAGTGGATGACAAACCCGGTTTTTATTTCTTAAGTTTGTAAGTTTGACTGTATAAATAACCTCTTAGACATCTCCATGTAGTCATTTTGCAAAGAAGTCTATTGTACAAATTAAAAAATCCCAAATTCTGTAAGATTGTGCTTATAACCAAGCTTATAAATCTATTATTCCCATCGTTACTACGCTAAAAATCACAGCAATATTTTAACTTATCACCGATGAGAGTAGGGACAACAAGTACCCTTAGGGGTACTGTAGGAAATATAGTTGTCTTATATACTCAATTTTTATATGTAATGGGTAAACAAAAAAATGTGTGGGAGAACCAAAATACTTATTACTTATTACTTATTACTTATAGTCTTTCTCAGTCTGGTGAAGTACAGATGAAATTACTAAAATTATTGTGGGGTAGGCATCCTTGCCTGCCTTTTTGTACTTCAGCAGATTAGGAAGCGCTATATTACTTATTACTTATTACTTATTACTTATTACTTAATTACTGGGAGCAATGTAAGTTGTTTTTCGTCTACAGTATCAATTGAAGTCAGTAAATACCCATGCACTTGCACAAGATTAGCAAAATATTATTTTTTAGTTTATTTATTTTATCCTTCCTAGTGGCGATCGCCTTACAACCATCTAGGGTAGTGGGTGAAAAGCAGCCAGAGGTACAGATTCTTGCTAGCATACACAATGATACCTTTGGGAAACAGGGACGCAAAGGTACTGATGGTGCTGATGGTAGAAATGGTAGAAATGGTAAAGATATGCGGATTGTAGCTGGTGGAAATGCTGCATCCTACGATGTTTCTGGTACTAATGGAGAAGATGGAACAGACGGGGAACCCGGTGGAGATGCAAGGATGTGTCAAGCACCATATCGTCCTGACTATTCCCTACAAGGTGCTAATGGAGGTAATGGAGGTAAGGGGGGTAATGGGGGTAACGGTGGTAATGGGGGTGATGTAAAAATCTATTACACCAATCCCGAAAACCTGAAGAAAATTAGCCTGAATAATTCCGGTGGATTCGGTGGTAATGCAGGAAAGGGTTATGGAGGAGGTTACGGTTGTGAATGTGAAGAAGATAGTTGGAATGTTAACTACTGCGAATGGGAACTGTTGAAGAAACCCCGTGATTCTAAAGAGGATAATTGGACTGTAGATTCTACCAAAACCGAAGTTTGTAGTGGATATGGACGTGTAGATAAACGCAGAAATACTCCCCCCCTACCTCGACGGGATTCCAATTGGAGATATCGCTGGGTTTATCAAGGAATTTCCCATACAAAACGCTACACTTGTCGTTCTGGTAAAGAAGGGAAAACTGGAAACAATGGGAATAAAGGTGAAAATGGTTATTATGGAAAGGTGACTTTAATTCCCCGCTTAGATATTCCCGAAGAAAAGAAAAGCTACTATCAGCCTTTATCCCAATTGTTAGGGAAAAATGTGCAATTAGTGCAAAATATTTGGGTACGTAAGCAGGGTTTGCGTAATATTTTAAATCCAGCTTCCGATATTCCCGATGGCTATATTTACTTGCAAGATACCGTTCGTCCCAGGTACCGTATCGATTGGGAAGCAAATTCTACCCCCCCAGACTTGGATGTTAAAGATGTGCAAGTGGGTGGAGCAATTAATATTATTCAAGGTAAAGCTAAGATAGACTTTGATGTTCCCGGTACTTTAGAATATCGCACCTCTTCGGAAGATAATCTTTCTATCCTCACGGTAACTGGTGGCTTTTCTCCTAAGCGCATCGAGTCTTTCCAGATTCAAAGTGTTTCCGGTACTGGCAAAGATGCCAAAATGGTTTTAGTTGATGCAGGTGATGTGCGATCGCTCCTAAAGCATAGTTATATCAATGTCACTTTAAATACGAAAGAATCTGCCACAGGTCGAATCTCCACCCAAGAATATCAGTTCCGTCATCGCGTCAAGTTTGACATTCCCCCCAGTGATTCACCCAGTACAGGTGCAGAAGTATCCCAGAATATTTATACAATAGATGTAGGACGATTTTTCTGGCCCTGGTTACAACCTGGTTACCAAGTCGCTTTTGATGTGGAAATTAACCAGACTACTAAAATGGGTGTTGAATATACCCACCGTCGCAATATTGCATTTAATGTACCGCAATCATAAGAACAGGAAATGGGGAACAGGTTACAAAAGAATTCCACACATGGTTGGTAGAGGCGCGGTTTGTGCGCCCCTACAATTGGATCTTTTGCAAACATTTTTTGATTTGGTATAAAAAAGTTAGAATGCCAACAAGTAGAGGCACAACTTCCGCAAAGTTAATTTATCACCAAGAGATTTCTATGGTTTGAATCTCTGAAACTTTGTCCCATATCATATTATTTGCACTTTGTCAAACAACCATTTTTATCAGTCTATCTGGGGCGGTGAAAATTGGTCTTTTCTTATGTCATCAAAATTTGACTTTCAGACGAGTTGCTACGGCATGAATAGGATTGTAGCTGTTTTGAGTAAAAAATGGTCAGACTATGCCCCAAATACGTTTTTTTTATCTTAGCATGAAACAACGGAATTGCGTCAATTAATTAGGAAGGATTTTCGATAAAAATTTGACGAAAAGTGGGTAATTATTTGAATCGCAAAACTAAATTAGTTTAAAAATAACTTTTGATTATAAATGGGGCGTCAGTTGAGGATAGGGCGATCGAACAAGAAAATAATTCTTAAACTTGGTTTTTGAGGGTTGGGAGTTTTTTGGAGAGGAAACAGGAAGCAAACATCAAATTGCTCTATTAGGTTGAGAGATATGAGCGATTTGTGTAACTTTTGTGTTGCACTTGTTTTATCATGCTCCAGTTCCCATTCTCAGTATCCAGTGCTACACAAAACTTGACTAAACTTCTGCAAATCTAGTCATTCAACTAAAGAAAACTTCAGAGGGTCTGCTTCCTGCTTTATCCAAGGATGTCGGCATCTTCTTGTCCACAGGCGTAAATTCGGCTCTAGGCGAATTTACTATGAAAAAGGTTTTCTGTAGACCCCCTATGGGGGTCTTCTCCTAGAGAAGCTTTTAGCCATTGTTCATCCATTATTAAGAGCAAATTTAACAAACTGTGGACTCCCGTTTGACCTTTTTACAGGCTTGCCAGTTTTGAATCGACTGTGGTTTACAAACCAGATTAATTAAGCCTTGGTTTTTGGCATTAGTAAGTATACATCTACAAAGCCTGTTAAGCAAGGGATAAAAACTTACTTAAATTGCACAAGTTTAAGTAAGTTTAAAAAAGAATTTCACGATTTAATCATGCTCCCTACTCCCATAGAAACACATTAAGCTGGTAAATAGCGCTTTAATAAATAACAAGTCCTTTGCAGTGACTGAATTGAGTTGCTGCTGAAATTTCGTTTTATTGGCTAACTACCTGTAACCAAATTATGTTTGATGCATTAGCTGACCGTTTAGAATCTGCCTGGAAGAAACTGCGGGGACAGGACAAAATTTCCCAATCCAACATTAATGAAGCATTGCGGGAAGTGCGTCGTGCCTTGTTGGAAGCAGATGTTAACCTCCAGGTAGTTAAAGATTTTATTAGTGAAGTTGAAACCAAAGCACAAGGAGCCGAGGTTATCTCTGGGGTGCGACCAGATGAACAGTTTATCAAAATTGTACACGATGAACTGGTAGAGGTGATGGGGGAAGAGAACGTTCCCCTGGCAGAAGCCGAAAACGCCCCCACAATTGTGTTAATGGCTGGGTTACAGGGTACAGGTAAAACTACCGCCACTGCCAAGTTAGCCCTACATCTGCGAAAATTAAATCGTAGTTGTATGATGGTGGCAACGGACGTATACCGTCCCGCAGCTATTGACCAATTAATCACCCTGGGTAAGCAAATTGACGTACCTGTATTTGAGTTAGGAAGCGACGCTAATCCCGTAGAAATTGCCCGTCAAGGGGTAGAACATGCCAAAGCCGAAGGGATAAACACAGTCATTATTGATACCGCTGGACGCCTGCAAATAGACGCAGACATGATGGCGGAATTAATTCAGGTTAAAGATACCGTCAAGCCCCATGAAACCCTGTTAGTAGTGGACGCTATGACCGGGCAAGAAGCAGCAAGTCTTACCCGTACTTTCCATGAACAAGTGGGAATTACTGGTGCTATTCTTACCAAACTAGATGGTGATAGCCGGGGTGGTGCGGCGTTATCTGTAAGGCGGATTTCTGGGGCACCAATTAAGTTTGTAGGTGTGGGAGAAAAAGTCGAAGCGCTGCAACCATTCTATCCAGACCGCATGGCATCGCGGATTTTGGGTATGGGGGATGTACTGACCTTGGTAGAAAAGGCACAGGAAGAAATTGACATTGCTGATGCTGAGAAAATGCAGGAGAAAATCCTCTCAGCAAAGTTTGATTTTACCGACTTTCTCAAGCAGATGCGGTTGCTGAAGAATATGGGTTCCTTGGGAGGCATTATGAAGATGATTCCCGGAATGAACAAGCTCACAGATGACCAACTCCAGAAAGGCGAAACCCAACTTAAGCGCTGCGAAGCCATGATTAATTCTATGACTAAGCAGGAGCGCAAAAATCCAGATTTACTGGCAAGTTCTCCCAGTCGTCGCAAACGCATTGCAAAAGGTTCTGGCTATCGAGAAACAGATGTTAGCAAACTGGTGAGCGATTTCCAACGTATGCGGGCTATGATGCAACAAATGGGGCAAGGAAGCTTCCCCGGGATGGGAGGAATGTTTGGTGGTGGTATGAACCCAATGGCAGCAGGAAACCGTCCCCCAGCCCCCGGATGGCGGGGTTACAGTGGCGGTGGTAAGAAAAAGAAGTCCAAGAAGGACAAAAAGAAGAAAGGTTTTGGGACGTTGTAATGGGGACTAGTAGCGCTACTTTGGAAGTCATAGACGCACGGAGTGCGGCTTCCCGGAGGGTAACTCACTCATTCATGCATTCAAAAGTACTGTCCTGTCTAGCTTTGACCTTTTATAAATGGTTGCTTTATTTCCGAGGTGCTGTACTAAGGACTGGGGATTGGGAAAGAAGGATTCCAATTACCCATTACCCATTACCCATTACCAATTACCCATTACCCATTACCAATTATTAATGGCGCTCAACCCTCAGTAAGTGCTAAAATTAGCATTTCAGTATCTCAAGTTCTTTTGTCCTTTATCAGGGAAAGAACTTTATAAGAAAATAGGGTAAAAACCCCGTTTATTTAGATCGGGGATGTAGCCGAAGGCTTCCCGAAGGGTAAGCTGTTAACAGCCTTTAGGCTGTATTGAT
Organism: Nostocaceae cyanobacterium; assembly: GCA_030065825.1. Lineage (GTDB taxonomy): Bacteria > Cyanobacteriota > Cyanobacteriia > Cyanobacteriales > Nostocaceae > JASJCY01. The sequence continues at coordinate 8,587 of JASJCY010000143.1, read as the reverse complement.
AGTACGGGGGGACTCTCCGGAACTTAAACGCCCGAAAAATCGTAAGGAGAAATCACTACGCTCAAAGTAGCAAATGTAGTGAGCCTGGGAACCTGTGGGAACAGGATATTAAGACAGCGATGTTTTAAGAATCCCCAGAACGGGGAGTGTCAATTCAACCAAGGACACTAGCACAAAAATAGGAGAATGATTTCTCAAGATGATTAAATTGCGCTTGAAACGATACGGAAAAAAACGGGAAGCGAGTTACCGTATAATTGCTATTAACAGTCTCGCTCGCCGTGATGGTCGTCCCCTAGAAGAATTGGGATTCTATAACCCTAGAACCGATGAAGTGCGACTAGACATTCCCGGCATCGTTAAGCGACTACAACAAGGCGCTCAACCAACTGATACAGTCCGTCGCATCCTGGAAAAAGAAAATGTCTTTGAACAGGTCAGTGCAAAACCCGCATCATAACCAAAGTCACCAATCGTCAACAACCAGTCCTGATTATGTTGGGCTGGTGAGGTTTTTGATTGAGCCGTTTTTAGAATCTCCGGAGTCTTTGAGCGTCGATTGTGAGGTTTCTCAAACCCTCAACAAAGTTTGGATTCGCATAGCCTTTGCAAGCGCTGATACAGGAAAAGTGTTTGGTCGAGGAGGACGCAATATCCAAGCGATTCGTACAGTTCTTGCCGCAGCTGCAAAAATAGCTGGACAATCAGTATATCTGGATATATACGGTAGTGATTCCAAGCGAGAGGGTATATCTTTTAACGAAGATCAAGAAGCACAATTACCTTCGCCAAAATCAAAACCAAGACGCGGAAACATCCCAAAACCTGTTGTTAAACCCCGCTTCCCTTAGATTACAAATCAATTGTCTCAGTATCTTTAAACTGAGATGGTTCTAGTTAACAAGTCAGTTTCCAAAGAGGAGTTACCCCATAACAATTGCCCAAAGAGCCTCCACTGGATGCTATCAGGCAGCTCCCTTTGGGAACATCCCCCACGGGAGTAATCAACTATCAAAATGTATATATTTTTTGATTCCTTTCTCCAAAATCCAAAAATGCTTGTCAGTATTTTCCAGTAAAAGCCAAGTGTCAAAAGTTATCTTGTTAACCACAAATTTATACCCAGAATTATTCTGAATGAGTAATTTTTAGTGGAATTCCAAGTACCCATTCCCCATTCCCCATTCCCCATTACCAATTACCAATTACCAATTTTGAATATGGCAGGTGCCTTAACAATTCAACTGCCGAGTATGAATAGTGCGATCGCTCTGGCGGGATATGCAGAAGCAAATCTTAAAATTATATCACTGCAAACAGGCGCAAAAGTAGTATTGCGGGGTCAGGAATTGCTGATTTCTGGCACAGAGAAACAAGTGGATCTAGCTTCTCGATTGGTGCGATCGCTAGAAAATCTCTGGAGTCAAGGTTTAGCCATTTCCAGTGCTGATATTTTAACAGCTCGTCAAGCCCTTGATACCCACCGGGAAGGGGAATTACAAGATTTACAAAAAGATGTCCTTGCCAAAACCCGTAGAGGAGAAGAAATCCGCGCCAAAACTTTCCGTCAGCGACAGTATATTGACTATATCAGCAAACGGGACTTGACATTTTGCATCGGACCTGCTGGTACAGGGAAGACTTTCTTAGCTGTGGTTGTGGCTGTGCGAGAACTTTTAGCTGATAAATTTGAGAAGTTGATTTTAACCCGTCCTGCGGTGGAAGCAGGGGAAAAATTGGGCTTTTTACCGGGAGATTTGCAGCAAAAGGTTAATCCCTACCTGCGTCCTCTTTATGATGCCATAAACGAGTTTATAGACCCGGAAAAAGTGCCTTCGCTAATGGAACGGGGTGTGATTGAAGTTGCACCTTTAGCTTATATGCGGGGACGGACGTTAAATAATGCCTTTGTGATTGTAGATGAGGCTCAAAACACCACCCCATCTCAGATGAAAATGGTTTTGACTCGTTTGGGTTTCCATTCCCGGATGGTAGTGACAGGGGACATCACACAAACGGATTTAGCTCCCACTCAACAATCAGGCTTGTTAGTGGCTTTACGAATCTTAAAGAATGTCGAAGGTATTGGTTTTTCTGAGTTTACCCAAAAAGATGTGGTTCGCCATCCCCTGGTGCAGCGAATTGTCAGCGCTTATGAACAGTATGAGAAGTAGGGAAGGGGGGAGATAGTTCAAAATTCAAAATTCAAAATTCTCAAAATTCAAAATTCTCAAAATTCAAAATTCTCAAAATTCAAAATTCTCAAAATTCAAAATTGGGGAGAATATTAACTCCTAACTCCAAACTCCTGGGCGCAAGCATTGCGCCCCTACTAACTAATGACCAATGACAAATGACAAAGGACAAATGACTAAAACATTAAAAGACTTTCTGGAAGCTTGCGAAACCCTGGGTACACTGCGCTTTATTGTTACCAGCAGTGCAGCGGTGTTAGAACCACGAGGAAAGTTAGAAAAACTTTTCTACGCGGAATTACCTAAGGGTAAATACGCAAATATGCATACAGAGAGTTTTGAATTTCACCTGAATATGGACAAAATTACTCAGGTAAAGTTTGAAACCGGAGAGGCAAAACGGGGTAACTTTACGACCTATGCCATCCGCTTTTTGGATCAGAAACAGGAATCAGCACTGAGTTTATTTTTACAATGGGGTAAGCCAGGAGAGTATGAACCCGGACAAGTAGAGGCTTGGCAAGCTTTGCGCGAAGAATATGGCGAAGTTTGGCAGCCAGCACCTCTACTAGAAGTTTGACGCTCTACCCGGCTAGAAGCCGGGAGATTCACAACGATTAGCTGTAGCTAAATTGTTAACTATTTTATACTCCCACGGCTAGAACCGTGGGGAGTATGTTAAATGGTATTAGCACCATAAGCAATTAAGCGTTTAAATAATGCTTCTGTCCATCCTGTTTCTCGCAGGACTGCAGATGATGATACTTCTACATAAGCTTGCTCAATAAAAGCTAAATCAATCATACAAATGCGACCCAGAGCATTTTTAAGTTCTTCGGGTTTATCATCAGTTTTCAGACGCTGACTAACTTCTTGTACAACCGTTGCCATTGCGGGTACGACATGCTGAGGTCCAATACCAATACGTACATGAACTAAACCAATTTTCCAACGACGGTTAGCGTATTGTGGACCCCATTCATCCATGCCTGTAAACATTTCCGCAAACCATTCTGTAAAAGTTTTATACAGACGATGGACACGTTCCTCACTTTGATTTAGAATTTTATTCATTTCCTCATCTCTGTTGAGATAGGCATAAAATGCTTTGGACATGTCCGGAGCAATGGTTGCACCCCAATCTGCATAGGATTGTAGCAAACTTTTATCCTCATCTGTAAGGTTCACTCTTGTTTTGAGTGTGTTAAGAAAAGCATGTGGATCTAAAGTCATGTCTGAATATTCCTGGTATGTATGACAACAACAAAATTAGAAAGAGTTGGGAATTTTTCCTGGTTTGAAAATGGTACTGATTTAGCCAAGTAGATGCGAAATTTTACTGCCTATCCTTTGAATTCCCAACAGAAATAAACCTTGCTGGATGGAAGAATGCAGTAAATTCAACCACATTGCAATGACCAAAACTCAAATACGTCGTCATTACTACCAGTAAGCAACGATTCAGTTTGTTTACCAAGCAAGCGCTGGCTAAGTATTTCCTCTAATGCTCCCCAAATAACACCAAGGGTATAAGTAGATTTACGCTGACAACCTGGAGGTTCACCCGCAGAACATATGGTTTCGGAAGTATAAACCTTGATGACATTGGCATCTTTGACAATCTTCTCAACTATACATAAACGAGTGCCATTTTTGCCTAAAGCCTCTGCGAGTCTGTGGGTAATATCCTCTAAAGATAGATTAGAACCGCTCAAACCTAATTCTTGTATAAGATTTTTACCATGCATACGACCAGCTGTAGTGAAGGCAACAGCAGTTGCTCCCTCACCTAACACTGCTTCCATTCCCATCATTACTGCCTTGAAACAGGTAATACTGGTAAAATCTCCCAAGGTTGGACGCAACATTAATTATAATTATTCTCCTATGAATCAAGTTTCATGAAATTGTAGGATCGGGATGAACAAAGTCTAAAACTAAGCATTTAATGCGGGTACAATTTGGGCAACAAGACGCTTAATTTCTAGAAATAATAAGCCTTGCTTGACATCAGAATTGGCAAGAATTAATAAAACTGCATCTTGACCACAACTAACCATAATCGCAAAGCCTTTTTCTCCTTCAACGAGGATACGATCCATGAAACCGCGAGAAAATTCGCTTCCGATTCGTTCACCTAAGGAAAGCATAGCTGCTGACATAGCAGCGGTACGGTCTTCATCCATATATGATGGTAAAACGGAAACTAAAGCTAAACCGTCAGGACTTACTAAAGCTGCACCTTCAATATTAGATGTACCACCGACAAAGTTTTGTAGAACGTCTTGTAGCATTGAAATATTGATCATGTTTTTCTCTCCAGTAGTGTGTGCTATTGTTGATTAGTTTCTGGTAAAAGTAGTGGTGAATGCACTGATAAGTTTGATTTATTTCCAAATGGGTAAATATTCTTTGATACTTTCCTAGAATAAAATGAAAAAATTTATCCGCATACATTTATCCTCAATTACTCAATAAAATATCTTTGCTGTTGACAATTAAGAAACAGCAATTAGTTGATTAGTATTTGCTTTTTTTAGCTCCTTAATTAAAATCTTACATATAATATAAATTACTTGACTGTATTATTTAGATTAGCAGTCAATTGCTATTTATATGTCAAGATAAAATAACAGAGTTGTCACCCAATTAGAATTTGCATTCCCAAATTTTATTACTGTACAGAAGTGAGGTTAAGACAAGGTTATTAAGCAACAAGTTTAGCTTTTATTTTCCTAGCCAATTCTCTTCAACAAAGTTCCAAAGTACAAATCTAGATTCTGTCTGGGAATTATGTGAATAAAACTCGTAATACTTGGAAGTGCGTCAATTGATAAAACAGTGACTAGTACAACCAGCAATGGTTTGTAAAAAGTCAAAGCGCAAGAGAACACAATACTTTTGATTGACTTTTGTAGACGCGTCAGCAGCTTCGGCAGGTATGGGTGACTTACCCTCCGGGAAGCCGCACTCCGTGCGTCTATGACTTGTAAGGCAGCGGTATTAGGCTTTTATTCCCTTTGCCAGAGTAGTTGAAGCAAGGCTATTTGGGATTGTTGGATAAATTCCAGATGGTTTTGAAGCGAGATAAATATGGGTAATAGATAGCTATTTTTTAGGAACATCAAATTTTACCTTTTTCAGGAAGTGTGAGAGCAATATTGTGTGAGAGAATGCTATTTGCATAGCAATTTGATTTCGTATCCTGCACCCCGAAATAGCAAGTTCAACGCCTATAAAAATATTACATCAAAATGTCACACTGAGAACAAACATTAAATACATGTTACACCATCGGCAGAAAATTTATAGTTTGCCAACAAAATAATTTAGCATGTAACAGTTGAACTTTCACTTTTGGGCAGATTTTCTAGAGTTGAAATCCCCATATTTTCCGGGAAATCATCAAATTTCGCTCCTTGTTCCCGCAGGATGAGCTTTGTGTGTTCAGAAATACCCTTGTTGTTGCTGAATATAGTTTCTTCAACTATCACATTACTGAGGATGGCAAAGCTAAGATTGGCACCAGTGAGGTTAGCAAAACTGAGGTCAGCACCACTGAGGTTGGCAAAACTGAGGTCAGCATTCTTAAGGTTCCCAAAGCTAATTTTGGCATTGGTGAGATTGGCATTGTTGAGGTTAGCACCGTTGAGGAAGGCACCTCTAAGGTCGCTTTGCTTGAGGAAGGTACCTTTGAGGTTAGCACCGTTGAGAAAGGCATCACTGAGGTTTACATCACTGAGAAAAGCGCTGCTGAGGTTAGCACGGCAGAAAAAAGCATCACTCAGGTTAGCACCACCGAAAAAAGCATTAGTAAGGGTGGCAAAGTTGAAGTTGGCAAAGCTAAGGATGCTATCACTGAGATTAGCACCATTGAGGAAGGCTGCTTTGAGTTTAGCTCCTTTGAGGTTAGCTCCTTTGAGGTTAGCAAAATTAAGAAAACTATTACTTAGGTCTGCATCTTCGAGGTCTGCATTACTAAGATTGGCAAAGTTGAGATGACTATCAATAAGCTTGGAATTTGTCAAGAAAGTACCATTTAATTCGGCATGGTTGAGGTTAACACCTTGGAGGTCTGCATTACTAAGGTTGACAAAGTTAAGAATACTATCACTGAGGTTAACACCACTGAGGTTGATATCACTGAGGTTAATACCACCAAGACTGGCAAAATTGATATCCTTGCTTATTCCCTGATATTTGAGGATTTCTTGGATTATCTGCTTTTTTTCTACCGCTACTGGGGTATCCCATAGTTGTACAGTCTTAGAGTTTTTCTCAGTTGCTGCGTACATATCGTACATATCAGTAATTTTGCTGATTTTGTTTTTATGTTGCCATATTTTCTCAAATCTTGGAGTTTAATCTCAGTGATATCCACGGCATCTTCTCGGTCAAAGTAGGCTACCCATATCTCAAAATATAAAACTGATACAAAACCCTTGTAAGAAGGATATTACAGCGTTAATTTCATTGGCGATTACGACTGTGTTACCTTATGTATTACCTCGATCCAGGTCAAGCAATGCATATTTTGAAAACAATATTTTTGTTTAATGGATGAAATTTTTACCTCTACTTTGCTACATTCTTCATCAAAAATTTACAAAGTCTTCCACTTTTTTTCCGGTTGAAATATTAAAAATCTTAACTAATCGCGATCAAAGCTATATTCCTGCTGCGGAATATAACCGCTAAAGTCCTGTTAGCAGTCAAAACTGATTTATTCACCATTGACTCCAAGGCACCAAGGAAAGAGATACCATTAAGGGAAGAATCAATAAGTTGTACTGGTAATGACTTTGGCTGAGACTCGCAAACACACCCATTCTTCTAACCCCCTAATTTCCCTAAATTATCAACCTGCCTTAGAATCTTTGGGGGATGACTACTATGATCAAGTGGTAGCAGAGGAATTTCCCCAACATATCCTGCGGTGGCGTAATGATACACTTTTACCGAGATTGGGATTAGAACCCCAAGCTGTCACAGATGAGCATTTTATCCAAGCCTTTGGCAAATTTGAGCAACGCAAACCTTTGTTAGCACTGCGTTACCACGGCTATCAATTTGGTGAATATAACCCCAGGTTGGGTGACGGTAGGGGTTTTCTCTATGGACAAGTACGAGGAAAAGATAATCATCTTTATGACTTTGGTACTAAAGGTTCTGGAAGGACACCTTATTCCCGTGGTGGGGATGGGATGTTAACCCTCAAGGGAGGAGTGCGGGAAGTATTAGCTGCGGAAATGCTGCACCGTATGGGTGTGCGTACCTCCCGTTGTCTGAGTGTAGTTGAGACGGGTTTATCTCTGTGGAGGGGTGATGAACCTTCTCCCACTCGTTCCTGCGTAATGGTACGGATGAGTAAGTCACATATTCGCTTTGGTACTTTTGAACGCTTGCATTACTTTAACCGTCCGGATTTAAGCAAAAGGCTGTTAGACCATGTAATAGAGGAGTATTATCCCCATTTACAGGGTGAATCAGATAAATATGCCCTGTTTTATGCAGAATTAGTCCAAAGAGTAGCAGAATTAGTAGCACAGTGGATGGCATCTGGTTTTTGTCATGCAGTTTTGAATACAGATAATATGTCCATTACTGGGGAAAGTTTTGATTACGGTCCCTATGCATTTATTCCTAAATATGACCCTTACTTTATTGCTGCTTATTTTGATTATTATGGGCGCTATTGTTATAGCCATCAACCTGGTATTTGTAAATTAAATTTACAGCTTTTACAAGAACCATTAAAGGAGATAATTCCCAAAGCAGATATGGAAGCTGGGTTAGCACATTTTGATGATTACTATCAAAATGAATACCGGAAATTAATGCTGAAAAAATTAGGATTTGAGTCACTTTCAGAAATAGATGCAGAAGAACTTTTAAAAGCTACAATTGAATTTCTGAAACAGTATCCTATTAGTTATCATGACTTTTTTGCTGACCTAGCTACTACCTTTTCCCATAAATGGCGAGATGATGCTACTACTATCCTGAGTGAATCAGAAATTGGGCAAGCATTAGGTTCATCTGAGTTATTCTTTAATTGGTCGGAAATCTATCATCGAATTTTGACTAATTTCTCTACAGATGAACTGGAAAAAATAGCCCAAACTTTAGCAAATCATAATCCTCAAACAGTGATAATCAGACCAATAATTGAATCTGTTTGGGAACCAATTATTGAAGAAGATAATTGGCAACCTTTTTATGATTTACTACAAAAAATTCAGAATCACGGATGAAAATTTATCAGTAGGGGCGCAATGCTTGCGCCCAAAACTTATAAATTGCAATGCTTGCGCCCAAAACTTATAAATTGCAATGCTTGCGCCCAAAACTTATAAATTGCAATGCTTGCGCCCAAAACTTATAAATTGCAA
>JASJCY010000142.1 GCA_030065825.1 Nostocaceae cyanobacterium | reverse complement strand
TGGGCATCGAATTGCTCCTTAAAAATTGGGCAGGCTTTGTTGGTTGGTTTTTTAGGCAGCCACAAGAATTCGTCTTGTTTTAAGCCTGCCCAATTTTTTTGACTACGCTTGGTGGCTTGGTTAATTGGTTATTTTGGCAGCCACACGAGTTAGTTTTGTTTGTTCGCGTAGCGGCTCCTGTGGAGCTAGCCTGCCCCATTTTTTCTGACAACGCTCGGTCACCCAATCATGGAATTTTCCAGACATTAAACAAACTGACTCCCAACGATTAGCATCTATTGAAAAAGTCTTTACTAATCACGTCAAAACTCAAGGGGAATATTCTTGGATGCAAAAGTATCCATCTGCGATTTATTCCAGCAGTTTTCGGAATTTAAAAAAAGCTTTTCAAAGATGGCGTCAAGGTTTATCTGGGTTTCCCAGAATGAAATCGAAAAAATTCGGAGTCCAATTTGCTCTGGAAAAAGTGGGGCAGGCTTGGTTAATTGGTTATTTTGGCAGCCACAGGAATTCGTTTTGTTTTAAGCCAACTGAGCGTTCTCAAAAAAATGGGCAGGCTTGTTTGATTGGTTATTTTGGCAGCCACACGAGTGAGTTCTGTTTGTTCGCGTAGCGGCTCCTGTGGAGCTAGCCTGCCCATTTTTCAGGAGCAAATTGGAACCCACTTTTTTTGAGAACGCTCGGAGATAGTTTCACAGTCTTGAAAAAATCTGGTATTTATCCAGTCAAAGGCGAGAAAATGCTACCTTTTTCAAATCGCCAGATTCTTTACCCTGGAAAGAAAATCATCATTCCCGGATTGGGTGAATTCAAATTAAAAAGACCAATTCCTTACCTGTGTTCATCCCAAACATTTACTATTTCCAGAGTAGCTGATAAATGGTATGTTTCCTTTAGTTTAGATATTGAGAGAATTCCCCCAATTAGTCATGAACAAGAATTAGTAGGAATCGACTTAGGTGTAAAATGTTTTGCGACCTTGAGTGACGGAAATACAATTACAGCACCATTGTCATTGAAGAAAACGAAAACCAAGTTAAATAAATTACAATGGCGAAATAGAAATAAAGTTTTAGGTAATCGTCGTCAAGGTATTAAAGCATCTAATAACGCCAAAAAGTATTATCAACAACTAGCTAGACATCACGCTCATCTCAAAAATATTAGACAAGATTTTCTGCAAAAAACAACAACTGAAATTAGCAGAAAATACTATCGCATTCGTATAGAAGATTTGAATGTGTCGGGGATGATAGCTAATCATAAATTGTCAGCAGCAATATCTAATTTGGGCTTTTATGAATTCCGTAGAATGCTAAGTTACAAACAAGCCGTCTTTGGAACTAAAGTAGAAGTAGTTGATAGATGGTATCCATCTTCAAAAACCTGTTCAGTTTGCGGTCATGTTCAATCCATGCCATTGTCAAGGAGAATCTATGATTGTGGCAGTTGTGGACAAATACTAGACCGAGATTTGAATGCTGCGATTAATTTAAATTATGCACCTGTAAACAAAATACGCATGGCAAATGCGGAATTTACGCCTGTGGACAAGTTACCCGCCAACGGGCTTGTAGGAAACAGGAAGCAAACATCAAATTGCTCTATTTGTTGAGATATGAGCGATTTGTGTAAGTTTTGTGTTGCACAAAAGTAGTCTTATCACTGCTATCAGTTTATTTTCTATACCTGGTAAGAATGCGTTTTTTAGATGTTTTGCATTTGACAAAAATACTGAATTGTATCAAACTTGAATCATTAATTCTAGGAAATTGGAATGCCGCTCGAAACATCCTGATGATTCGAGCTCCCTCGGCAACAAGCATCAGTTTTTCATCTGATGCTATACAGGTACTTTCTACCGATGCGTAGATTTGTAGAGGTTAAATGTTGCACTGCACCTACTAACTACCTACTAGACATCTGGTGAAAAAGAATGTTCCAAACGTAAAATTTTATGTCTGGAACAAGGGTTGTAGCTGACGCATATTTAATTTCCACCAGATGACTACTACTTGTAAACTCAACAAGTAGTACACTAATTAAGCTTTTCTTGATTGGTAAAGTACTATGTATTTGTAGTTTAGTTATGTTCAACCCTGAACGCTTACATGACTTATGATGACCAAGCTTTCAGCAGCTGTTTACAGCATGGCAACAGCACCAGTAGCTCCTGAACGCTCTCAAGAAGTTACCCGCAAACCCTACCCCAATTATAAAGTGATTGTGTTGAATGATGATTTCAATACCTTTCAACATGTCGCTGAATGTTTAATGAAATATATTCCGGGAATGACCAGCGATCGCGCTTGGGAACTTACTAACCAAGTACATTATGAAGGTCAAGCGATTGCTTGGATAGGTCCCCAAGAACCAGCAGAACTTTACCACCAACAGTTGCGTCGAGCTGGTTTAACCATGGCACCACTTGAAGCTGCGTAACTACCATGAGTAAACCCACCGATGGGAGACTGGTTTGGAATCATTCCACCCACATTAGAGGACTGATCCCCATTCTAGAGCGTCTTTGTCACGAAGAGGGAATTCAAACCGTCACACCCGGAGTAATTGGACGAGTTAGAGGTCATATTCCCAAATTACAATTACGGGTGTCTGTACCCATTCGGGGAGGGTTTAAAATCATCGCACGTCAGGGTAAGACAGTGCAAGAAGTTTTTATTCTCACTAGTTTAACCAGAGAAGAACTGGAAGCAGCTTTAGCCAAACTTCTGAAATAGAATTGGTAATTAGTAATTGGTAATTAGTAATTGGTAATTAGTAATTGGTAATGGGTAATGCTGTAGAGAGAAACCGGTTTATCATGGATTGAGTACCATAAGATTCCATACTCCATCCAAAAAAACCCAGTTTCTTGGGTCTTAATTTACCCTTTACCAATAATTTTATCAGTAATATTGCGTTTTGTGATTAATCTTCAACAGTATGCACTGCAAATTTATGCAGTGGCAGACTCAGAATACAAGAAAATGTTAGAAAATACGATAAAGCTGTAGTAATCTTCAAAGTCATCAGTACTGCTTCCCACTCTGGTAGAACAAGTTTCTGGATACCAAAAGCAATACAGTAAACCAACCAGTAAGCAAAACTCATCCTCAGCAAAACCGTTTCCACCGCTTGTATTTCGTCACTCTCCTGTTGTGAATTCCTCAGTAAAGCTAAACCAACTACAGAAGCAACAAAGGAAATAGTGACAAAGAACTCGTGACCGAAAAAAATCGCTAAATTTGCTGGACACATTTGCATTTACCCTAAAAATTTCCCTATAGCAGATCAGTCTAAAGGAATATTTATTTGGAATAAGTAAATAGTTACAAACTGAAATAGATTGCTATCATTTTCGTAAATAATTGCAAAGCTTTGATAAATTATTTATGTTTTCCGGATGAGATATAGCGCTTCCTAATCTGCTGAAGTACAAAAGGGCAGGCAAGGATGCCTACCCCACAATAATTTTAGTAATTTCATCTGTACTTCACCAGACTGAGAAAAGCTATAAGGATTGCCAGAAATTACCAACAATAGGTTTCCATGACAAATATACTGTATTATTCATTCATCTAAACCTACCCCTACCCCTAACCCTACTACTAACTACTCACAATTCATACAGTTATATTTAATACTCGTGGCGCAGGTTCTTTTAGAAAATGTCTATAAAAGTTTTCCCCCGCGAAAAGGGGAAAGTATTGCTTCCCATTCTCAAGCCCCATTAACACTCACATCTGGGGATAATAATGATCTAAATGCACATCTTGCTCATAAAGTCAATGTTCTACGGCGGATTAACCTTACCATAGCAGATGGTGAGTTTATGGTGTTGGTGGGACCCTCTGGTTGTGGTAAAAGTACCCTATTGCGCTTAATTGCAGGGTTAGAACCAATGACTGGTGGTAATATCTGGGTGGGGAATAACTTAGTCAATCAACTTCCTCCCAAAGCCAGAGACATCGCCATGGTGTTTCAAAACTATGCCCTCTATCCCCATATGACAGTGTATGATAACATTGCTTTTGGACTGCGTCGCCGTCCTCAAGGAGAGGAAAAGGTAACAAAGGGAAACAATGTTTCCCATGTAGCGGAAAATTTGTTAGTGGAAGTGACAAGAAAGCTACCAAAAGGACTCCGTTATTTTTCGGTTAAAGAAAGGGCAGTAGATGAACAAGTGCGTTCTGTAGCCCAATTATTGCAAATTGAAACACTGTTAAATCGGTTACCTAAACAGTTATCTGGGGGACAAAGACAGCGAGTTGCATTGGGAAGAGCGATCGCTCGCAATCCCCAAGTATTTTTGATGGATGAACCCCTTTCTAACTTAGATGCGAAGCTACGGACTGAAACCCGTGCCCAAATCGTCAAATTACAGCGTCAGTTGGGGACAACCACAATTTATGTCACCCACGACCAAACCGAAGCCATGACCATGGGCGATCGTATTGCTATTCTTAATCATGGTCAAATCCAGCAAGTTGCACCACCATTAGAGCTTTATAACTACCCTGCAAATCGGTTTGTAGCGGAATTTATTGGTTCACCACCAATGAATTTTATTCCCGTAGAATTCCATAGTCCCCGGTTAATTACCAATGGAGATTTTCGCTTAACTTTACCAGAATATTGGGAAAAAGCCCTGCAAAAATATGACGGGCAAACTTTGATTTTAGGCATTCGTCCAGAACATTTAACTTTGAGTGTTCCAGCCACTAAAAATTTGCCAGCACAAGTTGAATTGGTAGAAAATCTGGGCAATGATTCTTATGTCTCTACAAAGTTGAAAATACCTGATTTTTTCGGTGGTAATTTTGCTAGCCAAACCTTACAAGTGCGAGTACCTCCAGACCGTTTTGTCAGGATAGGAGAGGAAGTATGGTTATCCCTGACACCAGAAAAAATCCACTTTTTCGATCCAGAAACTGAACTGGCAATATTTCCTAAGAATTCTTCCCCATCTTTACCTTTTGAAAAATAGGTAATAGGTAATAGGTAATAGGTAATAGGTAATAGGTAATAGGTAATAGGTGTAGGTTGGGTTGAGGAACGAAACCCGACATTACCAAGACTATGTTGGGTTTCGCTGTCGCTCTACCCAACCTACTATTTTCTATGACAATTGCCTAAGTCCTGACTTATTACTTATTACTTATTACTTATTACTTATTACTTATTACTTATTACTTATTACTTGTTCCCGGTTATGGGGTTCTAGGAGATTGGTAATATCAGGACCACAAGGAATGATACCTCCCGGATTTAGAGGGAAGAGGTTCCCGTAATAGTCACGCTTTACACTCTCCAAATCACAGGTGTCAGCAACTCCAGGAAGCTGATAGAGGTCCCGCAGATAAGCCCCTAAATTTTTATAGTCCCGTATCCGTCGCTGATTACACTTAAAAAGTCCGTAGTAAACTACATCAAAGCGAAATAAGGTAGTAAAAAGACGCACATCTGCTAGAGTCAGCCTTTCTCCACATAAATATCGATTCGTCTCCAAGGTAGCGTCAATTTCATCCAAAGTTGTAAATAACTCATTGCAGGCTTTGTTATAAGCCTCCTGAGTTTGGGCAAAACCGCAGCGATAAACACCATTGTTAACTGTGTGATAGATTTTTTCATTCCAGCCATCTATCTGTTCCCGCAAGGGTTCTGGATAGAGATCCAGGGTGGGATTTTTGGCAAAATTATTGAACTGAGAATTTAAAATGACGATAATTTCTCCACTTTCGTTGTTCACTATCGTCTTGGTTTTCTGATCCCACAACACCGGAACAGTACAACGACCTTGGTAACCAGGTTCTGCTAACTGGTAAAGTTGGGGTAAGGTGCGACAGCCCTCTTGCTCTTGATTCAATATCCAGATACCCTGATTACTAGAGGGAGATACTACAGTTACCAATATCGCATCTTCCAGCCCCTTCAGTGCCCTTACAACTAAAGTTCGATGTGCCCAAGGGCAACCCAACCCCACAAACAGACGGTAACGTCCCTCTTCTGGTATATAGGAACTGTCTTGTTCTGCACTAATAAAATTCCGAAACTGACTCGCAGGACGAATATACTCTCCCGACTGATTGCGGGGAGCAAGATTCGACATCATAATTTGCCACATACTAGTCCAGACAAACTTTCCCAATCGGATAATTAAACCAGAAGGTAGAGATTTACCTTTCTTTTTCTGCTGTTGCATTGCGACCTCCTGATGCAGATTTGGCAACAAATATCAACAAATTATTTTTTGACAATAAAAATTCAAGGTTTTTTGAGATTTATTCAACCATAGGATAGAGTCAAGTTTGCCACCCTTTCCCATAAACTATAGAAGTTGTTATAACTTTTATGATTCTCAAGATGTTAATGTTAGACTGTAAGCCCTCTAGCTTGCGCGTTCTTTTGGTTGACGATCACGAATTAACTCGTTTAAGTCTACAACTAGCTTTTTCACGCCAGGAAAATATTCAAGTAGTTGGTTGTGCCAGCAACGGTCAGGAAGCTGTGGAAATGGTCAAAACCTGCCATCCTGACGTGATTATCCTTGATTTACAGATGCCAGTCATGGATGGTTGGAGTGCTTCTTCTCATATCAAAACAATTGCACCCAAAACTCAGATCATTGCTTACTCCTCAGCAGATAATAGCATCTTAGAAGATAAGAAAGAAATGGCTAACTGGGATGCTTTTTGCCAAAAAGATACTCCCACAAAGGACTTAATTTCTTTGGTAAAGCAGTTAGGTGAGCAAACAGGCAAAGCTTCAATTAGTGGGTAAATGCTGAACTACCCTTACAGGATTAATTTAAGGTTCGCTCAAGTTGCAGTACTTAGAAATTTGCAAATTAATATAGTCGGCAGTACCGTGAATTTACAGTGACTACCGACCTATCATTTATTCTTTATAGTGACTGTGATTACTAGTATTGTTCAATTGAACTAGGATTCAGTTGTTCTGCTGGTTCCCAAGGGTACGCTGGAATTCATCAAGTAACTCATCCATTTCTTCCAAAGCCTGATTAACGTCTATCCTCAGAGTACCGAGGTTTGGCTTCTCCAACAGGCTGAGCAAGTAATCCCGTTTACTTTCAACCGCAGCAACTCGTTCTTTGATAGTTTGCAAATCCATTATATTTCTCGTGGGTAAAATCTCCTCAAGTTTAAAGTTAACGCAAAAACAGAATTTTTGGTTCCCTCAACTCCTCACCCCTATTTTTACCTTAGTTTGCAAAAGTTTGTCGTTGACTGAAATTATTAGGACTTACGCAACTGGCACATTTTTTCTTGTAGAGTGTGTGACGCTACGAAACGATGTGAACGTAGAAATAAGACTTCCGACCTCAGGCACCAGCTACCAATTGTGACACTATCGTAAGTCCTGATTATATTAGAGTCAGAATTTTCTTTCCTAACTGGTTGGCGATCGCCGATGATAGTAAAAATTAGTAGTCTTTGAATTTACAAACTTCAAATTATGTTTCGCCAATTTTCCTTAGGAACCCTGGGTATAACCATTGGTAGCATCTTAACCATCATCGGCTTTGTTGCTTATGCTGCGGATAATGCCACACTCAATCTGGTAGGATTTTTTTACGGCATTCCCTTGTTACTGGGAGGTTTGGCACTCAAAGCCAATGAACTCAAGCCAATACCCTTCAATCCACCCACAACACCGTCTATTTTGCAACTGCGTAAACAGCAAGCAACTTCCACTCAAAATCAAATTCTCAAAGACATCACAGGATATTCCTACGGTCAAGATGCTCATTTAGACAAAGCACTTTCTTTCTTGGGTTTGAGTCCTTCTGACGAAGAACGACCTGAAATTGTAAGTTTACGAGAAATGGATATTAATGGGTCTTACGCTTTAATTTTAGAATTTGATTCCCCTGAAATATCAATTGACCTTTGGCAGCAAAAACAAGAAAAAATGACCAGTTTTTTTGGTCCGGGAATCGAAATCCAAATTACCCAACCCACTGAAAATAAGGTTGAATTGGCACTAATTACAGTTGGTAATGGGTAATGGGTAATGGGTAATGGGTAATGGGTAATGGGTAAATGCTACTCCCCATCTCCCCCTACCCTACGGGAACACCTCCGGTGAACGGGTTCGCCACGGGGGTGGACTCACCATCTCCCCCTAGTCCCCTGCTTACTTCTCTAAGCGGACTGCATACCACTGCAAATATTGCCCAGGTTCTACATCCAACTCACAACAGGTATCTACTAAATATTGGGCTTGAGCTTCCACATTTTCCAGCCCACGTAAATCCGGTGGCAAATCCTCAGTGTCCAGGGTTTGCAAAATATGAGCGAGTTTTTCCAATAATTCGGAAACACTCAGAAATTGTTCTGGCTGGTTGGTTTCCAGGACAACAAAATAGTCCTGTTGATACATTAATGGATCTGGCATTGTCTGGTTGGGTTCTTAATGAACTACGCACATCTCCCCCTTGTAAAAAGATGGGCTATTATGGCGTTGAGGTGACATCCTCCCGGCGCTAATTCTGCGAATATAGCGCGGGCTTCCTCCAATCACTTGGAAGATTTCCTGGTTGTTCTGTTAGGAGATTTCGACACTTGCCTAGACTGAGTTGCCCCAACCCCCGGTAGATCGTCTGCACAGGCAGTTTCCATTCCCGTCTGTCCAACGGTACTAATTAACGTTATTCCTCTATCTCTCGCAATGCATAGTTGTAAGCACTGCGACAGATTTCCATCCACTCAAAAAGTCTTTGTTCAGTGGTGGCATCTGGATAGATTCGGTAGCGATAGTTCATGGTCAGCATCCCATTATTATACAATGTTTACTGGCTAACATTGCAGTGTTAAATGTTAATTTTAGGAACATTGAGTTCCGTAAAATTAACTTGGGGGAGTCCATGTATCCCAGCGCCAAATCGGAGATTATGGCGTGGGTCTTATTGCTCCCCCAAACCCCTACAAAAGATAAATTTTTGGATATATGGTAGATTCTCTTCAGGAATTGGGAAACATAAATAATAACCACAAATATGATTAAATGACACAAAAAAGTATGACAATCTTTTTTTTCTATTTTCCACTCCCTATTTTCTATTACCAGAGCATGGGAGTGAAAGTATTAAGCAAATATAAATCGCTACCACACAATCCAAGTCTAGATGGTGTGTGGACTCAGGTCAAATCTAAATTTTTCAATTTGCCATCCTAAGTGTAAAGCCTCCTCTAGACTGCGAAATAAGCATTGCGCCTGCTTAAGTATTAAATTAGACTTTTTAAAGGTTTTTACAGGCTAATTTCTTTCAATATCAATAATTTAAACATATTTTCTGTGGAACGCTACTCATGTCAGGCAAACGCCCACTTATTACTTCTAGCAAACCTCCTCTGATTCTCATAGCTGATGACGATCCAAACATCAAAAATCTGTTACGTAGAATTATGGAACAAGAAGGTTACAGAGTAACTATGGTTAGTGATGGTCAGCAATGTTTAGATGCTTTTAGGGCAGAAAAACCAGATTTGGTATTGTTAGATGCTATTATGCCTGTAATGGATGGGTTTACTTGCTGTCAAGAACTGATACAGGTGGGTAAAAAAAATTTGGCTTTAGCAATGGCGAGCATTGATAACGATTCTGACTGGAATAATAATCTAATTGCCATGCTTTGGGATCACACCCCTATACTAATGATTACAGGGTTAAACGATCCCCAGTCCATTGACCGTGCCTTTGAATGTGGAGCCAGTGATTTTGTTACCAAGCCAATTCATTTGGCAGTATTGCGCAGACGGGTTCGACGACTGCTGCATCAAGTGCAAATATATAAACAGTTAGAAGCAGCTAATCAAGCTTTGCAGCATCTGGCAAGCATAGATGGTCTGACAGGAGTAGCAAATCGTCGTCACTTTGACCAGTATCTCAATTCTCAATGGTTAAGTTTAGCTCAAGCACAATCACCATTATCACTAATTTTATGCGATATTGACTTTTTTAAACTTTATAACGATAAATATGGTCATCCAGCCGGTGATATTTGCTTGCAAAAAGTGGCTGCTGCCATCGCTCGTTCGGCAGAGAAGACTCATGATTTAGTTGCACGTTATGGTGGAGAAGAATTTGCTGTGATTCTGCCCAATACAGAAGCAGCTGGTGCTGTTAAAGTTGCTGCTAGTATGCAGGCAGGAGTGAAGCAGATGCAAATTGTTCATGGTGGATCTAAAGTCAGCGACTATGTCACCCTGAGTATTGGTGTAGCAACCACTAGTCCCACTTTTGAATCTAATACTCAAGATTTAATTACGACAGCAGATAAAGCTCTTTACCAAGCAAAAGAAGAAGGACGCAATCGCATTATCTTTAAGCAAGTTCCCTCTTCTCTAGTTACTGGGTAAGTGACATCCTGTTTCTTATTTACCTTTGCGTTTTATTAAAGAAACACCACCAAAAAGTCCTACAACTACACCCAATGCAGAAGTTGGTTCAGGTACTCTCCTTTTTGTCTTCCGTTCATATTTGAAATATGTTATTGCCCCACTTCCAGGTAAGATTACTTTAGCTTTAGTGACTCGTTTATCAAAATCAAATTTAAACTTCCATTGGGAATTATCACCTATAAGTTCATTACCATTATGGTCTGTACTCAAAAGTTCTGCCATGGGATTGGAACGGTCATCACCATTAAATGTTAATGTCTGCTTACTATCATCAATAAAGGTAAAATTGAATTTTATTTCTTTGTTTTCATCAAAATCTAAAAAACCAAGTTCTTGGAATAAAACCCCATTATTTTTATCAGTGAAATCTAGGATAATTTTACCACCACTGCCATTATCATCTGGTGTTTGATTGCCATTTTCCTGGATAATTAAAACTTTCCCTTGTCCTGGTGATTCATAATCGTATAAGCTTCCATTCTTAGTATATGAACCCTTCCCTGTTGCTAAGTCTTTATCACCACCAGTACAGGTATTACTAAATCCATTAAAAGATGTACCCCCACCTGGCTTACAGTAACTATCGTATAGCCATAATTTTTTGTCTGCAAGATTTGTTCTCATCTTCACTCCATAACTTTCCCATAGATTATCAATTTTATATTCAGGATTAGATATGGGGTTTTTATCAGCAGTTAGGGAAATATCAAATCTATCAAAGAAGATGTTTTCTTGTCTGTCTTCATATTCAAAAGTTGCTGCCTTTGCAGAATTGATATTAGTAAAACTACTCATGGTAGCTATTGCTGTAACTACTGCAACTGTGGATATTCTTTTTAAATTTATCATTTGATAACTCTGTATATTTTAAATTTCAAATGCTGTTGCATTTACTTAATTACATTTATAGTTCCTAGTATGATTAATTAGTTAAAATTGCGGCAATAAAACTATCAATATAATTTGGGAAATAATTAAAGCTCAAATAAACTATCTCCGTAAAAATATCTATTTTTTATTAGTTTATATCAGATAAATCAAGAAACCAGCAAAATATAGAACTTAGCCAAACAAACCCGGTTTGTACGATAAATCCTTAGTTTTCACAATAGATATTTATCAAGAAATCGGGTTTCTGGCTTCCCGTGGGTAAGTCCATTATTTCCCACTTTTGTGCTTTCAAACTTAGGTAAATGTGAATGTCAAAAACAATACTTAAATAGATGTCTTAAAAAAGACATTGCAGGCGCATAAATAGTTCAACCAAATTAAAAGTCTTTACGAGTTATCTAGCAAGCAGAAAGGTTCAAATAACATATATATAGGAACCAATGAGGAAACCCTGGCTCTGTGCAAATTCAATGCTTGACAGCTAATGAAGTTATTACCCGTGCCCAAAAAGCCAAATAAGCCACAACCAACCGAGGTGAAACAAGAGTGGCGATCGCATCTACCCAAACCCTCACGCAAACAGATTATTTATACTGCCATCGTCTTGGTTACTATCATCTTGGTTGTGTGGGCATTTCGTCCTGCACCTTTGGGGGTAGATATCGCAACAGTCAGACGTGGTGAACTACAGGTAACGGTAAATGCCGAAGGTAAAACCAGAGTGGGCGATCGCTTTGTAGTTTCCGCACCCGTTGATGGTCGTCTGGCACGGATTAAACTTGATGAAGGCGATCGCATTGAACAAGGAACGGTAATTGCTCGTATCGATCCTCTACCCTTGACAGCATCAGTTAAAGAAGCCTTGGGTAGACTCGAAGAATGGCGGGCACAACGAGAAGGAGTAGCCACCCAACGTCCAAAAGCGGCAACCCTAGAACAAGCAAGGAAACGCATTCAGGTAGCTGTCACAGCCAAAAAACAAGCACAGGCAAAGGTAGCTGAAATACAAGCGGCATTAGAACAAGCACGACGCGATCGCCAACGTGCCCAAAAACTACATGCAACAGGGGCAATTCCTCGCAAAGACAAGGAAACAGCACAGTTGAATGAGATTACTAAAGCCAAGGAACTAGAAACAGCCAAATTAGCCGTAAAATCCGCTACATCTGAAGTGGAGGTAGCACGAGATGCATTAACTGTGTTGCAAAAAGAGCAGCAAGATCCCGATTATTTACTTAAGGTTTATAGTGCCCGCATTGCCAGCGTGGAGGCAGAATTAGAGAAACTCCGAGATGAGGCAAAGCGTACTGATATTACTTCCCCCGTAGGTGGACAAG
The DNA here is from genome assembly GCA_030065825.1 of Nostocaceae cyanobacterium. Taxonomy (GTDB): domain Bacteria; phylum Cyanobacteriota; class Cyanobacteriia; order Cyanobacteriales; family Nostocaceae; genus JASJCY01. Next base: position 4,367 of record JASJCY010000142.1, on the reverse strand, counting down.
TACTGCGAATTTTGCAAAAAAGCGCCCAGTTTGTTAAATCCGGCACAGCTTTATTGGAATTAGGTGATGTTTCACAATTGGAATTAGTGATTGATGTTCTCTCCACAGATGCGCTGAAAATTAAACCTGGAGATAGGATTCTGATCAGCCAAGGAACGGAACAACAACCACTACTAGGAAAAGTCCGGCTGCTGGAACCGTCAGCTTTTACCAAAGTGTCTGCTTTGGGAGTAGAAGAACAGCGGGTGAATGTAATTGGTGATTTTGTGGACTCTCCGGGTTCTTTTGGCGATGCTTACCGCGTGGATGTGCAAATCGTCGTCTGGGAAGCAAAGGATATTTTACAGGTACCCCTAAGTGCCCTATTTCGTTGTGGCAAATCTTGGTGTACCTTTGTAGTTAAGGATGGCAAAGCTAGGCTTCGTCAGATTCACCTAGGACATCGTAGTGATTTTGATGCCGAAGTTCACCAGGGATTAGAAGCAGGAGAGCAAGTAATATTACATCCTACAGAAAAAATAGACGCAGGTAGTCGCGTTAAGAAACGGTGATGTTGCACAATGAGTTAACCGATATTTTGCACCTCCCCGTAGGAGTTCTCAAACAGTAGGTTACCCTGCTTAGCCAGGCTCAAAAACTTGATTTTTCGTTTTCATTGATAAAAATTCTATGACTAAACCCATTATCTGGGTAAACGGAGATTGTCTGAGTCCGCAAAATCCTGCCTTACAAGAATACCCGGACTCACCCGCTATTTGGGTGTGGGATGATACTTTAATTGAAGAATGGCAACTCAGTCTTAAGCGTATTACCTTTATTTACGAGTGCTTGCTAGAATTACCCGTTGTGATTCGTCGTGGTGATGTAGCAAAAGAATTACTCAATTTTGCCAAAGAACATAACGCCAAAAAAATTGTCACCACCGATAGTCCCAGTCCCCGCTTTGATGTTATCTGTGACGAAATTGAGCGTTCTTTAGAACTGGAAGTTTATGAGGTAGAACCATTTTTTGATTATGACGGTTACATCGACCTCAAGCGCTTCTCCCGTTACTGGAAGCTAGCACAGAAATACCTCTTTGAATAGACTTGTTGCAGAATTAGGGAACAGGGAATAGGCAAGAGGGAATAGGCAAGAGGGAATAGGGAATAGGCAAGAGGGAATAGGCAAGAGGGAATAGGCAAGAGGGTTATCCCAACTCCTAACTTCCTTCCCGTTCGACATTGTCCACAGACGTATTAGCAAATAACAGATTATCTGCATAAACATTTATAAAGCCGTACAAAACGAACTCAAAGATGATAAAATTTCGGGGTAGAAAAACTACCTCTAATGCCATCCAACCATGTCACGCCAGCACAAGCAGCTAAGTATTACGGGGTTCATGTTGGAACCTTGCGACGTTGGGAAAACGAGGGGAAGATCCAAGCGGTTAAAACACTCTTAGGGTCAAAGACGATACGTCTTACCAGAGGAGTGCGAACGAGGAACCTGTTATCCCATTATAAGAAAACCGGGTGAAAACCCCGTGTCTTTAGACCGGGGATGAAAACCGTAAGCAGACTTTAGTCTGCAAAAATATGGTATAATAACACCAACAGGAACGGTAATCAACCTGTATAAAAACCCAACTGCCTAAGGGCAATCTGTACCTTGACAATTGTAGATATGGGGTTCTATTCCATAGTTTTAGTTTCTGCCCAGGAATAGGTAAAATCTGCATGGGAACTAGACGATACAGAATTTAACTCAAACAAATTTTTGGAGTAATCCAACTACCCCCACCGCAGGGGGAAAGTCAACGCTCGAGGAGAGAACCACCTCTGGATTAGGTTTCGCAAGGGATCTAACCTAAGTGGACTCGTTGAACCGAGAATCCCCGGGTCTAAAGACCGGGGAGTGTCAATGTAGGTTAAAGCCACTCGATGATCTTTGCTTTTTCTGACAGTTTGGCTTCTCTTTGCCCACCACTACGCGCTCTAATGGATAATAAGCCAATAGGAGTATTTAATATATCTACCATAGAGCTTTTACCTGTTACTGCCTTAAAACTTTCTGTTGGTAACTCTTTCAATAACCAGCGTCCTAGACGATAAAAAGATTCTCTAAGGGTAATATCTCGCATTAATTCCACACCGTACAATTCGTGTAGATAACGATTTGAGCGCCCATAACGCCGCCATTGACTTTTTAGTTCCCTAAGGGTGCTACGGTGACGGTGCTCAACGATCGCCTCTGGCACAAATTCTAAACTACCAATGTTTTGCCTCAAAATTCGCCAGCAAATATCAGCGTCACCCCCAGTGGTTAAATAGGGACGAAATAAACCAACTTTTTCTAAAGCTTGTCGGCAAATCGCCAAATTCGCAGTTTGTCCATAAGCACAAAATTTGTGGTTTAGGGTGTGTTTTTGTGATAAGGTATCTTGATGCTGTGCATATTGCTCTAGCAGACTGTTTCCCGGTAGCGCCACAATCTCACCAGCAACAATTGCCACATTGGGCTTGACAAAAGGCTTAATTAATGATAATAGCCATTGTGGTTGGGGGCGACAATCAGCATCGGTAAAGGCAATAAAATCACCAGTAGCAGCGCGAATGCCAGTATTGCGGGCAGCGTAGGAACTTTGAATTTGGTTTTGGCTTTGTGGGCGAATGGTGATGGGGGAATTGGCGGCAGTGTTGTGCAGGATAGCCAGAGTGCGATCGCTACTATTATTATCTACCAGTAAATATTCTACCTGCTGTTTTGGGTAAGTTTGCGCCTCCAAGCAAGAGATTAAGTCTGGTAAATCTCCCTCACCGTTATAAATAGGTACAACCACAGACACTTTTGGTAAGAAGTTGTTACTATTTCCTGTCTCTATGAGGTTCTTGACAACTCCCCGTCCTGAAGGAGCGGGGATTCTTGGTTCATTGGGACTACCCATGTAGCTTTCCCTCCCCAAAATTCACTGCGATGTGCCCCACCGCTGTACATGCACGTTGCAGTACCACCTGCGCGGCTGCAACATCTCGATTGGCTTCATAACCGCATTCAGAGCATTTGTGTACCCGTTGAGACAGTTCTTTTTTACCCGTATGGGTTTGGCATCTTGGACAAGTCTGGCTAGTGCCATTGGCATCAACCTTGCCAAAGTACGCGCCCCGTTTGAAGCAAACATAGCTCAAGATGTTGAGGAACTGACCAAATCCTGCATCAAGGGTATGCTTGCACAGCATCCCTGCTGACATTGCCTTCAGGTTCAAATCCTCAGCAAATACCGTTTGTCCTTGGTCGCATAAATGATGAGCGGTCTTAAAGTGAAAATCTTTCCGACTATTCGAGATGTATTCGTGGTGCTTGGCTACGCGATGTTGTAGTTGACGAAACTTCCTAGAGCCTTTTTTCTTGCGCTTCAGTTGACGTTGCAGCGATTTCAGCTTGCGTTGTCCATCCACAAAGAATCGAGGTCTATCAATCAACTCTCCATCAGAAGTAGCCAAAAAGTGTTCCAATCCTAAATCAATTCCGATTCCGTGACCTGACGGTGATGCTTGAGGCACTTCAACTCGAGATTGCAAGGTGAGCATGGCATAGTAACCAGATGCCCGTTTGACAACGCGAATTTGCTTCACTTCAAACCCTTCAGGAATCGGACGGGATAGGTGCATTTTGACCCAGCCAATCTTAGGCAGGTTAACCCAGTCGGCATCATCAAACCGTCTTACGGATTCTGAGTTCAACTGGGGAAACACAAATGAGCGCATCCGTTTTTTGAATCTAGGAAACCCGTGCCCACGTTCCCACATTGCAACAAATGCAGCTTCTAACTGACGTAATACCTGTTGCAAGACATGAGTGTGAGGCATTTTTAACTCAGGAATTGACTTCTTTGCCTCTGCCAGTGTCTTGCACTGACGAGCAAAAGTTGGACGTGGTGCATCAACAGGGATGATGTACTCCTGTTTGATACTGCACGAGTTGATATCACACTTGCGAGAGTTGACCCAATCCTTACGCTCCCGCAATGCAAAGTTGTAGACCTTGCGGCAAATATTAAGCCACTGGTCGAAAGTCTCGCGTTGCGCGTCGGCAGGGATGAGCTTGTACTCGTAGGTTAGATTCAACATACAACCATTATAGCGGCAGCCTGAATAAACAGCATTGCGTTTATTCAAAATCCTCGACGAGGACTCCCGATCCAAAAGTCCCCCTAGAAGGGGGAGGCTTGCACCCAGTTTTTCGGTCATACTAAAAATACAGTCAAATTTAACACTCCTTGCGGGAAGTCCCCCGGTGAAGTCTTCGGAACCGGGGGATGAGAGCAAGGGCAGAGACTTGAACTCATAACGAATATATGGGAAGATATTCATGGTCGTTGACCC
>JASJCY010000141.1 GCA_030065825.1 Nostocaceae cyanobacterium | reverse complement strand
ACTGGTCTCATACGATGAGTTGAATATCAATACCAGCGGTCTTCTGCGCTCCCGTGGTCAACCTTCACAGGTCAGAGTTTTCCGACAATGCCCTGGGTGGGAAGCCTAAAGGCACTACTCTTCGAGAAGCCGCGCGTAGCCCGTCTACGGGTAGTAGGTGAAATACAAAGCTGGGAATCCTTATGCCGCCGTTGGTATAAGGTCATTGTCCAAGTTTGGGTAATGTTTTTTCAACGGTTAGAGTTTGACTGGCAATTTTAGATTGAAGAAAAACCGATTTTAGATTTTTTTGGTATTCCTACGGTGAAGCAAGCTACATGCCTCACCCGCAAATGGCGTCAAATATAGATTGTAGGTTGGGTTGTAGCTTGCTTCCCGTAGGGTGGTACGTAGGCGTACCGCAAGCGGAACCCGTAGGGTAGCCTTCGGTGTAGAGTAACCCAACAAAAACATACTTGCTGTTGGGTTACTCTGCTCAAAGCTTCCCGACCGTCGTCTACACTTCCTAAGCTAAAAAGCACCTAAATTAAATATTTGGATGGGCAGGGATGCCCCGCAGTCGCTACAACGGGGGGTAGACGACGGTCGGGAGGCTTCACTCTCCGAGAAGCCGCACTCTCCGAGAAGCCGAGTGACCCTCGTCTACCGCGTCTACGGAGAGTACCCCAACGCCAGTTCACTCAACGCGCTTAACCCGCGCACGTGACTGGCTCCGCAACGCGCTGCTCTCCATCCCACAAGAGTTAGACTAATGAGTGATTATCTAGTTTAAATGCACAGGCAGCTTACCACTCCGTGGAAGCAAGCTACAACCCAACCTACGAAAAGTTAAGTTTTTAGCCGTTGTGAGTATACATGGCTCACCCGCAAATAACGTGAAATATAGCGGTTGTAGATGAATAATAGGATTGAACAATTTGGGTTATTCAAACACCTATAATTACGTCGAGCATTTCGATTAACAGTTAAACAATTTCCCAAAAGCTATGTAATGTAAGGCTTCGATAATTTTTAAAAATTATCGAATCCTTACATAGTAAGTACCGAAGAACAGTATACTTTTCTGGAAAAAAGAGAACAGAGTTTGAAGTAAAACATAACTGGACATTGAACAATTTATCTGACTTTTGATGGCAAGTCCTCAACCAACGAAACTACGTTAATTTTTCCACAGACTTATGCTCAATAGCTTAAAGCGTCGGACAATAGCGAACGAACAACCAGGGTCTTGAGAAAACGTTAAAATCGCCTTTTCCACATCCCGTGAAAAGTCAGAACAATTTATGCAGTTTCCAGCTTTTTAATATTTGTTGTAAATTGTGAAAAACAATGAAGATACAGCTAGGAAAGCGAAGAAATACAAACAGCCAAAGAATTGAGACATTTCTTTTTTTAGTAATTAGTATAGCAATACTTATATTTTTGGAAATTTTGCTATCACCTAAACCATTTACTATGAAAGAATCTTTTGGATTAAATGATTTTACCCAGTTACTAAGTTTACTATTCTTTATTTCTCTGTTGCTGGAGCGTTTTCTAGAAGTTTTTATAACTACTTGGCGTGGTTCAACCGTAAAAGAATTAGATGTTAAACTTTCGACACATAAAAAGAAAATATTAGACTTGGAAAGTGTTATAGAAAAACAACTGCCGACTGTGGTATCATCTGCGACAGTCCAGGAAAACAAAGTAAGTCAGGAAACTAAAGAATATGCCAATTTTAAACCTGAATTAATCAAGCAATTAAATGTAAAAATTAATGAGTTATATGATGATAAATTAGCTTTAGCTCACTACAAATTTGAAACTAAAAAAATTGCTCTATGGTCATCTTTTATCCTGGGTATTATAATTAGTGCAATAGGTATCCGAGGGTTAGAAATGTTTGTTAATGTAGAGAATTTGCCTCAATATCAAATATCAGTTTTTCGCGTATTAGATATGCTTTTAACAGGCGGTTTAATTGCCGGAGGTAGTGAAGGAATTCATAAGCTTACACAGGTACTTACTGATTTTTCTGAAGCTACTTCTGCACAAATTAAAGACAAGACTCAGTAGATCAAAAGTAACCCAATAACACAATGCAATACGTTACATAGCTTTTGGGAAATCGTTCAACCGCTAATCGAAATACTCGACGTAATTATAGGTGTTTAAACCATCAAAATTGTTCAACTTTATTATTTGCCTACAGCGGTTTTCGGTTGTAGGAGTCGCCTAGTTACAAAAAAGCCACGACCTGTCTACGGTGGAGGGTGTAGAATACAAAGGAAATGGTGAAATGAAGAGCAGGGATGCCCATCTCACTCTTACAGTATTTCATAAGCGTGAAAACCGCTATAAATCCAAAATCCAAAATCCAAAATTGAATAACCCCTATTCTCATGACTCAAGTTTCGCTCCTTGACCTAGTAGCTGGCACACGTGCTGGTAAACTAGTTAGCTTTCCTACAGATACTGTTCCTGCCTTAGCAGCCTTACCAGAACAGGGAGGGCTAATTTTTGCAGCCAAGCAGCGTAGTCAGGACAAGCCTTTGATTTTAATGGCAGCTACTGCTGAGGAATTATGGTCTTTTGTCAAGGGTAGGGATGAGGAATATCAAATTTGGCGGCAAGTAGCGGATAAGTATTGGGCTGGAGCATTAACATTGGTATTACCAGCTTCAGAACGAGTACCAGCAGCAATCAACCCCACCGATCCCACTACTATTGGTATCCGCGTTCCCAATAGTGCGATCGCTCGCAAGATTTTGTCACAAACAGGACCTCTTGCCACCACCAGTGCTAATTTATCAGGTCAGCCAGCTTTACAGACGATGGCAGAAATTGAGATGGCTTTCCCTGATGTTCTGACTCTGGCTGTAACTGAATGGGAAAGTGAAACACCTGGGATGGGTTTACCCTCCACCGTTGCTAAATGGACGGGCAAAAATTGGCAGATTTTACGACAAGGGGCAATTGAGTTATAGTTGTAAGAGCATAATTGAAATTACTTAGCTATAATGAGTCTTAATATACTCTTAGTTAAGTTATTTTCAGAATATGAACCTGAAATTTGTTCTTCAAGGCAACAGGGAACTCTTAACACCAAAGGGGTGTGATGGGGGATTGTAGCTTGCTTGCCGTAGGCTACCCACCGTCAACGCTTTCCGTCAAAGAATGCGGGGGTCTTAAACCCATTGATTGGGAGAGGAAACCAACACCCGAACAAATTTCTCTATTTCAACCAAAAATCCTACTGTTGCCTGTTGCCTGTTGCCTGTTGACTGTTGCCTGTTGACTGTTGCCTGTTCCCTCTCCCGCAGGAAGATAACAGAAAGAGTAAAATGTTACTTAATAATAAAATTGCATAATTCTAGAAATCGCTAACTATAAAGTATAAAAGATAATAAATTTTCTCTTTTAACTCAGCTTGGGTGGAAGATAAAACAATTATTATCCTCAGGTAAATACTTAGAACCAGAGAACTCTGTTGCTAGGTCAATAGGGGACTGTGGAACATTGTGCTACGGCTTTGTGGTCAATAAATCAGTTGATAAGAATGCAAATTAATTAATTAAATTATATGAATTGGAATATGAATTGGAGTAACTATTTACATCTGCTAGTAGGAATAGCATCGGGACTAGCACTGGGTATGAGTTTTTGCTGGTTATTTGGAAAATCTAAGACTGGGAAAACTGGATCATCATCAGCTGCAGATCAATATGATGATGTTTGTGCACTTCAACAGCAGAGGAAACAAACAGAACTAGCATATCAGATGGCGCAAGAGATGAGCCAGTTTAAAGGAGGTTTTTTAGCACGTACAAGCCATGTCTTGCGATCACCCCTGAATGGTTTGATTGGCTTACATCAATTAATTTTGTCAGATTTGTGTGAAAATCCGGCAGAGGAGAGAGAATTTATTGCTCAAGCCCATGAAAGGGCACTAAAATTAGTAAAACTCCTGGATGAAATTCTCAGAGTTGCCAGAACCGATTACGGAACTCATAAGTTAGACATTCAACCCTTACCCTTAGCTTCTTTATTACAAGAAGTATACCAACTGGGCTACATGCTGGCAGAAAATCGTAGTTTTCAGTTTCTCTTAGAATTACCGAACCCAGAATTGCATGTTTTGGCTGACTCTCATTGGTTGCGGCAGGTATTGTTAAGCTTAGTGGATACCACTGTTGCTGGTATGGAGCAAGGTAGTATAATTGTTTCTACCCAGACTTCACCCAAAAATCATATGGTTCAGATTTGGCTGGATATACCAAGCCATGCGATCGCCAAAAGTGAACCCATAGATTTATTTGAGTCTTTAGAGTCATCTTATCAGCCAGGTACAGACACAGAAAATAATCCGGTTTTACCAGGAATGAAGCTATTAATGAATCAAACCTTATTGGAAGCAATGGGAGGGAGATTGGAATTGGTTTCACTTCCCACCGCTGATGAAGCTGAACAAGAACAAAAGACTCGCTTGCAAGTGTCTATCCCCTTAGGGATTCCTGAAGCAGAACTTCCGCAGTCGCAACAGAAGCAATTTGAGGTTGATTTTGTAGCACCATAGTGGTAGTGGAATTCTGCTGGAAACCAATCTTTTCATAAAATCTCTGTTGGTAAGTAGTCATCAGATACACACGTTCAACTTGGTTGACACGGGGATGACTCAAAATAGTTTCCACTAATTTACTACCCAAACCGCTACCGCGATACTCTGGGTGAATTACAACATCCCAGATGGTAGCACGATAAATGCCATCAGAAGTTGTCCTGGCAAAGCCAATCAATCGTTTTCCATCCCAAACACTAATTACTGGTTCACTGTTGGCAATTGATGTGTTTAAATCTTCTATATTGCGGTTTTTTGCCCAGAAAGCTGCAAGATTAAACAATTGTTGCAGTTGGTAAAGGTCAATTTCCCACTTGCGATCGCTAAACTGAATCGAAGTATGATTCATCATTTTTACCTAAGAGATGCAAAATTTTTGCTACCTAACTAAGTAAGTAGGCGGAAATAAACACAGTTATGAATACTACCAACTGTATCATTTAGAGTAAGCAAGGACAATGTGGGGATTCAAACTACTCCCTTCCCGCTATTAAATTACCGAAAAATTGTAAGCGCTTGTTGTAGCTTGCACACCCCGCAGGGGTGGGAGGAAACCCAGCATATCCTTGGGTTACTCTACCCTGCAGCGAAAGCCTCCGGCTAACGAGAAGCCTCCCGACCGTCCTCTACACTCCCTACCACTCCGTGGAAGCAAGCTACAACCCAACCTAAGTTATAGGTAATTTTCTGCCGGGAAGGGAGTAGTCGTGGAAAATTTTCTATAACCCCCAAAGGTCACAGACGTGTTACTAGACTATTACCATATTAATTAAGCAACTCTTAATTAATCTTCATAATGACTGTAACTCAACAGCAGCTAACCACAGACTCCTTTGAAAAACACTTTTGGAATTGGCAGGGCTACAATATCCAGTACACCGTTATGGGAACAGGAAGCCCTCTAGTACTAATTCACGGTTTTGGTGCTTCCATTGGACATTGGCGCAAAAATATACCCGTTTTAGCAGAGGCTGGCTACCGAGTATATGCCCTTGATTTACTGGGCTTTGGTGCTTCTGATAAAGCACCCATTGATTACAGTATGCAATTGTGGGTGGAATTACTCAAGGATTTTTGGACTGCACATATCCAAGAACCTGCGGTATATATTGGTAACTCCATTGGGGCACTGTTAAGCTTGATGGTAGTAGCAGAACATCCCGAAATTAGTACTGGTGGGGTGTTAATTAACTCTGCTGGTGGTTTGAGTCATCGTCCCCGGGAGTTAAAGCTACCCCTGCGGTTGATGATGGCTAGTTTTAATAAGTTAGTTAGCCATCCTATCACAGGCAAATTTATCTTTAATCGTATCCGCCGTAAATCCCAAATTCGCCGTACCCTATACCAAGTGTATCGCCAACGGGAAGCTGTTACCGATGAGTTGGTGGAAATGCTTTATCGTCCTTCGTGCGATCCAGGGGCACATAAAGTATTTGCTTCCATAGTAACATCCCCTCCTGGTCCTTCCCCCGTGGAGTTATTGCCAAAAGTGAAACATCCTTTATTGGTGATTTGGGGTGCAGATGACCCCTGGACACCCATAACTGGTGCTAAAATTTATGAACAAGCCCAGGAAAAAGGCAAAAATATCAAAATACTCCCCATTGCTGATGCGGGTCATTGTCCCCACGATGAAGTACCCCATTTAGTGAATCCCCAGATTCTGGAATGGTTGGGGAGTTTTTAGGCTCTGGCGCTAAATTCCCCAACCTTCTATAAGGTGGGGAGAATGTCACGGGAATTTTAGTTTTCTCGATGGGAAGCCTCCCGCCTACACGCAGTGAGGCAGCGAGATGAGATTTGAGGTGCAATAGACCACAACCTAGGGGTTTAGCATTGCTAAACCCCTACAACATATATAGATTGTAGGTTGGGTTTCACTACCCTTCACAGAACACTAAGTGTACGTTCAACCCAACCTACGAAAAGTTAAGTTTTTAGCCATTGGGAGTATAAGGGACTTGCAAATAAAAAAATATCCCAAAATTTGATAGTGGTACAGGCATCCTTGCCTGTATGAGTGGGCAGGCAAGGATGCCTACCCCACAATATGGGATAATTTATTTCTTGGTATTCCCTAACAATCCTAGGTACCACTAGTTTGCTTGAGTAGGAGATATCAGTTGGGATAAACGTAAACAGATTCTATCTGTTGCTTAATTTCAGAGAATTGGTATTATGAGTGTGCATACCAAATTTACTAGATTTTGTCAAATGAACGATTTATGGACTGTATGAAAATTGGTCTTTCTTGATGTGATGAAAATTTTACTTTTAGGTTAAAAGCTACGAGATAACTAGGTTTGTAGCGATTTTGGGTGGGCAATGGTCACAAGTGCCCCAAAACTAGTTTTTTCTACTATAGCATTAAACAACGCAATTACGTGCATCAAAAATTGGACAAAAAATGAAAAAATATTTGAATCGTAAAACTAAATATTTTTTCCAATAATTTAAACTTATGTTTTACTAGTGTCAGTAAAAGTAGAGGTTAGTGGGGTGAAAAAAGTTGGCGTTGGTGAATAGAAAGATGATTCAAGAATCACTGATATTAGTCGATATTTCAGATAATGTGCCCACAGTTTACTTTCTCGCTTCCCGTTTTTCCTGATATCAGTAAAGCCACAGTATGGGCAGTGCATAAGCTAAAAAGTACCTAAATTAAATATTTGGACGGGCAGGGATGCCCCGCAGTCGCTACAACGGGGGGAACCCCAACGCCAGTTCACTCAACGCGCTTAACCCGCGCACATGACTGGCTCCGCAACGCGCTGCTCTCCATCCCACAAGAGTTAGACTAATGAGTGATTATCTAGTTTAAATGCAAAGGCAGCTTAGTAGAAACCCCAATTCATCCTTCCATTATGGAACGCCCAAAATTCACAGATATTTAACTGTTCGGTTCTAGAGCAAGGAACTAGCGGAGCATTCCGAGGTCAAGGTCTTTAACTCTTGCCTCTAACGTAGTACGCAAGGTACTTAGTCTGGTCAGATTAGGGCTCCCTTCAAGCCCCCAGCTGTCTTCCGTGGGGTTTCTGACTGTACGGTAGACCCTACTTTTCCATCGGTTACCACACCTTTGACGGTATTGTAAATATTCTGTTACATTTATTCATAGATTGAAACAAAACTTTAAACGAAACGGAGACTATTCCATATGATTACTATCTTGATTGGATTATTTGTAATGGGTTGGGTTGCTGCTGCGGTTATTGGTACTCAAGCTTACTTCTTAGGAGAACAAAGAAAGCCCATCCACGAACGTAACTGGGGTTCTGAATCCTTCGATCAGCTAGCAAAATCCGTTACTGGACAGGAAACCGACTATAGCGATCGCACCCCTGCTTACCGGATGGATGCTTATGCCAGTGGTAACCTCTCTAACTAGTAGATATGAAAAAGGGTGGTATCCCCTACCACCCGCAAAAATTCCATTAGAAATACCTTTAGGGTGGGCAATGCCCACCCTTTTATGATGACAACGGACGATAAACCCGATAATTAATATTGGGGAAGATATTGTCCATGTATTCGACTTTTTCTAACCAACCGCTGTCAATTTTGCCGATTTTAATATCTTCGTAGAGTTTTTGTAGCCGCATCAGGTGCGATCGCGTCCTTCTTACAGCATAAGGCACCATAGTTCCGGTGCGCATAATAAATGCCCAGTCAGAGGATTGTGCTAAAAGTAACTCCCTTGCTGCTTGATTAAGTGCCTTCCACTCCAACTCATCGGCTGGTTCCCGGTATGACAGTTCAATCATTCGTTCCGCAGCTTTATGTAGGTGTGGGTAAACCCAGGTATTTGTTTCGTTCAACCAATATTCGTGGAAACCCTTGTAACCCCAGCTAGATTGGGAAGGACGACAAACCTGCTGATGGGGATTACCCCGCAAATAATCAGCTAAGTGGGTCATATCATAGGTACCTTGATCGTACCAGGACTTGCGGAACAGGTAATCAATAAACCAAGGACCTTCATACCACCAGTGTCCAAATAACTCCGCATCATAGGGTGAAATGACAATGGGTGGACGCTGCATTACGCCATAGAGATGCTCGACTTGGCGTTCCCGATTATACATAAAATTGGCGGCATGTTCTGCGGCTTTTTCCCTTGCCCAGTAGGGGTCATACAGCGCCTTATCAGCCAGACCTAAACCGCGACCTGTAATTTTATGATACTTAATGCCCGTATTTTTACGCTGACCATTGGGCATGATATAGGGCTTAATGTACTCATATTCCGCTTCCCAGCCCAAATCCTTGTAAAATTCCCGGTATTCAGCAGCACCAGGATAACCTACTTCTGAAGACCATACCTGTTGGGAAGATTCATGATCTCGTCCAAAGGCTGCAACTCCGGTTTCTGTGAAAATGGGGGCATAACTACCGAAACGGGGACGGGGACGAGCATAAAGTATACCATGTCCATCTACGAGGAAATAGCGCAAGCCAGCATCGGCAATCATCCGTTCTAACCCTTCATAGTAAGCGCATTCCGGTAACCAAATACCTCTGGGAGGAATCCCAAAAGTTTCCTCATAATGTTCGCAGGCTACCTTTACTTGTGCCCATACCGCTTCCGGGTACATTTTCATCAGCGGTAAATAGCCATGGGTAGCACCACAGGTGATGATTTCCAGGTTATTGGAATCTTGAAAGCGCTTAAAAGCCGTAACTAAATCACCACCATAGCGTTCCCAAACCCCTCGGATGGCGTTAAACTCCGAAGCATAATGTTCCGCTAAGTACTTAATATGACCATTATGGGTATTATGCTCGATTTCTAACTCTGCAAGTTCTTCCAGTTTCGCTAAATGTTCCTCATAACGTTCTTGCAATAAAGGATCGCGCAACATTGACACCAGGGGTGGTGTCATACTCATAGTGATTTTAAAATCGATACCGTCCCGCTTCAACCCTTCAAATACTTGCAGTAAGGGAATGTAAGTTTCCGTGATGGCTTCATATAACCATTCCTCCTCCAACACATAGTCACTTTCTGGGTGACGAACAAAGGGTAGATGTGCGTGGAGTACAAGCGCGACGTAGCCTATAGCCATAGTAATTCCGAGATAGTGCGTATTAAATTGAAGTTTGGGGGTTAGCCATAAATTAACAATATTTTAAGACGTTCTGGGGATACTAGGGGGATGGGAGTTAATTATTTATCTTGACTCGTAGTGATGGGAGAGGAGAGTAGAAACGGGGTTTCTATGGGTGGTTAGCTGAGAATTTGAGTATATAGGTCAATCAGAAATCCGGTTTCTTTGATTTTTACATACATCTTGCACCTGGATTAAAAAGCGAGACAGCGCGTTGCTTTGGTTTCCAAAGTTGTAGGGGAGCATCCCAATTTTTCAAAAATATACAGTAGTGGGAGCCGGAAAGCTCCCTTTATATACAAAGCGGGCAAGATGCCCACACTACAAATTTAAACATTTGGGATGCTCCCAAGTTGTAGCGACTGCCGGGGTTTCTTGAGAATGACTAATACTAAAAACCTAAATCTTGGGTTTAGAAACCCCTTTTTTTTGGTCTTGTTGATAATGGTGCAAGATATGAATTTACCTTTTATTGATCAACAGACTTTAAAATTGAAATACAACTCTTGCTTAGAGCATAATGGAAGAATGCCTTACAGCCAATTTGATATTGAGAAGGTTCAAGAAGATTTTGGCATCACCATCAGCGAATCTGTAGGTATATTCGCTGATACATCAGAAATTAATTATAGTGAATATTTAAAAGATACACTGCGTTTTAATGCTCCAATTGCATTGGCGATTAACTCGGAAAAATCCCGTTCTGAGATGATTATTACACCAATTTTGTTGGAACTCAAGCGGTTGTATCCCCAACAAGTCAGTTTATTTTCTGGTAAGGATTTTAACGTTGATGCTGAAAAAGGACTGAATGGTTTTTGTGATTATCTGATCAGTCGTTCTCCAGAACAGTTATTTATTACCTCACCAGTGGTTGCGGTAGTGGAAGCAAAAAATGAGAATATCGAAGCTGGTTTGGGACAATGTATGGCAGAAATGATAGCTGCTCAAATTTTTAACCAAAAAAAGAAAAATCCTATTTCTCAAATACTTGGTGTTGTTACTACTGGAAGTAGTTGGAAATTCATGCGACTGGAAGCAAGTACGATAGAAGTGGATTTAGAAGAGTATTTCTTGAACCAAGTAGGTAAGATTCTGGGTATTTTAAGTTTGGGGTTGAAAGATAGCTGAAGCGCTACGGATTTATCGTCAGAGGTTGGGAAGGGTTTAGAAGTGTTGTCTTGTTTTTTCAAAATGGCATTGGTTTGCTTACTTTTGCCAATTTAAGCAAATTGTGACAACAACCGGAATACTACACAGTCAAGCTGTATAAAATTATGACAAAAACCTCCACCTGACGTAGCTATGGGACTAGATTACTCCGGGCAAAATCTTAGAGGACGTTCCTTTAAGGGTCAAAACCTAATTGGTGCTAACTTTAGGGGTGCGGATATTCGAGGGGCAAATTTTACTAATGCTAATCTTAAAAATGCTGATTTTAGAGGTGCTAAGGCTGGACTGCAAAACTATAGGATTATTTGTTGGATAGGATTTTCATTTATTCTTGCATTTCTATCATTATTTGCATCCGCTGCGACCAATGGATCTACTTGGTGGATGTTACATAATGAAACTAAAGAGGATTCCTTTATTCTCGCTCTTATTTTCGCTCTAGTGATAATGGGGCTGCTAGTAGTATTTGTTTCAATGATTATTTGGAAAAGTCTGATATCTTCTTTAGGAGTCATCAGCTTTACTCTAAGTATTTTGATACTTCCAAGTGCTATCAGCAGTACTTTGTCTTTAAATGAATATCATGTGCTTCGTAGCTGGACTTATGCTTTAACTTTCGCTTTTATTGTTGTCGTAGTTGTATCTGGAATAGTAGCTTTAACCTTAGTTTTAACTAAAACTTTAGCTAAAGATTTGACTGTAATTGTTCTATTTAGCTCTTTATCTGGTGGTATGATCGGAGCGTTATCTAGAGTTTTAATTCGAGGTGGATATAAATTTATATCTTCAGAACCAATTTTGTCTTGGAATTGGGCTTGTTTAGATTTGATTTGGGCTTGCTCTTGGTCTTGGATTTTAGTCTTATTGGGTAGTTACATAGGTTGGCTTTTTTGGATTGAAGATAAGCGAGTTCCATCAATTCGGAAGTATATTATTGCGATTTCTGCTATAGGAGGAACCAGTTTTTATAATGCCGATTTAACTAATACTGATTTTACAGGTGCAACCCTAAAAAACACAAATTTCCGAAAAGCAAACCTGACACGCACCCGTTTTTATGAAGCCAAAAATATTGATTTTGCCAGGTTAGGGGACACCATATTAGCTAAGCGAAATGTTCTTAATTTACTTGTTACTGGTAATGGTAGAAATAAATCATATATTGGTGCAAAACTAAAAGGTGCAAACCTCATGGATGCAGATTTAAAAGAAGCAAATTTGAAACACGCTGATATTACAGAAGCCACCTTCCAAAGAGCGAATTTACAATGGGCAAATTTAACTTTCACTCAAGCTGTAGGTACTGATTTTACTAGCACTTTAATGACTGGTGCTTGTGTGGAAGCATGGAATATTGACAGTACAACTAAACTAAATAATGTCGATTGTCGTTTTATTTATCTCCTAGAAAATCCCAAGCCGGAAACTGATGACAGAGAACGTCGTCCCAGTAGTGGTGAATTTCAACCAGGAGAATTTACCAAACTATTTGAAGAGGTTTTAAATACAGTCGATTTAATTTTCCGCAATGGCATAGATTGGAAGGCTTTTGTTGCGGCTTTCAAACAAGTACAAGTGGAAAATGAAGACACCGAATTAGCTATCCAGAGTATTGAAAATAAAGGTGATGGCGTGGTAGTTGTTAAAGTTGCTGTTCCTGTTGATGCTGATAAAGAAAAGATTCATCGTGATTTCACAGATAATTATCAATTAGCACTACAAGCAGTAGAAGAAAAATATAAATTACTATTACAAGCGAAAGATGACGAAATACTTTTTCATCGCCAACAAAGCGCCAAAATACCAGAGATTATTAGTTCATTGGCGAACAAACCGATAAATATTCAACTAGATAATAAATTGGAGAATAAAAATATGAGTAATGATTCTAGCCATAAAATTGAAATTGGCAGCATTGGTGGAGATTTTACTGCTAGCGGACAAGCTTTAAATTTAGGTGATATTAGCGGTACGGTGACAAATACCATCAACCAGTTACCAGAGTCACCGGAACCAGAAAAACCGGAAATCAAGGAATTATTGGCAGAATTACAAACAGCAATTGAGGCTGAATCAAATTTAAGCCCAGAAGATAAAGCCGAAGCATTAGAACAAGTCAAAACCTTAGCAGAAGCTGCGAAAAATCCCCAAGAAACGACACAGCAAAAGTCAGCAAAAACAGCAATAAAAATTTTAAAAGGTACAATTATTGCCTTACCTACCACAGCAACATTGCTTGACGCATGTAGCAAATTGTTGCCGTTGATTTCCAAGTTTTTGGGTTTGGGATAGCACAAACACAAGTTTGTAGTTGTATTCTAGGTTGGGTTAAACCTAGCCCAACTCAACAAAAGTCTTACAGATGTTATACCATTTCACTTTCAGAATAATCCAAATAAATGGGTAGGGGTAAAGCGCATTGATCATTGGTGTCAACTTAAGCTAGAAATCACTTATCTGTTGGCTTTCTCACTCACCTCGGAATCAATTCCGAGGCTGATAAATAAAGTCTACTGAAGTAGACTGAAGAAAACCTAGATTATTTAGTCATCTTTTAGATAACTTGGTCTACTCGCTGTGGAAATTAATTTCCTTGCGGGGTATGGGTTTTACCTTAAGTTGACAAAGCGTGAGCATTGCTAAACCCCAATCAACAATTGCAAACCCCCATCAATTGTTTTAGTCTACTGAAGTAGACTTAGACTATGAGCCTCAGAATTAATTCTGAGGGGTTTGTTGGGTGAGGAAAATGTATCACTCTTCGCTTTCCTGATATAATTGCTCCAACTCCTGCAACTGAGTCCTGCGAGAAACTCGCCGATATTTTTTACTCTCTAACTTCGGTTCATAGCGAGTTTTCCCTTTACCCTTCGTTTTTGCTTTCAAGGTAGACTCTGGATCTGCTTGTTGCTGCATATGACTCTGATAAGCGATCGCATCTTCCAAAAAATCCAAGTAATGGGGATAACGTTCCCAGTCTCCCCGCACTCCACAATCCGGTTCATCACGATGCAAACAATCGCTAAATTTACAATTCCCTTGCTGTAATCCTTCCCTAGCCTCTGGGAAGTAAGTAGCAAGCTCTTCTGGGGTACAATCTAAATCAGGTTGGTTAAAACCCGGAGTATCCGCCAATAAACCACCATTAGGTAACTCAAATAACTCTACATGACGGGTAGTATGGCGACCTTTAGCCAGTTTACCGGAAACCTCACCCACTCGCAGGTTGACATCGGGAATCAACATATTAATTAAACTGGATTTACCCACCCCCGATGGTCCAGCAATAACGGTAATTTTATCTTTCAACAATTCAGATATTAAGTCAATATTGATACTATTATAAACGCTAATAAAAATTGGCTGATATCCCCATAAATGCAGGCGTTCCTTAATTTCTACTTCTTCTGCATCCGTAACTAAATCGCTTTTATTAAAACATAGCACTACGTCTAAACCCGTAGATTCAGCCTTAACCAAAAACCGACTCAACTGGTAAGGTTCCAAAGGTGGATCAGCAACAGCAAACACCAACATAATTTGGTTCACATTAGCGATCGCCGGACGATCCAATTGGGTTTGACGGGGGAGAACATCAGCGATCGCACCTCTACCACCAGTCCAATCAGGTTCTTCCACAATTACGCGATCGCCCACCATTACCTGTTGTCCAATTTTTTTCAACCGGGTGCGGCGAGTACAGAGGAGGAGAGAATGACCTGTAGGGGCGGGGTTTCCCCGCCCGGGGTTTCCCCGCCCGGGGTTTCCCCGCCCGGGGTTTCCCCGCCCGGGGTTTCCCCGCCCGGGGTTTCCCCGCCCGAGAGAGGGAGAAGAGGGGGAAGAGGGAGAAGAGGGGGAAGAGGGAGAAGAGGGGGAAGAGGGAGAAGAGGGGGAAGAGGGAGAAGAGGGGGAAGAGGGAGAAGAGGGGGAAGAGGGAGAAGAGGGGGAAGAGGGGGAAGAGGGGGAAGAGGGGGAAGAGGGGGCAGATAGAGTACCAATTTCTCCCTTGTCCTCCTTGTCCTCCTTGTCCTCCTTGTCCTCCTTGTCCTCCTTGTCCTCCTTGTCCTCCTTGTCCTCCTTGTCCTCCTTGTCTACATCCAATTGCACTTGATAAAAATTCGCCTGCACGGCTAACACCGTACCTATTAACTGTCCGGTGGTTGCTAATACTTCGGTCATTGGACGAGAGGGGGACGACGTACTAACAGAGAAAAATAGCCAGTGCAGTCGGTAATTTGTTCCACCTGGTAGCCTGACATAGTTAAACTATCAGGAACTTGTTCAATTGGTTCTCCCGGATCTAGCCAAACTTCCAGCAAATTTCCTGGTGTCATTTGTTCTAAGCGGAGTTTAGTGCGGACAAAATTGAGCGGACAGGGAGTACCGCGTAAATCAAGTTGAGCATCGGGAGTTGGAAGGGAAGATACACTCATCGTTGGTGAAACAAATTACCCAAAAAACCTTCAAGACCGCCTTTTCCAGTGCGTTCTCCTTTAATTTTAGCTAGCTTTTCTAGTAATTCCCTTTCATCAGGGGTAATCTTGGTGGGAATATCAATTAACACTGTAATCATATGGTCACCCCTGCTTACCGGATTACCCAAGCGCGGTACCCCTCGATTTTCCAGCTTCATTACGGTATTCGGCTGAGTACCAGCAGGTATGATTAATTCCACTGGACCATCTACCGTATTTACTTCCAAGCGACAGCCTAAAATTGCTTGCAGGTAGCTAATTGTGATTTCCGAGAGAATGTTAATGCCATCCCGCTGGAATTGTGCGTCCTCATTGACGAACAAGTAGACGTATAAATCCCCAGCAGGACCACCTCTTTGACCTGCATCTCCTTCCTGGGATATACGCAAGCGTGTACCATTATCTACCCCAGCAGGAATAGTAATTTTCAGCTTCTTGGTAACTTGGTTTGCTCCTTTACCGTCACAAGCATCACATTTATCTTCAATTACCGTTCCTGTACCATTACAGGTAGGGCAACTGGAAACTTGAGTAAAACTACCAAAGGGTGTTCTAGTTACCCGGCGAACTTGACCGGAACCACTACAGGTGGAACAACTGCGGGGACGAGTTCCAGGTTTAGCACCCGTACCTGTACAAACTTCGCAAGTTTCCAAATGGGAGATACGAATTTCTTTTTCTCCCCCAAATACAGCTTCCCGGAAGTCTAATTTTAAATCTAAGCGTAGGTCATCACCCCGTGCAGGTCCACTGCGTCTTCTTTGGGTAGAAGGACCTCCCATACCCCCAGCAAAGCCACTGAAAATACTTTCAAAGATATCGGCAAAACCGCCCATATCCCCCATATCTTGGAAACCAGCACCCGCAGCACCTGATACTCCAGCTTCACCAAAACGGTCATAGCGAGCGCGAGTTTCGGGTTCTGAAAGTACCTCGTAGGCGCGGTTGATTTCCTTAAATTGTTCTTCCGCTCCCGGTTCTTTGTTGACATCCGGGTGATATTTTCGAGCTAAGCGGCGGTAAGCGCGTTTGATTTCTTCTTTATCGGCGTCACGAGAGACACCCAGAGTTTCATAATAATCGCGTGCCATAAAGCAAAGGTAAAAGTCAGAATAAGGAGAGCTGCTAGGATTGAAGACTGTAGATGCCAGTAGGGCAAAATCTGTCGTTAGCTAGGCAGAAGGCAAAAGTTAAATTTTGTTAATTAGTTTATTTTACCTTTTACCTTTTATAAAAATCATTCGTAGTGGATTGCCAATCAAAGTTGCTTTTCAAGTAGAAGACTACAAAACACTCTTGCTGATTTGGCTGTCTCTTTTACAATTGTGCTACGGAGTCGGGAAAACTCCCCCATTCAAATATAGGGGCTAGCCGCACCTAAAGGTGTGGAAAACCCTAATTGTAATTAAATTTACATCTATTTTGCGTGTAATAAATCCTCCGCAAGTTTAAATCCTCTCATTGGGAGAAGATTTTCTCAGTAAGTCTTAAGTTCCCAAACGAAACAGTTTTTTTGGGAATAAACCTCTTATTAAGCGCGAAGCGAGTTTTGTTTGCCGATAAAGCCCTTACTAAGCGCGAAGCGTGTTTTTTGCCGATAAACCTCTTACTCTAGGGATAGAGTTAGGAGTTACGCACTGTACAAATTAGCCATAATGTGTATCACGCAATTCGGACGTTTCACGCGCTTTGCATAACCCTAATTCACT
>JASJCY010000140.1 GCA_030065825.1 Nostocaceae cyanobacterium | reverse complement strand
GTAAACCTTGAAAATTCGTCACCCCCATGAGGAAAATTATCAACAGATTTGAGGATTTTGGGCAAGGAAAGCACTTGTTTGCAAATTTTACAAAAATTTATCAAATAGAGTCCTGTGGGATGTTCATAAATATAAATATAGATTTATCCTTTGAGTGTAAATTTTTCTAGTATACTTCTACCCAAACTATAATAATGCTAATGTCAAGAAATCATCATATAAAAATGCGCAGGACAAACCAACGACTCCTCAAGTATAGCATAAAAATATAGCTTGTAAACCTTGAAAATTCGTCACCCCCATGAGGAAAATTATCAACAGATTTGAGGATTTTGGGCAAGGAAAGCACTTGTTTGCAAATTTTACAAAAATTTATCAAATAGAGTCCTGTGGGATGTTCATAAATAGACATCTGGTGAAAATTAAATATGCATTGTCCAAAACCCTTGTTCCAGACGTTGCATTGCAACGTCTCTACATTCTTTTCCACCAGATGTCTAATATAAATATAGATTTATCCTTTGAGTGTAAATTTTTCTAGTATACTTCTACCCAAACTATAATAATGCTAATGTCAAGAAATCATCATATAAAAATGCGCAGGACAAACGAACGAATACTCAAGTATACCACAAAAATATAGCTTGTAAACCTTGAAAATTCGTCACCCCCATGAGGCAAATTATCAACAGATTTGAGGATTTTGGACAAGGAAGGCACTTATTGGGGAAAATTAACAAAACTTTACAATTGTTGGCGATAGTCAGCTGTTAATTAGGAGTTTTCTCCCCTTGTTTCTCAGAAATGATTTAGGACTGGTATACAACCTTTCGCACCTGTAAAATCGCTATTACTAATTTGAGCATTGTCAAAAATAGCATTAGTCAAATCTGCACCACAAAATGATGTTGTTCTATAAGTCAATATTTTTTGAAACAAGATAGTTAAACAGGTAAATGTCAATTTAATGGATAATACAGACAAAAGACCTAAAACAATGCCTGGAATCAAATTACTAGTACTCAAATATACTGCTGCTTTTGCTAACAATAAAAATGTAAATCCGTAAGCAGAAATAGTAGTAATAGTATTAATCCCAATCGGAAAGATTCCCTTGATAAGATAAAAACTTCCTCCAGACATAACTATAGCAGCAACAAAAGCCGAAAAAATAGCAACTTGAGCATTTTCTCCTCCAGCTGCTGTTCCACCGTAATAAAAACCCATTAAAGCACCAGATGCACCTGCTGATAGTGAGGTAATAATTCTTTTCCAAATAGATGTTTGACTTAAAATATTGAAGTAAGTATTTAAATCATATGTAATTGGTAAAATCATCCCAGATATTCCCAAACTAATAAATAATGCCAATGCAAACCCCCACAAAGGGTCTTCTGGAGTACGGGTGATGATACTAAATATCATTTGGAAAATAGCATGGAATCCCACAATAACCACAATGATTACAAGCAGCAAAACTAACAACAAATCTTTGATATTCTGCCCAGCTTTCACTCCTTGAAAATTTGCTCCCCTTAATGAAGCATAATTAAAATTACAGCCACGAATATCCCCATTGCTAAAGTTTGCTTCATCGAGATTTTGACCTTGAAAAGAACGATTTCGCAAGTTTTGGTTACTGAAGTCTATCGACATATTTTATACCAATTAAAAATATATTACGGAAAATGTGTTAAGCTTAAAAACAGCAGATTTCTCAACACAAAATTTCGGTTTTCAGGATTAGTCATTTTCAATAAACCCGTTTTTAAGCCAATTGGTGCAAGATGTATGTTGATGTATTTTTACCATATGAAAAGTGAAACAATTTTTCAGAACTATCGCAATGGGTTTACTGTTTTTGCCAATGTTTATGTATGTTTGGCAACACTTTCAGCGTCCATCACTGACAAATACTCAGAAAATTTTATTTACTGGAATCGAGTATAAACGCAGGGTGCGGAAAAAACCCCGTCCGGTAGTTATTCATATTGTCAGTATCAATTTAAAAGCTGCGGGAATCAAAATATTTGTCACACCTCCAGTAAATCAGCAAAGTCAATTTACCCAAGCTAGAACCACGTCTGATTTTCTCAAAGAATTCCGACTACAGCTAGCTATTAATGCTAACTATTTCTATCCCTTTCACGAAAATACTCCATGGGATTATTATCCTCGTATAGGAGATATTGTGCGTACAGTGGGACAAGCAATATCTAATGGTAAACCCTATGGAAATCCTGATGCTAATTGGTATGTTGCATGTATTGCCAGTAATAATCTGATTCAAATTCTCAAAAGTGGTAGTTGTCCTGATAATACTTTACAAGGTATAGCTGGAAGAGAAATTTTAGTTACTGATGGGAAACCTACCGTTACAGACAATTTCCAAGATAAGCCATATTCAAGAGTTGCGATCGCCACAAATCAGCAAGGTGATAAACTTTGGTTAATTGCAGTAGACGGTAAACAACCGCTTTACAGCGAAGGTTTGAAAAAAACTGAGTTGACCAATATTTTATTGGAATTAGGTGTTGAGGTAGCTCTAAATCTTGATGGTGGAGGTTCTACTACATTGGTCATGGAAAAGGATGGTCAACCAAAGTTATTAAATTCTCCAAGTCATACTAAAATCCCTATGCGTGAACGACCTGTTGCTAATCATATTGGTTTTTATGCGGAGGTAATGGGTAATCGGTAATATGCTTATTTAGCGCTTGCTGTTCGCGTAGCCCAGCGTTAGCTGAAAAAGTTTTATGGTTAGGGTAGGGAACTCTTAATGAGTAACAGGCAACAGTTCAATCCCCATTTCTCCTTATTTTTTGTACCAAAATGAATTAGAAATGCAAGATTTTTAAGTGTCAGACCCTTATTTTCTTTTCTTTTGTAATTCTGTGGTAGCCTGAAAAGTTCCATTTATCAGGGTTTTACAGCTATTCAGCAAACCCTATTTACTGACAAAATTTTCCTGTATTGCCTACTAAGAGTTCCCTCTTCAAGACTGTTAATTTGGCATAACAAGTACGGTAGAGCCAATATGCCTAAAGAGCCAGAATCTAGCTGATGCTTGATATTGTAAACTATTCGGTTTTTACCCATAAATCAGAAGGAATGGGGCAAAGTTACCCCATTCCTACTTATAACCAATTTCCTACCAAAATATAAGGTGCCCAGTAAAGTGGATGTTCATAATTTGGATCTTTTAATAAAGCTAATTGGGAGTTGCGTAATGCCTGAGCTTTACTTTGTTTAGTATTGCTTAACTCTTTGTAAAATCGACCCATCAAATTTGCTGTTGCTTCATCATTAACGGGCCACAATGTTGCTAAGGTACTACGTGCCCCTGCTTTGACTGCTATTCCTGCTAATCCCAAGGCTGCACGATCATCGCCGACAGCAGTTTCACAGGCACTAAGCACCAAAAGCTCAATTGCTTGCTGCTTATTTTGATTACCAATATGGAGTAAGTTATCTAATTCATTGATCCGAATTCGGTCATTCCAAGTCAAAATAAAGGTTTCGATGGCTTTGGAACTAAATTGACCGTGAGTGGCGATATGAACGATGGGGAAAAATTTCGATTGTAGGTTCTTTTCTACATTTTCACGGGTAAATTCTTGGTTTAATAGAACTGTGCTGGGTACTCCCGATTTAATTTCTTTGAATTCTTGTTTGACAAATTCCAGAGGGGAAAATCCTTGTCTGGCTTCAGTTAACCCAGCCCCCAGTACTTTAAAACTGTTTTGTTGTAACTTGTGCGGTGGTAGTAATTGTAGACTTGGTGTCAAGGCAATGTTGTACTTTTGCAGTAAATATTGATTGCCATCGTGTAGTGCTGCTATGGGAATATTTCGTAATACGCCATCTGGTACAAACACTAAGGTTTTAATTCCACTTGTAGCTAATTCTTGTTCTAGGGGACGGATTAACCAGTCATACAATTGTTTTGAGAAGGGCATAAAATTGTATCTGGTACGAATGACTACATTTTGACGTAGTTGTTCTATAGTGTTCTCCAGTTGGTTTTGAGGTAGGGAAATTGTATAGTGGCGTAGTTTTTGTGGCAAACTGAGAATAATTTCTAAACGGTCGTTGAGGATTATGGGATAAATAACAGCGGCTTGGTTATCAATGCGATCAATTTGAGTGGTTTTGGTATCTAAACAGGCTTCGCGAAAGAAGTTATCTAGTTCTGCAACCTGTAAAGATTCAATCACTTGACGGGCTTGTAACAAATATTTTTGACTGGTTTGTGATTGAAGTGCATCTTTGAGTTTTAGGGATTTTTGATTAGATTGTAATGAGTCGCTATGTAAAAGCAAAGCAACCAATTCTCGGTAAACTGGTTCTACACTGTCCCGAAAGGAAAACTGAACATCTGATTCCACTGCTACCAAATCCCTACGTAAAGATTGGAGAGTGTTGACTGCTTGTTGATAAGCTGCGATCGCCCGTTGTGTATCTCCCTGTGCCTTGAGAATTCTCCCTAATTGCCATTGCCAGCGGTATGATATTTCTGGGGTATTGGTTGCCTGGGCTAGTGTTAGGGCTTTTTCGGTCAATTTTCGAGCATTTGACCATTGCTGATTTTGTTCGTAAAGTCCACCCAGTTTACCGAGTGCATATGCTTCGGCTCGTTTATCCCCTAAACTTTGTGCTTGTTTGAGGCTAGTTGCTACTAGTTCAGCAATGTTTTCTAGATTGGGGGAATTGGCAAGATTTGCCTGCTGTAAGCGAGTTAGACTTTCGGCTAGGTTCAGTTGAGCGTAAATTGTGTTGCGGTTAGAGGGAAGATTAAGCAGTTGGGGTTGTATTTTACTTGCCAGAGTCTGTGCATCTGCCCATTTTTCTATCTCAATTAAAATACTTAATTGATTCAATTGGGCGCTAATTTTCGACCATTGTGAGGGAGCGATATTTGCAGCTTGTTGATAAAAGTTTAAAGCAGATTGGTGATTTTGATTTTCATGGGCAACATTACCCAAAGCCAGCAAAGCGGAACTGATATCCGATGGTAATCGCAATTTTTCAGCTAGTTCTAAACTAGCATTTAAAACTTCCTGCGCCCTTTCTAATTCTCCTACCAAGCGTAAACTAGTACCCAAGCTACAAAGTCCAGCGGCTTTGATTTGGGAATCTGGTTGCTGTTGTAAGATTTGATTGACTTGTTCTAAAGTTGATAGGGCTTTGCGATATAATCCTAAAGACTTTAAAGCCTGGGATTGATTAATCAGGCTACGAATGACTCCAGTTTCATTTTTGGCTTTTTTGTAAGTATTTGCTGCCCCTTGCCAGGTTTCTATGGCTGCTTCTGGTTTTCCTGTGGCTAACTGGAGACTACCTTGGGTGTTGAGGGCTTGTGCTAAGACTTTTAACTGTTCTGGGGAGAGATTAGCGTCCTTTACTGGCATTAATTTTAAACTATCAGAAATTGCTTGGGTAGCTTGAGACCATTGTCCTAGCTGTTGATAAGCCAAGGAAAGATTACTTAAAACCCTGGCTTGGTTAAATTTATCTCCTTGGGATTGGTATACCAGTAAAACTTGTTGCCAAATTTTTAACGCAGCAGCAAACTGTCCTGCTTGGTAATATTCTCTACCTTGTTGTTCCTGTTGTGCCGCATCGGATAATATTTGTACCATCTCTTGGGGTGGGGAAGCTTGGGCAGTTAGAGGAAATACACCCCCAGCAGCTAACAACAGGGTTGAAACTATTCCCAACAAAATCCACAAGCAAAAACGGATTGAGCGACGATATAGATATATTAAAGAGTTTTTACTTAAAAAAGAGTATAAAAAAGTTTTTTTAATTTCCATGACAATTCCTTGAGGGTAACCAAGAACTATGGGAATTTAGATTCGGAGCTTGTGCTATCAAAACTATTTGTCCTTTGTCATTCAATGCCATTCCTTGGGCTTCTACTAGGGAATCCCAAGGATGGGAAATTGTCTTGGTTGACACTGGGGCTTTGTATAAATTAGTTGTACCCATAATTGGAGTGGTTGCTAAATCTGGCAGCATACCATTGCCACTGAGGATGCCATCAGGGCTGGGTGGTAAACCACCTCGTCCGGTAATCAAGAAATTGCTAGAATCTTCTCCTAGTATGGCTTGGCAACCCCGGGCAATCATTTTTGAGGCATCTGTAACTTTTTCGGGTAGTTCCGTTAATCCTTGAGAAGCGTCCACTTCTGGGGAATTAATTTCAATGACACCATTAACGCCAAAAGTAGAACTAGCGGTAATATCACTGAAATTAGTTAGTTGGTCGCTTTGAATAATACCAAACATACTCTCAGTAGTGATTTGAATATTACCTCCCCTTCCCATAAAGGCATTAGCGGTAATGTCGCTATTTTCTATGGGAGGGGCAACAATAAAAGGACTGCTAATGGTAATGTTGCCACCATCCCCACCAAACTGCCGATTACCAGCGCTAGTAGAAATTTGACTACTATTGCGCAATAATAGTAAGTTTTGCACTTGTAGGGTAATATTGCCACCAGTATTGCTGCGGGTTTGGGCAGAGATTTTTCCCCGATCCAAAGTTAGGGATTCAGCATTAAAGAGGATATCACCACCAGTCCCCGTTCCCTGGCTATCCACCCCAATGGTTGCCCCATCCCGAATCATCAAGCTGATGGGGTTAATGTCAATTTTGCCACCATTGCCCTGAGAATCGGCAGTGGTGCTGGCAAATATACCACTATCATTGCCTGTAAGTAGAATTCTGTGTTTGACTTTCATGGTAATATTACCCCCATTACTGTTACCAGCTGTATTAGTGCGCAATTGTCCGCCATTGTTTACTTCTAAGCTATTAGCTATCAAACTAATACTGCCACCTACACCAGCAAATGTGTCTGCTGACACCCTTGCTCCATTTGTAATCAGTAATTTATCGGTGCTGATATTCAGTTTGCCCCCATCTCCTAAACCTTGAGTTTCACTAAATAAGCCACTGGCAAATTCTCCCCTGGCTGAGGTGCCAATTAGTTGCACATTAAAGGCATTGATGTTTATTTCTCCTCCCGCACCGGCACCAAAGGTAGAAGCAGAAATTCTGCCTCCATTTTGAATCAAGAGATTTTTAGTAGTCACAGTTAAGTTACCAGCAGCTGCATCACCTGCGGTAGAAGTTACCAAAGCACTGGGAAAAACATTTGCACCAATAAGTTCAATGGTATCAGCGGTTACTTCCACTTTGCCCCCATCCGCGAAACCCCTAGTTGCTGCTTGAATTTGGGCACCGTCCTGCACCAGTAAGTCGTTAGTTTTGATACTGACATTTCCTCCCGCACCAGCATCAGCGGTAGTGGCTGATACTCGCACCCCTCCACCCTGGAGAATTAGTTTACCTGTATCTAAGAAAATATTACCTCCCCGACCTGTAGCGGAGGGCACACCAGGCTTACTGTCTACCTGAGCAAATAAGCCACTAGGAGTCGCATCTGATACTTTCCCTCGTACTTCTACTGACTGGGGCGCAATCACGGAAATACGACCAGCATCCCCATAGCCAAAGGTGCTAACTGATACCTGCGCTCCCCCTTGAATCAGTAATTTTTCAGTTGCAAAGGTAATGTCGCCTCCTTGACCGGTGGCTGTGGCTTCGACTTGGTTAAATACACCACTGGGTTTACCAGTTATTGCAGTACCTATCAGTTCTACCTCTGTAGCTTGAATGTTGACTTTACCTGCATCTGCGTCAGCGAAAGTAGAAGCCGATATTCTTGCCCCATCTTGGATAGTTAACTTGCCAGTTTCAAGTCTCACCTCTGCTGCTTTTCCCCCTCCCTCAGTATCTGCCACTAAACCACTGGAAAAGCGATTGCCAAATAATTCTCCATCTCCTACAAGGTCAATGGACTCAGAGGCTTTGACTACTAATATACCACCAGACCCCTCTGCCAAGGCATTGACTGTGACCTGTGACCCATCGCGGATAGTTACTTTTTGAGCTTCAATTAATACATCACCAGCATTACCTAAGCCGCTGCTTTCAGTGCCCAAAATACTCAGGTCATTTAATTGCACATCATCAGCGCGAATGGTTAATTTACCACCATTGCCTGTATCTTTGGTTTCTGCGGATACCATTGTCCACGGTCCTTGAATAGCCACTTTCTTGGCTGCAAGGGTGACATCCCCACCTTGGGTGGCACCAAATGTAATTGTCTGAACCGTAGAGTTATTTATATTCAGTTGATTACCTTTGATGCTAATTTCCCCACCGCTTTGGGTCCCAAAAGGGGATGTTCGTGCAAACAAACCGGATTGATTCAAACTCACTGTCCCACCTTGAAGCTGAATGTTACCACCACCACTCAAGCCAGTAACATCAAGTAACGACCCATCAAGGTGAATATCTTCAAACTTTTGGTCATTTGCATATCCCAAAGCAAATCCCTGGGAGTTGGGGATCAAGCTAACGAAACTATTTTTTTCTACACTACCCAACTCGATCCGACCATCAGGAACAGTGATATTACCCCTTTCTCCCTTCACCTCACCACCTATAAGTGCCAAGGTACTATTGGGTAGTCCCTGGAGTCCAGCAGGTCGTCCCCGAACATCTGTAACTTGAGATTGGTTAACAATAGATTCAGCCTTGTTACCAAATTGTACACCCAGAGGAACACTAACGGTCAGTAAAGGTGGTTGAGGATTGGTAGCGCTAAATTCATCTTTGTTGTCAAGTTTGATGCTACTGGCTGTACTAGCGATAAATGAACCACCAATATTTAAGGAAGCATTCCTACCAAAGATAATGCCATTGGGATTAATCAGAAAAAAGTTGGCGTTACCTTGAGCTTGAATTAAACCATCAATGTTCGATTCCCAACCACCTGTGACACGATTAATGATCTTTGCAACATTTAAATCATTTTGGAAAATAGCAGAACCATTAGTGGGGACAGAAAACCCCTCAAAGCTGTGGAAGAGGTTATTACCTGCTGTTGTTCCCCCTGTAATCAAAAAATCTAGCCCTTGTGTTTTTCCTGGTGAAACTTCGCTGGGGGTGGGAAGGGTACGGTCGGCAGAAATTTGTGCAGTGGCTGGAAAATTAATACTTAAACAAGAAATAGTCAGAATCTTTATCGCACCAATATAGTAAGAATACGGTATTCTTGATTTTATTTTTGGTTTATCGTACATAATTAGTTATTTGCAGTTTACTGCTTCTATTGCCAAAACTTTTACCCAAAATTCAAAATTCCTCACCTGCAATTATTTGGCATTTTTTGAAGAATTATAGAGGCACGGCATAACCCAAATATTTAATCAACGCCATGTCTCTATCATGAGAGAATAACTTTGACATATCAGCATAAACTCAGATTATTAAATTTGTAATTTTCAACTTGTAAATATAAATATTTTGGCGTTGCTGAATTTCCGTCAAGAATTTACAGAATATACCTCACCCCCTATGTTTATAGTTTGCTCCATATCTTTTCAATTCGCCAATAGTAGTTATCAGTTTTTTTTGCACAGATAGAACAATGGACGTTGCATAAATGCGGGATGATTTTGATGGTTTTGTAGGATGGGCATCTTGCCTTGTGGAACGGGCATCCCTGCCCCTTTTCTATATTTCTAAGGCAGGCAAGATGCCTACCCCACTCATATTCATCCCTTAATTCAGCAATGCCGAACAATGGGTTGATGCAGCGATTCGCTAGCTTTCATATCCCCATATTGCCCAAAATGTAGCCCAAAATTGGCGTTGCTGATTTGAAGTATGAATCTAGGTGTTCCAGACGTTGCACTGCAAGGTCTGGAGGGAGGGTTTTGGAATCATGCAAAATCATTTTCACGCTATGGATTCAGCAACACCCCAAAATTAAATAGGACTTACGTAAGTGTCACACTCTCATGGCAATTGGCACACATACTTAAATTTGATTTAAAAGCTTATAAGCTTTGATTTATAAGCATTAGAACCAAATTAAGCCTATGTGACAGCTTGAGAATAAATGTGCCAGTTGCGTAAGTCCTGTTAAAGCTGGTTGACTGACAAAAGTCTTGGAAGTGTTGAAATTTCGTAGGTTGGGTGGAGGAACGACACCCAACGCAATCGGTTACCTCATATATTGCACCATTCTCAACAACCATTGAGAAAGCGAGGCAGCGCGTTGCGGGGGTTCCCCCCCGTTATAGCGACTGCCGGGGTTTATCAACGAAAAATTAGGGTTTTGACAGGTAAATATTGCCAATAAACCCGGTTTCTGACCCTGGTGCAAGATGTGTGTTACGGTTGTTGGGTTACTCTGCTCAAAGCTGCACTCAAAGAGAAGCCATGACCTGTCTACCGCGTCTACATGCTACCCCTCCGGGGAAGCAAGCTACAACCCAACCTACATCAAAAAGATTTGTCAGTCAATCAGCCTGTTAAAGTCTCCGTTGGCTGTTCATTATATTTACCCAGGGGGAAAGTTAAAATCAAACCTCCTTCATTAGTTTTATCAAGCTGATTTTCAAAAAAAGCTCTATGACAAATTTCCATTTATCAAACCATTACCAAGGATGTATTCCTTGATTGAAAATGTTTTGCACCTTAATAATTTTGATTGTCCTAGAGTTTGACATTACATTGTCTTTAACTTTTATAGTTAAGCTTTCATCAAAGAATATTTAAAGGACTGTTAAGTTAAAATTCCGCGTAAATACTCTGTTCTCTTGCTGTTATTCTGGGTCAAACTGAGAACATTAGCATTATACAAATAAAATTGGTATTTTTACTAATTGTCATTATCAAAATAAAAAACATAATATTAGTTGCTGCTAATTATAACCTCAAAAAAATCTGATAAAGCAGAAAATTTAAAACATCTGTTATGAATGGAATGGAGAAAAGTTACCAGCAGAAAAATCTCCTGTCAAACTTGGGGCTATATCTCCCATCCTCAATATGCAATTTTTATTTGTAACAGTTACTCAGCATCAATTAAAAATCGGATAAAAACATAATTATTGTTTGTTTTTTATATACTTGTTTTCAATGGTACATGTCGGATATGAAGTCTAGATTATTGCGCTTAATTAATACTCTTAAACTAGTTACACCATTTACTCTTGCTTTGGCAACTGGTATTGGTAGCAATACTTCCGCCCACGCAATACAATTCACATTTACTCATAATTCTGATACTCCTGATTATGTAATTAATGGATTTGAAGAAGCTGGTAATTTTTGGTCTTCCAAGTTACAAGATGAGGTCAAAATCAACATTCGTGTTCATTTTCAACAGCCATCTAACTCCAATGCTTTGGGTGCATCACTTCCAAATATGGTGCGGGTTAATTATGATAATTTCCTGAATAATAGCTTTCGAGATATCAGTTCAGAAGATGATTTAACAGCTTTCAAAAATCTACAAATTGATTCTGGAAATCAAGGATTTACTAACATTTTACAAACCTTGGGTGTAGACCTAGAAGATAGAGAGTCGGCAAATAGAAAATTGTTGAGAAATGCAGGGTTTGATGTACAAGCCAACAGAACAATTATAGAACAAGCTCAAGATATATTTCAGCAAATAACTCTAGAACAACTAAACACCCTAGACAGAAACCAAATTCAGTTTTTTGATTCCCGATTTAGCATGGTGATGAATGATGAACAAAACATCAGTTACAAGAACTATGAACAACTAAAATCTCTAGATAATAATATTCTGGTAGACGATAACGGAAGTTTTAATAACAACAAGATTTGGCTTAGTCGTGCTAATGCTAAGGCGTTAAACTTACTTTCAGATAATGATAATACCGAGTTCGATGCCCAGATTTATATTAACAACAATTCTATTTGGGATTTTTCCAGAATTAACAATCGCGATGCTGAGATTGACAGCAATAAATTTGACTTACTCACTGTTGCTGAACACGAAATTGGTCACGCTTTGGGATTTGTCAGTGGTGTCGATGTTTTGAAGCTATTATATAATGACCTATCAAATACAATCACCCCTGAAAATGATAGGAATCAACGTAATCAAAAAGGCAAAAAAAATCAAAACAATCAACATAATCAAACTAACGATCAGATTCTATTAGAAGATGAGTTAGCTTATGTCAGTCCCATGGATTTGTTTCGTTGTTCCGACAACAGCAAGAATCAGGGCATATTTGACTGGTCTGTAGGTTCCCAAACTTACTTTTCCATCGATGGTTGTCAAACTGACCTGGGTGAGTTCGCTGATGGCGATCGCTATCAAGTCAGTCACTGGTCTGAGGATAGGGAATCCCCCCTAGGAATCATGAATCCGACCCTTAGTCTAGGGAACTCTCTAAATATCTCCGATCTAGATTTGAAATTGTTAAATGTCATCGGTTGGGATATAAAATCCACTTCTAACGATAGTGCTGTTAACCCTCAAATAGACAATACAACAAGTATTACCGTCGACGATTCCGCTGAGTCCTCGACCAGTGATTTTACAGCTATAGACAAAAATCAATCAGGCAAAAAAAATCACAAAAACACCTTCAAAAAAATTGCCCCAGACAACAATATTCAGCGCAGGAGTCAGGATTCTTACAGCCACAATAGTTGGTATGGTTTTTGGCAAGAAGCAGACTATACCCAAGCTACTGACGTACCCGAACCAAGTATGATAGCAGGATTAGGAGTTGTGGGTTTATTTGGCTGGGTGCGTCGTCGTCGCACCCGTTAATGGAGTTATTCTAGGTGTCTACGGCTAGCTGTGCGCTGCTAGATACTCCTAGATGAGATTAGAAAAAGGACACATATGAATATAATCGACTACAACTAGAATAGAATAAACCCTATTCCCACGTCGTTCATTTTTTTAACCAAGGAAATGGCAGATACAAGTCCCCAAATTTATCTATGGAGAGCAAAAAAATTTCTTTTTTTCAGGTCTTCTGTCTCAACCCATGGAGATTCACTTTTGAATGGGTAATTTTTTTACGTTCCCCCCAAGGTAGGGACTGACCGATAACTATCAAGCCTTGTAATTATTGTTATCTAATGTTATCTCATTGATTATACTTAAGTGCAAGCACTAGAATATTAGTGATTTTATATAGCTTGTAATACGTGTAAAAATATAGTAAATTCCATAGAAACCATCTACCAATTTCTAAATAGATGGGCTATTTGTAGAGGTAAGGTAATTAATAAAGACCTAAGTATCAAACAAGGCTTTTATATGAAAAAAATTTTCAGAAACAGAACATTTACCGCTATTTTTGTGACATCTTTGCTAACCTTTTCTTGCACCTTGCCAAGTCAAGTAATGGCAAACTCCTCACAGGAATCGAATAATCAACAAGAACAAGGCTTACCAAATGCAAACCGCAGACGGGGAGCTGCCTCACGGGGATGTAACAACCATACTGCTGGACACTTAATGGCATTAGTACCACAGAATAAAGAGGTATTAACAAAATCAGCCCATCCAAAGTTGTTGTTCCACCTACCCAAAACTTCTGTTCCCATGGATGTGGAGTTTCTCATAGTCGATACAAAGCGTAATGTACTGTATGAAAAGAAATTTCACACTAGTGATTCTGCGGGAATTATAACTGTCAGCGTACCTGAATCCATTAATCTAGAGAAGGAACAGAAACTGCGTTGGTATTTGTCAATCTTGTGCAATCCTAAAAATCGAGCTCATGACATTGTTGTAGATGGATGGATTAAACAAGGAGAAGTTAATGCTAATTATTGGCAAGATGCATTAACCGCATTGGCAGAACTACGGCGTCAAAATCCCAATGATGCTCATCTCGCTGCTAAGTGGAAAGAGTTATTAGAACAGGAAAATTTAGGTGAGATCGCCCAAGAACCGCTAATGAATATCAACGTTCAAAAAACTGCGGAAGTTTCTTTTAATCAGTGATTCGATATTGATAAAAACCACGGGTACGGCATTAAAATTATTGCTGGTTATAAGTTTCATTGACTTATGCCGTACCCCTATCATCAAAATCAAAGGCAGTTCCAATAAACATAAAAAATTTTTGTTTCCATAATAAATTAAAACAAGTTCAAACAAATTCAATATAAAACTAATTAGGTTTAGTAGGTGTGTTTACTAAATTTTTTCAAAGATTTTCATCTCTGATATCTGCAATTAATAGTTATGGTCAACGCCAAATTAAGATTTCCCTGATCACGCTCAACTGGAAGCAATCGGTGATTGCTGCTAGTATTATCATGACAGGATTAGTATTAGGTGCCAGACAAATGGGCTGGTTGCAGTTACTGGAATTAGTTAGCTTTGATTCTATGGTGCGCTTGCAACCAGATGCTGGTGAAGATCCCCGGTTACTAGTGGTGGAAATCACAGAGGAAGATATTAAAAACGAGAACCAATTGCTGATTAGGGATCGCACTCTTGCCCAAGTATTGCAGAAAATACAACAGTACCAGCCAAAGGTGATTGGCTTAGATATGTACCGCAATGTCCCCCAACCACCAGGTCGTGAGGAGTTCCTCAAACAGCTCCAGGCTGATAATGTTATTAGTATTTATTATATCGGCGATACTACTGTTGGAGGAGTGTCTCCTATTCCTGGTATGCCTGCCGATAAACTCGGTTTCAACGATGTTATGATCGATGAAGATAATGTAGTTCGTCGGAATTTTCTTTTTGGCAACCAGGGTCAGAAGAAATATTACTCTTTTTCTTTGCGCTTGGCTCTCAAATACCTGGAAGACAAAGATATTTCTCTAAAAATAACACCACATGCCCTGTATTTGGGCAAGACTGTGTTTCCCCGTTTGGATGCCTATGCAGGTGGCTATCACAATATTGATAATGCTGGTAGTCAGGTAATGATTTCTTATCGTTCAGAGCGGCATGTAGCACGGATGGTATCACTTGGGGAAGTCTTGAATGGTAAAATTAAGCCAGAATGGGTCAAGGACAAGGTGGTGCTGATTGGTGTAACAGCCCCTAGTGCCAATGACTTATTTTTAACCCCCTACAATGCCAGTAAGTCAGCAAAGCATAGTATGCCGGGGGTGTTACTCCATGCTCAACTTGTCAGCCAGCTACTGAGCACAACCCTAGACCAAAAACCGCTGATTTGGTTTTGGTCTGAATGGGCAGAAGTTTTATGGATATGGAGTTGGGCTTTAATTGGGGGTTGGTTAGCATGGCGACAGCGACATCCATTTTTCCACGTCATCATCACAGTAGCTCCCTTGGGAATATTATTTGGCTGTTGCTTTGGCTTTTTTACCCAAGCAGGTTGGATACCCTTGATTCCACCAGCTTTAGCATTTTTGGCTACCAATATTACTATTCTTGCCCATAGGGCACTTTATAATACCCTCCATGATGTCTTAACGGGATTACCCAATCGGCAACTTTTCTTACAGTATTTGCAATGGGCGATCGCTGATGCCAAAATTCATCCAAACCGTAGATTTGCCGTACTGTTTCTGGATATCGACAGTTTTAAACTGGTAAATGAAAGTTTTGGTCATCACCTGGGAGATAAATTGCTAACTGATTTTACCCAGAGATTAAATGCTGCTTTGGGGGGTAGGGGAACTTTAGCGCGGGTTGGAGGTGATGAATTTGCTATTTTTATCGAAAATATTACCGAAAGTAGTCAAGCAATTCTCTTAGCTGACTACTTACAGCAAGAAATGAATATGCCCTTTAAACTTAAGGAGCAAGAAATATTTACTAGTGTAAGTGTTGGTATAGCCTTCAACCAGAGTGAACTTGAGCATCAACCAGCGGATTTACTGCGAGATGCTCACACAGCCATGTATCGGGCTAAAGATTTGGGTAAATCTCGTCATGAAGTCTTTGCTACGGGTATGCATACCCAAGTCATCAACCGTTTGCAATTGGAGACGGAAATCCGTCGTGCCTTAGAAAATGAAGAATTTTATCTCAATTATCAACCAATTGTTTGCTTAAAAAGTAATCAAATTATTGGTTTTGAGGCACTTGTACGGTGGCGTCATCCTGAACGGGGATTTGTCTCTCCTGGAGAATTTATTCCCCTTGCAGAGGAAACGGGGCTAATTATTCCCTTAGGACAGTGGATTTTAGAATCAGCTTGTCGCCAATTGGTTATATGGCACACTAAATTTCCCTCAGATCCGCCACTGATAATGAGTGTCAATCTTTCTGGACAACAGTTAAATCAAGAAGATTTAGTGGAGGAGATTGCCTATATTCTCAAGACAACAGAGGTAGATCCAAGTGCTATCAAACTAGAGATTACCGAAACCGTAGCCATGCAAGATGTGGAAACTGCTATTGCCATATTGCTAAAACTAAGAAGTCTAAATCTACGGCTGAGTATTGATGATTTTGGCACCGGATATTCTTCTTTAAGTTATTTGCACCGTTTTCCCATTAACACTTTAAAAGTAGACCGTTCCTTTGTTAGCCGCATGGGAGATACGGAAGAAGATGCAGCCATTGTCAAAACCGTGATTATGCTCAGCCATACCTTGGGACTGGATGTGATTGCTGAGGGCATAGAAACAGCATCCCAAAAGTGCAAATTACACCAACTCGGTTGTGAATATGGACAGGGCTATTTTTTCTCTAAGCCTTTAGATAGAAATAGTGCCACTGAATTACTACAGGAGCAATTCAGTGGAAAATGGGCTAATGAAAATACACAGATATGGAAAGTAAGGATTTGATTTATCACCTCCTTTGAGGTTGTTTATAAATAAAAGGTGAAGACCAAAGAAACCGGGTTTCTATATTGACACTCCATCGTCCTATAAGGACGAGGATTCTTGGTTCATTGACACTCCTTAAATCTAGAGAGGACGCCGTCGATCCTTCTTACCGACTTCCCGCAGAAAAACTGCGCACAAGCAAGCTGAAGCAATCTAGACCCAGCGGGATTATCTCCCCAAACGTAGTTTTACCCTGTTCTCCGGTGCCCCCGGATACAGCATTTATGTATATATTCAACTTTGCTGGTTTTCGGTACTCGACTAGAGTCCATGGG
>JASJCY010000139.1 GCA_030065825.1 Nostocaceae cyanobacterium | reverse complement strand
CTGGGGAAATAAAAATAAAGGCGTTGCTGAATCCATGTATGAAAATAATGTTGTGTAATTCCAAAAACCTTGTTCCAGACGTTGCAGTGCAACGTCTGGAACACCCGGATTCATACTTCTTCAATTATGCGACGCCAAAATTTGAGATGCTTTGCGCAAGGAGATTAATATCCTCAGTTATCCTGATGTGGTGGCATATTGCACCAACTGACTAAGACGATGACGCAAGGTTTCTAATCCCAAACGATGACTTGCAGAAATAAACACTGCTAAGGGAAACTCCTCCCGTGCTTGGGCTAGAGTTTTGCTATCAGCTTCATCAATTTTGTTAAACACCACCAGGGCTGGTCCAGGAGTAACCGGCATTTGTGCCAGAATATCCCTAACATCACGAATATGACTTAACCAAGCCGGATGGGATAAATCGACTAAATGCAGCAAAGCATCAGCTTCCGTAACTTCCTCTAGGGTGGCACGGAAGGCATCCATTAATGATGCAGGTAATTCGTGAATAAACCCTACTGTATCCGTCAGCAGAATTTCTTCCGATTTCCCTGTGACAGCATTGGAAGTGACTAAGCGTCGTGTGGTAGGGTCAAGGGTAGCAAACAATTGGTCTGCTGTATATACTTCCGCGTTTGTCAGCGCATTTAGCAAAGTAGATTTGCCAGCGTTGGTATAGCCCACCAATGCTACTGATGGCACCTGTTGATTTTGCCGTCTTTGTCGCAAGCGGGAACGATGTGCCTGTAACTGGTTGACTTCTTTCTGTAATCGTGATATTCGCCTTTGAATGGCACGTCGTTCGGTTTCCAGTTTAGTTTCACCAGGACCGCGAGTACCAATACCACCACCAAGTCGGGACATTGCCTCACCTCTACCAGCGAGTCGCGGTAGCATATATTCTAATTGTGCTAGTTCCACCTGCAACTTACCGGCACCAGATTGGGCACGTTGGGCAAAAATATCTAAAATTACCTCAGTACGGTCAACTACCCTGACTCCAATTCGCGCTTCTAAATTGCGCACTTGTGCCGGGGAGAGGTCGCGGTCAAACACAATTAAATTTGCCCCCAAAGTTTGGGCACTCAAGGCAATTTCTTGTACCTTTCCTTCCCCGACTACCGTCTGGGGATGAATGTGGGCACGTTTTTGCCACAGGGTATGTAATACATCTCCCCCTGCGGTATCCACTAACCGCGCTAATTCTGTGAGGGTGTCTTGGAATTTTTGCCATGAGATGCGATCGCCGTAGCGAACCGCAGTTTTATTGCTCAATACTCCCACAATTACCACGCGGTCGTGGTCTGTATCTACTTTTTGGGCGATAAATTCCCGGCGGAATTCTGCTTCTAGCCCTTCGACTAAGTCCATAAAGTCTTGTTTTGTCAAGACATCTAGACTCATGGGGGGTGATAAATTCCAACTGGGGTGAGGAATATCACTACCCCCTGTTTTAAAGGAAGTAGGACTAGCAGTTACTGCCCTGGTATCTTGGGATGTAAGGTGTGCCAGGTACGCTTCTTTAACATATCCTGTGGCACCACCACCACGACGAGTAAACCCTGTTCCGGTGATGTTTAATACGACTATTGCATCTAAGCGCTGTAATGCCATTGCAGTCAATACCCCTTGATTGGGAGGTTCTGACTTTAAATGGGTAGAGATACAACGGATACCGCTAAGTCGTTCCGCACCGTAACGGGGCAATTCCAAAGGTGGAATTTTGGTTTGACCTACGGTACCTACTCCCACGCGAATCACTTGTCCGCGACGATTGAGATAGGCACACACAGGTTGATTGATTTCCGTGCTAATTGCTGCCAGTCGCTGGGAAAATTCGGACGTTGTGATGCGATCGCCCGGTATGCGCTGATGATACAGCCGCTGGAGTTGCTTTAGCTGACTGGATTTTAAACCTTGGAGATTACCAAAGATAGTCTCTATAGACATGTATGACCAGTAAATTGGTCCCCCGAATTCATCTATGTCTATTTTACAACACAATTTTTTTCTGCCAACTCTATCCTGGGGAGGATGCGTTGTTGGGTAATACGAAAAATCAAGGTTTTGAGCCTGCCTACGCACAGAGTTGTTAGCGGTGTCGGTTTGGGTCCCGCCAAACTTCGGGGCTTTTTGATCCTATAGCTCCACTTTTTAGAGGGATAATGGGCTGTAGAGGGATTTTTGACAATTTATTACATATTTATTAGCGGTAAATACATACACAAATATTGAAGATTATAAAAAATATAAGTGTTAACACTGAGGTTATGGGTATTTTGAATAGAATATGATTTACTTATTACGCAACTGGATGCAAGTCAACATAACTCTTATGGGCAAGGCTTTTAGATGAGTTATCTACTCTTAGTGGTAGTACACTCATCAGCATATGCCCTTTCAATTTCTTTTTCAAAAGTATAAATAAGTACTCTTATTCAAGACACTGTTTTATGATTAACAGTGCCAATAATTTTGTTTGCTTGTATCTTATTTTGCGGTCAATGAAAATGAATCAAGAGGCTCTCCAACAACTATCGCCATAAAAATTCTAAAATTAAGAATTATTACATCTACATCAATATCGAGGACGTTATGACTGCAAAAGTAGAAATATACACTTGGAGTCGCTGCCCATTTTGCATTCGTGCCAAAGGTTTGCTAGATAACAAAGGAATTGAATTTACTGAATACTGCATTGATGGAGACGAGGAAGCACGGGCTAAAATGTCTCAAAGGGCAAACGGACACCGTTCATTGCCGCAAATTTTCATCAACGATGCTCACGTTGGGGGTTGTGATGATATCCACGCTTTAGATGCCCAAGGAAAGCTCGATCAGCTATTAGTAGGAGCGGGTCATCCATAATTTGGGGTTGCTCAACGAATGCGCGAGAGTCCCTACCCTCAGCGTTTCTGGTTACCAGCGTCACGCTGGTAACTAGGGGAGTTGAGGCTCTGCCTCCTGGTTATCCTTTTTGGAAGTGCAAATTATAAATAGTAAGAGACTCAAAATGGGGAGCATCCCAATTTTTGAAAAACACCCAAACCCTAGAAGGCTAGGCAGGCAAACGTCCGTGTAGCGATACCCTTAAGTGCCTCTTTCCTCCTTCCATAATTCTCAAGAAGAGCCACAAATCCCTATGTTCTGGTTACCAGCGTCACGCTGGTAACTAGGGGAGTTGAGGCTCTGCCTCCTGGTGATTGCATAGGAGTGCAAATTATAAATAGTAAGGGACTCAAAATGCGGGTTAAAACCGCTACTAAAAACAGTATGAATATGGCAGTTGCCTAAGTTTGAGCAAAACTGGCAGTGCAAGGGGGATTAATTAACAGATAATGAAAGTTGAATCATATTTAGAACGTCCTGGTAATTGAGGCAGAAAGCGTGAAACTGGCTTTTATCATCGATCCCATCCATCAACTTAATCCCTGTCATGATACAAGTGTTGCTCTTATGGAAGCAGCACAAATTTTGGGACACGAAGTTTGGGTGACTCAGGCAAATCAGCTCACCGTGGTAGCAGGTAAAGCTTGGGCAGTTTTAGAGCGAGTAGAACTGGTACCCATCAAGGAAGTGGATGGACATTGGGTAGCAGCAGATCCCTGGTATGAGATTAGGGATAGCGTCTTCAATTGCTTGGAAACTATGGATGCCGTATTTATGCGCACAGATCCACCAGTTACGACTTCCTACCTCTATGCTACCTACATTTTGGACTACATAGACCAAAACAAAACCCTGGTCATAAATAGTCCCAGGGGAATCAGAAATGCCAACGAAAAAATGTATGCTCTCCAGTTTACAGAAGCGATTCCCGAAACCATTGTTACCGCACACAAGCAGGTGATTCGGGAATTTGTCGAAAAAAAGGGGAAGACGGTTCTCAAACCCCTGGGACAAAAAGCCGGGGAAGGGATTTTAATTTTAGAATTAGGCGATCGCAACTTTAACTCTATTATCGAACTCAGTACCCATCAAGGTCGAATTCCGGTGATGGTACAAAACTTTATCCCAGAGGCAAAGGATGGAGATAAGCGGATTATCCTCCTTAACGGGGAAGCAATTGGAGCAGTTAATCGTCTTGCTGGATCAGGGGAATTTCGTAATAACATGGCAACTGGTGGCACCGTTGCCAAAACGGAAATTACTCCCAAAGAATATGAAATTTGTGCCCAAATAGCTCCCACCCTTAGCAAAGATGGCTTAAT
Organism: Nostocaceae cyanobacterium; assembly: GCA_030065825.1. GTDB lineage: Bacteria > Cyanobacteriota > Cyanobacteriia > Cyanobacteriales > Nostocaceae > JASJCY01. Next base: position 12,627 of record JASJCY010000139.1, on the reverse strand, counting down.
ATTTGTGGGTATTGATGTTATTGGTGGCTACCTCACGGAAGTTAACGTTACTAGTCCTACTGGCATTCGAGAAATCGATCTATTAGAGGAGACACGTTTGGGGGATCGAGTGATTCAATGGGTAGAGCAGGCACTTATAAACAAAAATCAAAAATAACCATGAAACTCACCCGTATTGACCTCAATAGCTGGCTGTTACAAATTGCTGACCAAACGGTTTTGATTGACCCCTGGTTGGTCGATCCCCTCGTTTTTTACGGTCAGCCGTGGTTATTTACTGCTTACCACAATACCCCTGTTGTATTTACCCCAGCCACCTTACCCAAGGTAGATTTAATCTTGCTGTCTCAAGGTTTAGACGACCATTGCCATAAACCAACCCTACAACAGCTAGACCGAAATATTCCGGTAGTGGCTTCACCAACGGCTGCTAAGGTAGTTAAAGATTTAGGTTACATTGATATAATTTCTCTGGCACCCTGGCAAAGGTACACAATGGCAGAGAAATTAGAGATTACAGCAATACCGGGTGCTGTACTTCAACCCGGTCAGGTAGAAAATGGTTATGTGCTTCAAGACCAGCACAGTCAAACTAGTATTTATTATGAACCTCACCTATTCCGACCAGAAACTGGGATTGCAGAACGGATCGAAAGTCCAGATGTGGTTCTTGCTCCCGTAGTCGGGCAAGTATTTCCCCTACTGGGACAGGTACTTATGGGACCAAAAGAGGCGATGAACCTGGTAGGGGCACTCCATCCCCGCTTTTTTGTACCCAACGCCATGGGAGACATCCGCTTGAGCGGCATTCTGCCAAAATTAATTCGTGCGGTGGGTAGCGTGGAAGAGTTTCGTCACCAATTAACAGCATCGGGTATGGCAACAAAATTGCTTACCCCTGCCCCTGGTGAAGTCCTAAATTTAGCGGACGATCCCATACAAATATTATCCAACCAATAACTTACAAGTAATAGATTAATTGTTTGGTCTTGGTCGTCGTCGGTTGAGAAAATCAGGAATATCCAATGATGGTTTTTCCTTGGGTTCCGCAACTGGTTTAGGGGGATTAGCTGGTGGCTGGGGCATAGGTCGTCTTTGTGCCATGGGGGTTACTACCCTTTGGTTGGGAATATTTTGCGCTGGTGGAGTTGGAGTTTCTCCAGTAAAACCAGTGGCAATCACCGTAATCCTCACCTCACCTTGGAGTCTATCATCAATTACCGCTCCAAAAATAATATTGGCATTGGGATCGACCACCTCATAAATTGCTTCTGCCGCAGCATTAACCTCATGCAGAGTTAAGTCACTACCACCAGTAATATTAAAGACAACCCCTCTAGCACCTTCAATGGAACATTCCAGTAATGGTGAAGAAATAGCTGCGATCGCCGCTTCTCTGGATCTTGACTTGCCAGAACCAATACCGATCCCCATCAATGCCGAACCCGCATCTGCCATTACAGCCCGGACATCGGCAAAGTCAACATTAACCAAACCAGGAATAGTGATGATATCAGAGATACCTTGCACACCTTGTCTGAGGACATCATCTGCATAGCGGAAAGCATCTTGCATGGGTGTTTGCTCGGGGATCACATCCAAGAGTTTATTGTTGGGGATGATAATTAAGGTATCTACCCTAGTTTTTAATGCCTCTATGCCTTGTTCCGCTTGGCTAATGCGACGACGACCTTCAAACACAAAGGGTTTAGTCACCACCCCCACAGTTAGCGCTCCCATTTCCTTAGCCACTTCCGCCACAATGGGAGCCGCACCCGTGCCAGTACCACCCCCCATACCTGCGGTGATAAATACCAGGTCAGAACCCTCCAAAGCTGCGGCAATTTCATCCCGTGATTCCTCAGCTGCTTTTTGACCAATAGCAGGATTTCCACCTGCTCCCAACCCCCTGGTTAGTTTTTGTCCTATTTGCAGCCTACAGGGAGCCGAAGCCAAAGTCAAAGCTTGGGCATCGGTATTAACTGTCCAAAATTCCACCCCATTCACATCGGATTCAATCATACGGTTAACGGCATTACCACCGCCACCACCCACACCAATAACTTTGATGTTGGCAACCCGACCGGGAACAATATCGCCAATGCGTCCCTCTTCACCAGGAATTCTATGACTGTCATTATTTTGCCCTAGGTTTAGCCCAGAATGACTAAAAGGATTGGTGTTATTCACCGCTAAAGAAAACCCTGACTGTCCTGGAGACTGGGAGTTTTTATAAGTAAGCCCTTGGTTATTATCAAGTGTCATTGGATTCACAAAGGTAGATAAACGACTTTTTAAGGTGTGATTAACCTAAGAGTCAACTGAAGTATCAAGTATCAAGTATGAAGACCCCCATAAGGGTGTTTTGCCCCAGGCTAATATAAAGTATGTACCTACAGCAAAACCATTGCTAGTTGCTAGAGAACCAGTTATGAAACTAACCCACTGCCCATAAAAGCATAGGGCATGAGTCTTATTTCTACTGAATCATTTTTATGCCCACAAGGGGCAAACCATGTACCCTTCAAGTACCCCATCTTTTATCCTTTACGCGCTGACTACGGCAAGGGCTAATGCCCTAAAGACTTCTTTAGTCACAATCTAGGTTTGTTGAGTTTATGATTTCCATTGCTTCCAAATCTGACGATATGGGAAGCATGAAAGTTTGCTTTTGGTACCAACCATTAAAGCAATTGCTCACACAGCTAATTCTAGAGAAGTATACCTATATTTACCTAAAAATGACCTGTATAACTCCAACGAGATATTAAACTACTCGCTACTATGTTGCGATTTTGGCTCTCTATAACTGTGCTATTGCTGATAATCTGAAAATCATGATCCTACTACTCTATATTTGTCATTAATTTTACATATATTAAAAACTCCTAATGATTTTTTAACTTAGAACATTACATAGTAAAGTCTGTATAATTTGATAAAATTGCAACGTCAAACACTGAAGTAAATAATTGTTTATCCCTATTTAGTAGCTTTATATTGCAATGCTCAAGTAGTTACTTATACAGGTCACCCGCTGCAGAAAGTTAATTTTAGTCTGCAAATCATGAGATAGTTTTATAACTCGTAAAGACGCGCCACAGCGCGTCTTATCTGGCTTAATCATACAATCAATAGAATTCGACCTTTAAAATAATTGCAATTTACTATACAAAATTTGCTTTGTACTTACCTAATCTTTACATGAATTGACTCCAAGGTTTTTAGATGTTTAAAAAGTCCTTACAATTTAGGGATTTTGGGAGGGAAGCACGGACTTTTTTTGGGTCATCTGTACTAAAGGAGATTCTGGATTTTTGAGATCGATATACTCAATTTGGTTAACATTAAGTTTTCTTGGCAGGTAGCGCATTTGGGAGATCACCTGAATTTGTTCTAACAGTTGGGAACTGCTGGGAGAACCCAGATGTATCTTGCCAAGTTCTGTTGTTAAAATTAAATTCGTTGGATCACCAAAATCAATTTCCATCACTTGCACAGGAGATTTGCTCATGGCTTGATACAGTTGAGAAAACACAGGGAAATAATTTTCGCGGATGCCAATCACTTTCAGATTTGGCAGTTGAAAGTTGGGATTATCTGAAGTGTATTTTTCTAGTGGTATCCACAAGCCAGTAGCATCTAGTAATCCTGTGGTTTTTGCTTTGTCTTTGGTGTCACGATCCTCCTGAGTGGATGTTTGAGCAACAGCCACAGGAACTCGTTCTTTGACTTTGACTATTAATCCTGGGGGAAAAAGACGACGTCTGACATTTGCTTGCTCAATTGTCGGTTGTTGCTTCAAAGATTTGGCAATCTCAGATGGCTCAATCCGCAATAAAAACCGGGGATAGGATAATTCCACTAGAGACTGAACTGACTGCTTAGACAGTAATTTATTACCGTCAATTTCAATTTCTTTGGGGGTTTTCAGTACCCACATCGGTTGAGTTGCCATCCATAGTAAACCCCCGGCAAAACTACTGACAGCAATAGTTCGCCAAACAAGCTGAAGATTTTTAATCTGCCTCCTGCGACGTAATTTCCTGCGGCGTTCGACTAAATTTGTCCGCGAAACTGATAATAAGCCAGCCATTCAAACCTCTTTATGATTTCAGTTCCAGTAGCAAGTACGCTCCTGCCTTTGTTGAATATTTTCCATACCAACTCTCTGACTTCGCGAGAGATTTTTGATATTTAGTAACACTTTACAGCAAGCACACTCTTGTTTATGCCCTCAGTAAGACCATTTTCCCTATGTTCTTCTAGTTTTTTACTCTTGGGAACGGGAAACGGGGTAAACGCTTAGGGCGTGTTTTCAAACCTCACATTAACCTAAACTGTAGGTTGGGGAGCCACTTTGTTGCGGAGGACAGTTGCATGGGCTGGTTTCCCGACTTGTGCAAACTGTCCGTTGAGGTTCCCTCCGTTGTAGGAAGTGGCGTTTGAGACACCAAACCCAACATATCAAACGTTCGATTTGTTGGGTTTCACTCCGTTCTACCCAACCTACAGGATACTTGGGAACAGGAAACGGGGTAAACGCCTAGGGTCTGTTTTTTTCCTTGCCGTCACCCTAAAGTGTGCGGGTAACGGTAGCTGTTAACCGAACCGTATTGGAAACACTATTCCCTATTCCCTATTCCCTGTTCCCTATTCCCTATTGACATTAATTTATACATAAAATCCCATAAATCCGCACAAGTATTGACTACCATAGCTGTCATAGTTAGACGGACACAGGTATCTTTTAAGACGTGTAAACTACAAATTTCTTTTTTGTATTGATTGCTAAAATTAACTATTAGATATATACTCTAGGCTAGTTGACAAAAAAAACATGGAGTGATATTGAAATCAACAGTGGATTTACTAATTAACTAGGGTAGTTAGATTTATGTTTACCTGTACTTCCCAGTAGTTATAGCAACCAAAAATCCTACTGTCCAGCCTTTTCTATTTCCTAGTCACTTGCTTGTGGAATCTACTTATAAGTGAATTGGCACTAGCAATTGTCAAAATTGAGAAAACAGGTGTACAAAGGATTATTGAGTGATTACATCAGGGACAATTAAATTTCTACCGTATTTTAAGGGTGTAATTTAGGACTTTATCATCTGCAAAAGCCCGGGGTAGAAAGGATTTGTATAAAAAATACAAATTAATTTGCATCTACTAAATGAAAACGACACTAAATTTATCACGGTTTTTTCGAGCCTGTAATCCTAGTAAAACCCTGGTTATGGGCAATGCCTCCGATAGGCAATACTATATAGATTTTTCTGACGTGCGCGGTTGCAAAATCGTTGAGGAATTGCAACGAACAATTGTGCGTATTTCTCCGGATGAACCAACTTGCCAATTATTTACTGGTCATATTGGCTGTGGTAAATCCACGGAATTACAGCGTCTCAAGGCAGAATTAGAATTTGCTGGATTTCACGTAGTGTATTTTGAATCCAGTCAAGACCTGGACATGGCGGATATTGATGTCACCGATATTTTGCTGAGTGTAGCGCGTCAGGTGAGTATCAGCTTGGAAGAAATTGGTATTAATCTGCAACCAACCTATTTTGGCGGTTTATTTCGAGAAATTGCCGATTTTTTGCAAACTCCCATTGAGTTTTCCGGAGGGGAGTTATCCATTGGCATTGCCAAAATTACCACCAAAACCAAAGATAGTCCCCAAATGCGTTCTCAATTGCGGCAATATCTAGAACCGCGCACTAATAGTATTTTGCAAGCAATTAATGAAGAGATATTAGCAAAAGCTATACAGCAATTAAAATATCGCGGTCAAAAAGGACTGGTGGTAATTGTTGATAATTTAGATCGAGTGGATATGCGTCCTTTGGCATCGGGGCGATCGCAACCAGAATATCTGTTTATCGACCGTGGTGAACAGCTGCGTAGGCTTAATTGTCACTTGGTGTATACAATTCCTCTGGCATTAATTTTTTCCAATGAATACGAGACATTAAAAAATCGCTTTGGGGGAGGAATTTCCCCCAAAGTCTTGCCCATGGTACAAGTACGGCAAAGAGATGGTAGCGACTACGAACCAGGAATGTTGTTGTTACGGCAGCTAGTTTTAGCTAGAGCCTTTCCAGAAGTTTCTTGGAATCGGAGATTAGAATTAATCCCAGAGTTATTCGATCACCCAGAAACTTTGGACCGTCTGTGTCGAGTTAGTGGCGGTCACATCCGTAACTTATTGGGACTACTTTACAGCTGTCTGCAACGCCAAGATCCACCATTTTCCCAGGATTGTTTAGAAGCTGTGATCAAAGACTACCGCGACGACCTGTTGTTAGCAATTAACGAAGCAGAGTGGGAATTGCTTTATGAGGTAGTCAACCAGCAAAGCCTCAAAGGCGAAAATGAATACCAGCGATTGTTGCGCAGTATGTTTGTATTTGAATATCGCGATCGCCAAGGACGCTGGTTTGGTATTAGTCCCGCATTGGCAGAAACCGAAAAAGTCATGGCTTGGCAACAAAACTATGGGAGATTGCAGGATGCAATACAAACCTCACCCCATCCTGTCGGACACCCCTCTCCCTTTCCCCCTCTGCCAATGGGAGAGGAGTTAGGAGTGAGGATAGGAGAGGGGAAGGGATGAGGTGTAATCTAAAATCCAAAATTGGTTGACTAGCGCCATGTTTATGCCTGTCTGTGCCATCATTAGACATCTGGTGGAAAAGATGTACAGATGTAGCATTACTACGTCTGTACAAGGATTTCGGACAACCTATGCATAATTTTTGAAGATGTCTATTCCCAACACTAAGTAAGTGGGCAGAAATAGACACAACTATATTACGAAACGTAAATCAAGAGTGAAACCTTTATCAATGACACAGACGCGTTAGCGGAACCTCTTTGCAGGGTATGACAAATGACAAATGACGACCCTAAAAGCGTTCGCTTTATTTGTACCTACCTACTTAGTATTTTCTCTTCACACCATCAGCTCTATTTTTGGTTATGACGCAGTGTAAATTCACAGCAGTGAACGCAACTAGCGACAATCAGCGTTCTTTACAAAGATTGATTCGAGCGATCGCCCTTTCCCAAGGTCAATTTGCCCTAATTTTAGTCCGGTGTAATTATAGGCAATTACGCAAGCAAATGTTAGAGAATCTCCGTTCTCTGACTAAAGATATTAATTTACGAGAATTATTTTTAGATCCATCAACCACGGCGCTACATACTACCATTGTCAAAGAACTGTATTTAAATCATCCAGCGGTAGCTACGGATTGCTTGCCATCGGCTTTAATGGTGTTTGGGTTAGAGTCTAGTTTAGTTTTAGAAGACTTACTGACTAACATTAATCAAGCGCGGGATACTTATGCTGCCACTTTTAATTTTCCAGTGGTATTGTGGCTTTCAGATCAGGTAGCAACAGCCCTTTCTAGGTTAGCACCGGACTTTAAAAGCTGGGCTGCTACCACCATTAAATTTGAAATGGCAAAAACAGATTTAATATCCTTAGTTAGGCAACAAACCCAAACCTTATTTGCCAAAGTTTTAGAAGCAGGTGTAGAAAAGTTCTTATCTAATGCAGCCCTGGATTTAGATCCGTCCTCCCAACATCGGCGAGAAATCGAGTCAGCCAGGAATGATTTGCTGCGTCTTTTTGATGTCACACTGGAACCAGAATTAGAAGCTAGTTTAGAATTTGTCCTGGGACGCGATCACTACGCTAACGATGAAATTGATGCAGCTATAGTTCATTTTCAACGCAGTCTCCAACTATGGCAACAACAAGAAGAGGAGACAGAAATTACTCCCCCCTCTTCCCCCTCTTCCCCCTCTTCCCCCTCTTCCCCCTCTTCCCCCTCTTCCCCCTCTTCTCCCTCTTCCCCCTCTTCCCCCTCTTCTCCCACTCACGGACGGGGAAACCCAGGGTGGGAAAACCCTGAACGGGAAAACCCAGGGTGGGAAAACCCTGAACGGGGAAACCCAGGGTGGGGAAACCCTGAACGGGGAAACCCAGGGTGGGAAAACCCTGAACGGGAAAACCCTGAACGGGGAAACCTAGGGCGGGGAAACCCCGCCCCTACTCCTCACATTTTCCGTAAAGCAATAGTCCTATTCCACCTGGGGTTATGTTATCGACGGCTAGCAGACGTACAACCAGGAGTTAGCAAACGCCATTGGCAAAATGCTTTGTTATGGTTTAAGAAATGCTTGCAGGTGTTGGAGACGGCTGGGCAAAAAGAATTGGTGGCACAATTTATCGTCCCTGCTTGTGAGATGCTGCAACGCTTACAAGCTTGGGATCAATTGCAAGAATTGGCACAAAAATCCTTGGAATTGCATCAGACTTATGGGACAAAAGCACAAATTGCTCAAGATTACGGCTTTTTAGCAGCTGTCGCCGCTGATAAATCTGATTGGGTTCAGGTATATGAATTAGCCAATACAGCCCTTTCTTTGGCAGAAGTAACCTCAGAGGTTTCCCGACAACAGGAAAGTTGGTATCTTTTATGGTTAGGACGTGCCCATCGCCATTTAGGAGAGTGGGAAGAAGCAGTTAATAATTTAGAATGGGCACGGGTGGTTTGTGAACTTCAGTATGAGCCATCTTTGTACTTAGAGATTGTGGAAGAATTGCGATCGCTATATTTTTGTGAATTGCATAACTATCCAGAAGCCTTTAACCTCAAGCAAGAAAAAATCCAAATCGAACACCAGTATGGTTTTCGTGCTTTTATTGGTGCGAGTCAATTACAACCGCAACGCTACAGAGTTAACCCGGTTTTGCTCTCTCCTAGTATACCGTTTGTGCCCGATAATATAGCCCCAGAAATTGCTGCTTCTGGAAGACAGGAAGATGTTAATCGTCTTGTAGAAAGAATTAGTCGTGCGGATTACAAACTCACAATTATTCATGGTTCTTCTGGGGTTGGTAAAAGTTCAATTCTCAAGGCTGGATTAGTACCGGCATTAAAACAAAAAGTCATTGGTGGTCGCATTCCTTTGCCCTTACAGTTGTCGGTTTACACCGATTGGGTTACAGCTTTAGGACGTAGTTTAAATCAAGCTTTAGCACAGACAGATATAGAAATTGCTTTAGAACTTTCACCAGCTGTAATTCTCCAAAAGCTGAGATTATTAACTGACCGTCATTACAGTGTTATTCTGATTTTTGACCAATTTGAAGAACTGTTTTTTGTCATTAAAAATCATTCTCAAAGACGAGAGTTTTTTAGATTTTTTTGTCAATGTTTAAATATTCCCTATGTCAAAGTTTTGGTTTCTATCCGGGAAGATTATTTGCATTATTTGTTAGAAATAGAGCAACTTAGCAAAGAGAAAATTGATAGTGAATGTAATTTGAATGTAATTAACAATAATATTCTTGACAAAAATATTCGCTATCAATTGGGTGATTTTTCTATCGAAGATACCAAAAAAATTATCCATAGTCTTACCCAACGTTCCCATTGTGAACTCAGTGATGAACTGGTAAATCAGTTAGTACGGGATTTGGCTCAAGAAACCCAAAAAGTACATCCAATTGAATTACAAATAGTAGGAGCTCAACTACAAGCAGAAAATATCAGCACCCTGGCAGAATATCAACAAAGTGGTGGTTCCCAGAAATTAGTAGAACGTTGGTTAGAACAAGTTATCAAAGATTGTGGGCGGGAAAATGAACAAGTTTGTGGACAATTACTATTTGAATTAACAAACGAAAAAGGTACGCGTCCCCTAAAAACAAAAGCTGAGTTAGGGCTAGCAATTGGTAAGAATATTGAAGCAATACTAAATTTTGAAGTCGCCTGGGAATTGATTTTAGATATCTTGGTAGATTCTGGTTTAGTATTACAAATTAGAGAAGAATCCGGCGACCGCTATCAGTTGGTTCACGATTATTTAGTAGAACCTATTCGCCAAAAAAATAACTATGGTATTATTGCCGAATTAGAAAAAATCAAATTTGAACGAAACAAAGCTGAAATAGCCAAAAAAATTAGTCAAGAACAACTAAATTTAATCCTACAAAAGCGACTACGAGAAGCACGGATAGCTGGTGCAATTCTGACAATTATGTCAGCAACTGTAGCGGGATTATGGTGGCAAGCTGACTTACAAAAAAAAGCCGCAATTCGCCAAACCCTACGGGCTGAACGCAGCGAAACTAACTTACATATTAGTGCCATCACAGCGGCTTCAGAAGCCCTGTTTGCCTCGAATAAGGAGTTTGATGCCCTATTAGAAAGTTTACAGGCATGGAGAGGACTTAAACGGGGAAAGGGTATACAACCAGATACCCAGATGCGGGTAGCAGTTGCCCTACAGCAGGCAGTTTATGGGGTCAAAGAGGCAAATCGCTTAGAAGGGCATACTGATATCGTCTGGGGGGTATCTTTTAGCCCTGACGGTGAAATATTGGCGTCTGGTAGCCGCGATCGCACAGTCAAATTGTGGCGTCCTGATGGCACCTTACTGCAAACTCTCAATGGTCACAGCGATGCCATCACCAGTTTAAGTTTTAGTCACAATGGTCAATTCTTAGCTTCTGCTAGCCTTGACAAAACTGTACAAATTTGGCGTAAAAATCCAGCTACGGAAGAATTTGACCCCGAACCACAGGTTACTTTAAATGGTCACCGAGATTGGATTTACAGTGTCAATTTCAGTCCAGACGGGTCTTTATTGGCTACAGGCAGTAAAGATAATACCGTCAAACTCTGGTATCCAGACGGAAAATTAGTAAAAATCCTCAGAGGACATCAAGATTGGGTAAACTGGGTTAGCTTCAGTCCAGATGGGCAGTTGCTAGCATCAGCCAGTGACGACAAAACAGTGAAAATCTGGAGAAAAGATGGCAGCTTGGTGACAACTTTGCCAGACCATACAGATGGTGTCACAGTTGCCGCTTTTAGCCCCGACGGTCAAACTCTAGCATCAGCAGATCGCAACAAAACCATCAAATTGTGGCGACGAGTAGGTACAAATAACCAAGATAGAGTCAAGTTTCGTCTCCATAAAACTTTGCAGCAGCATCAGGGAATCATTTGGAGTCTTAAGTTTACTGACAACGGTCAACACTTAGCTTCCGCTGGCGATGATAACACCATCCGTCTCTGGAATCTCAGTGATGGTAGCTTAATCAAAACCTTGAAAGGACACAGTGATGCTGTCGCCAGTGTTTCTTTTAGTCCCAATGGTAAACTCCTAGCATCGGCAAGTTACGACAAAAGCGTCAAATTATGGCGTTTAGATGCCCCTACTTTGCCTGTTCTCCAAGGACATGAAGACAGAGTATTGAGCATTGCTTGGAGTCCTGACAGTCAAATGTTAGCTTCTGGTAGCCGCGACCACACAATTAAACTTTGGAAAAAGCATCTTACTAATAATGGCGAACAAACTCGTCTCTACAAAACTTTGGAAGGACACAAAGACAGAGTTGCCAGTGTTAGTTTTTCCCCAGATGGTGAGATCCTTGCTTCTGCCAGTTATGACAAAACCGTAAAACTGTGGCGACGAAACGGTGACTTAATTAGAGTCCTCCAAGGACATAATGATAGTGTGATGAGCGTCAAATTTAGTCCTGACGGTCAGCAATTAGCATCAGCCAGCAAAGATAAAACCATTAAAATTTGGACTTTAGATGGTCACTTGCTTAATACCTTGGAAGGACATCAAGGCTGGGTAAACAACCTCAGTTTTAGTCCTGACAGCCAAATTCTCGCCTCCGCTAGCGATGACAAAACCGTAAAACTATGGCGTCGGGATGGTACTTTGTTAAACACCTTATCACCCCATGATAGTTGGGTATTAGGTGTTAGTTTCAGTCCTACAGACCGTTTACTAGCTTCTGCCAGTTGGGATAACACAGTCAAACTCTGGCGGTGGGATGGTAAGTTGTTAAAGACCTTATTAAAAGGCTACAGCGATAGTGTAAATGCCGTCACCTTCAATCCCAATGGTAAAATCCTCGCTGCTGCTAGTTGGGATAGCACTGTCAAACTCTGGAGTCTGGAAGGAAAATTAATTAAAACTCTTAACGGACATAATGCTCCAGTATTAGATGTTAATTTTAGTCCCGATGGTCAAACCCTGGCATCAGCCAGTGATGATGGCACAATAATTTTGTGGAATTTAGACCTGAAAGATTTGGTAATACGCGGTTGTAGCTGGGTGCAAGATTACCTCAAACACAACCGCAATCTTGACCAGCAAGAACGCTCTATTTGCGATCGCACCCCTTAAATTAAGTCAAAAGTGAGCCAGCGCGGTCTTTTTGGTTTCCAATCAGGAGCGACTGGCGTTGGGCGTAGGACCCTTCTCGCACAGTACCTCGAAGGGGTCAAAAGTTAAAAGTCAAAAGTTAAAAGTTAAAAGTTAAAAGAATAAAACTAAGTGTTGGTAAACCTTCTGGTTTTTTGAGGGGTTGCGACCATTACTATAGCGGTTTTCACTTTTTGTGCAATACAGACCCTTACCTCACCCCTTCCCCTCTCCTTACTAAGAGTGTGTTTATAAATAAAAGGTAAAAACCAAAGAAACCGGGTTTCTATGGGTGGGTAACCGATAATCAGAGTATATAAATCAAAAGAAACCCGGTTTCTCGACCCTCACTCCTAGTTTTATATTTGTTTTATAAAC
>JASJCY010000009.1 GCA_030065825.1 Nostocaceae cyanobacterium | reverse complement strand
GAAATGCCAGAGACGCTGTGTAAGACTCAGACCGGATTTAGTTCCGGATACCCATTTTTTTGGGATACCCAACAAAGCAACGGCGAGCGAGACGCGAAGCCCAAGACGTAGCGTAAGCGGAGTCTGTGGGTACTTCACCAAGACTTATTTTTCACTTTGTTAGGGGCTAGGAGGCATTACAAAGCCACCGCAGTCTAATATTTCCAGCTATATTAACAAGTTTAAATGTAGGGTGTGTTGTTCGGTAGGGTAACGCAGCCTACATCTCAAAAAAAATTAAGTTTTGTAAAAAAATCGACTTGTTTTTGGGGCTTTCCTGGTATTATTAAGAGGTTAAAATTAAATGTATTTTATAATGGAGTGGTGCTTGTCGAAAAAATTTGAGCAACACTCCATTATAAAAAGCTTCATCTATAATCCTATTATCCTACAACAGCTGATTAATTCATATATTTTGTGCGAATCAATTTATAAAAATTAACAATTTAACCTAATCGACCAGAAATCCTGTTCCGCTCAAACCCTGTTCCTTCAGTTGACTCTTATCCCCCGGTTGCTCTGACTCCACCGGGGGACCTTCCGCAAGGAGTGTTAAAATTTCTTGGTTCTGGTGCTAGGGAATGAGGCTGACTGTGAAGGTTGAGTTTGTAAGGGTTGGGCTAAAAGATTATTGGAGAGAACTGCTAAGGCTCTAGCATATTGAGGGTCGTTTTTAGTTGCTAATAGCTTGGGATTAGTGGCTAACTGGCGTTCTTGTGCCTTGGTCAAGTCTATTTGAATATCTGGCTTAATTCCTTTACGATTAATATCTGTTCCTTTAGGGGTATAATAATGGGCAATAGTTATAGCAACGCCGGAACCATCTGTTAACTGATGTACTGCCTGAACTAAAGCTTTACCAAAGGTTTGACTACCAACTACGATGGCACGCTTGTTATCTTTGAGCGCTCCGGTGAGAATTTCGCTAGCACTAGCTGAATTCTGATCTACTAATACCACCAGTGGGCGTTGAGTGAGAGCAGTATTATTGGCATGGGTTAATTCATTACCTCCCCTGCGGTCTGTTGTACGCACAATTGCACCTTTATCCATCCACATCCGGGCAATTTCAATGCTCGCTTGTAATAAACCACCAGGATTTCCCCGCAAATCTAATACAAAGCCATCGACTTGCTTGCTATTCAAATTTTTAATCGCTCTTTGCATTTGTTCTGCTGCATGACCGCTAAATTCACGCAAACTTATGTAACCAATACGGCGATTACCTTCTTGCTTGAGGGTATAACGAACTGTGGGAACTTCAATGGTTGCTCGTTTCAATTTGACATTAAAGGCTGTTTGTCCCCTTCTTCCCATACGCAAGGTGACTACTGTACCCACCTTCCCACGGATTAACCTCGATGCTTCTTCGATTTGCATCAACTGAGTAGGCTTGCCATCAATTGCCAAAATTTCATCTCCAGCCTTAATCCCAGCTTGCAAAGCTGGTGAATTTTCTAAAGCCTCCACCACTGTCAACCGCTGGGTTCGTTCGTGTATTTGCATACGAATGCCAATCCCAGATACTTCCCCTGAAGTTTGTCTGGTAAGAGATTCGTACTGCTTGGGGTCCATAAACCGAGTATATGGATCTTTCAATATCTCTAAAGCATTACTGATGGCTGCGTATGCTTCTTCTTTAGAAGAATAATTTTTGCTTAATAGTCTCTGCCTAACTGCTTGCCAATCTTGTTGATTAAATGTGGAATCTACATATTCACGGTTCACCAACTGCCACACTTGGTCTACAATCAGTTTCGGACTGTCTTTGAGGGAATCGCTGGCAGGACGAGACCAAGCAGGACATAGCGCCGAAAATGTAGCACCAGTGGCGATAATTCCACCAATTAGGGCTACCGAGAAAGGTGAGTAACGCTTCGTAGATTTTTTCATCGAAAACTTCTTGATAGGTTTGGAGACCGCGCATTTACCCTGCACCGAAGCAAGCTACAAGTCGCGGATGAAAAACCAACGGGTGTTTTAACGCCCGTGGAACGCCCCAATAGGGGTTGGGCAAGCAGAGGAATAGTACTTGTCCACTTCCCTGTATGCCGGGAACGCCTTGCTATTCCAGTAAAGTTAGCCAAGTGCTTCGCACACGCTGCGCGAACGCCAAAGTTATCGGTCGGTACTTTCGCTTGCCACACTGTCTTACCCCTCGTAAAACTGTTTAATGGTTCGATTCTAGAGCTACAGACTGGCTACGTATCTGTAGGTAGGAACTTAAACGCTTGCCGATAACGTAGTTCTCAAAGAACTTAGGCTGGTCAGCTACCTAAAGAGAGAACAGAGGCATGAGGCCGTATCTCTTTAGAGCGGGGTGCTGACGTATATGAGATGGAATAATCCTATTGTTGACAGTTTAGCAATCAGAGTTTGTAGATTTTTATAAGTTTTTCTACTAAAGCTATCATTTTGTGTTTAAAGTTTTTGTGAACATAATCCATTACTATTGATATCGAGTTTTTCCCTATTAAATCTTTACTCCCGGAAGATTATTGAAATTATTGACATTTCTCTCAATAATTAAACCCCATATAAGTGAAAAATTGGAGTTTTGGAAAGGCAATAGGGAACGGGGAGGGGGGAATAGGGAACGGGAGGCAGGTAACAAAACCGAGTGAATAAAAAACTATGGGTTTGAAAATAGACCTGTTTATTGAGTCATTCCACACTACTCTTCATAGTACTTAATATAAGTTATGACAATCTGAACTGAAACTAACGGTATTAATTACTTTCCTTAACACAGCTTTTGTGGAAAAGAAAACCATGAATAGGAGAGCAACTAGTAGTAGATCCACTCGCAATAGGAAAACCTACGGCAAAGGGTGGCGACTCTTACCAAAAGTAGCTATGGGATTGGGTTTTATCCTTAGTATTTGGCTAACATTTACTACTATAACCATTATTTCCGCATCCTCACAGTCAATAGATGCCGCCTTTGTATTAGGTGGTAGTATTGTCCGGGAAATTCATGTCGCTAAGTTAGCAAAACAACACCCCCAAATCCCTATTTTAATTTCCCGAGGTTCTCCAGAACCCTGTATTTGGAAGATTTTTCACAGGGAAGCAGCACAGATGCAACAAGTGTGGTTAGAGGGTTGCGCTGATTCTACTTTCGGTAATTTTTACTATAGTCTTCCGATTCTCCAAAGGTGGGGAGTGCGTAAAGTCAAGTTGATTACTTCTCCCACTCATTTACCAAGGGCAAAATGGATGGCACAAATCATCTTAGGTTCTCATGGGATTTGGGTGGAAACAGAAGTTGTTCAGGAACAAGGTATCCCTGGTAATCGTGAGTATGGGTGGAAAACTGGGCTGGATGTAACCCGCAGCCTGTTTTGGGGAATATTAAGTCAAGTTATCCAACCAAAATGCTCTCAGGTAACAAAACTGGTGGATGTGGATATGGAAGTTTGGCAAAATCGAGGTTTTAAATGTGAGCATCAGGGAGATTTGGAAATGTAGGGGCGGGGTTTCCCCGCCCGGTTTCCCCGCCCGGAAGTAGGGGGAAGTAGGGGAAGTAGGGGAAGTCAAAAGTCAAAAGTGTTAAACCGTTCTAGGATCACCTGAATAGTTGATACGGGCACTTCGGCAAAATATTCTCGTTGAAATTGTTCTTCTCTAATAGCTGCTAAAAATTGTTTGAGGGCAGCTTCAGCATGTTTTGATACGGTAGTTGTATGCTGATTAATTTGTAAATAACGGTCTTGTCTTTGGCAGGAAAAACCTAAATACTTTAATGCGTGAAAACCCAGATGTAAGCTTTGGTCGCTGATACCAAGTTTTTCTAATAGTTGCACACGGGTAACTGATTGCTTGGTGCGGTTAAGATACTTGGCAATTCCCACTAGAGTTAACCAAACTTGTTCCGGTGCTTGGTGTTTGGGTTTTGACCAGGCGATCGCTAATGGTTGTTGATTATAAAGCGATCGCCGCAACCAAACTCGTAAATCATCCCAACTAGTGGGAGATTCTTCGACTATGAGGGGGTTTTGGGGAGTGGTGGAAGCATCAGGAATGGGAAGATTACGCCAGTCTAATATAGGTATGGTTTGCAGGGTGCTAAGTGCAGAGTTCACAGCGGGACGGACAGCAATTAAGCGGATTTCGTAACGTCTTTTATAGGTGTTATAGTCTAATTCCGCTATACAATCGCATCTTCCTGGGGGTAATTCATCTTTGTAATGTCCCCACCACACCCCAGGAAAGGGATTTTGGCAAGAGTCATCCCGAATATCAAACTCAGTTTTGATGTACTGTACCTTTTTCCCTCGCCAATCTTGCTGATTGCGATGCCAAGTATTTGTAAACCAGCAGTTGTGAATCAGTAATTTGGGGACGGGGTTACCCATTCCACAGGGTTCTAGCAGTTTTAATTCCAAAAATAAATCTTTCCCTAAATCCGCCACAGTTACCTCTAAGTCTACTTCTACGGTTGGCTGGAGGGTGACACCTGCCAAAGTTTGCCGTAACTGCTGATTTATAGCTTGGGTAAATAAAGGAATATTTTCCACTGGTAAACTTAAACCCGCCGCATAGGGATGTCCTCCAAAGCGATGTAACAGATGTGCTTGGTCTTTTACCAGTTGATATAAATCTACCCCATTAACTGAACGTGCCGAACCACGCGCTAGGGGATGGGGAGAGGGGGAGATGGGGGGAGTAGGGGCGGGGTTTCCCCGCCCAGGAGATGGGGAGAGGGGGAGATTTATTTCTTGTTGTTCGACTTCTTCTGTACTTAAGAGAATTGTGGGGCGACCTGTTTCTTGTGCTACTTGTCCTGCAACTAATCCCAAGACTCCCACAGACCATTGGGGGTCTGCTAACACAATGACGCTGGTGGTGGATAAGTCCATTTGTGCCAGCTTTTGAGTCACTTGTTGGGCAACATCTTTTTGTAGTGATTTACGTCTGGTGTTCGCCAATTCTGTGACTTCTGCCAGTTCCTGAACCTGTTTATGGTTGCGGCTAGTCAGTAATTGTACGCAGAAGCTAGCATCCCCTTGAATGCGACTGACAGCATTAATCCGGGGACCTAAACCAAAGGAAATGTCTGTGGGGCGATCGCCATTTTTTTGGCATAATTCCAGCAATCTTCCTACCCCTGGACGTCTTCTTTTCTGGGGTGGTTGTTTAAAATCTGCTTGCAGGCGTTGAATTCCGACTTGCGCTAAATAACGGCAATCTCCACTTAATTGTACCAAGTCCGCAATCAGTCCCACGGCGACTAAATCCCATAAATCTTCTAAGGGTTGTTGGGGCACTTCTGGCAATGTTTGATACAGTGCTTCTACTAATTTATAAGCCACCGCCACCCCGGAAAGATGATACAGTTGATGGTCTCTGGGTAAATACCGGGGGTTGATAATCGCTACTACTGGTGGGCGTTCTGGGGGTAAAGTATGATGGTCGGTGATTATGACATCAATACCCAGGGTTTTTGCGTAAGCGATTTCACTGATATTTGTGCTGCCCGTGTCGCAGGTAATTATTAAGCTACAACCTTGTTTGGCTAAATTATCAATGCCAAGAAAGTTTAATCCGTGAGATTCGGTAAGCCGATTGGGAATGTAGTAACTTAATTGGATATTTTGGGCAAAAAACTGTCCTAAGCCATCCCACAACAGTGCAGTGGAAGTAATACCATCAGCGTCGAAGTCTCCCCAAATTGCTACTTTTTCGCGAATTTTTCTGGCTTTTTGTAATCTTGCTACTGCTAGCTGCATTTCTTGCCCAAAATCAAAGGGACTTGCAGGTTGATAATTTTGGGGATTGACAAAAGTTCCTAGTTGTGATTTTTCCCGGATATTCCGCTGCCACAACAACTGCGCTGCAAAATTTCCCTTTGATGAAGGTAAGTACTGCTTTAAGGCTTGCACAAACCATGGGGGTGGTTGTTCCTGATTTAAAAGAATCCACTGTTGCATTAAAACAAATTTTTTTGCCGAGGTAAGACTCTTACTATAGCGCTAGATTTTTTGGGGGGTTGTGACCCTTACTATAGCGAAGCGTGTTTTTTGGGGGGTAAGACTCTTTTCTAGCTCCCTTCCTCTTTACAAGGTTTTACCTTGTAATGCTGCGTTTCCAGGCTGCAGCCCAGAAACGAGTTCGTGCAAGAGTTTGCGCTTATCTTAGTGCCCTGAGGGGGTAAGACCATTACTATAGCGCTAGATTTTTTGCCCAGGTTGTGACCATTACTATAGCGTTAGATTTTTTGGGGGGTTGTGACCCTTACTATAGCGCTAGATTTTTTGGGGGGTTGTGACCATTACTATAGCGCTAGATTTTTTGGGGGGTTGTGACCATTACTATAGCGCTAGATTTTTTGGGGGGTTGTGACCATTACTATAGCGCTAGATTTTTTGGGGGGTAAGACTCTTACTATAGCGAAGCGTGTTTTTGCCCAGGTTGTGAACCTTACTATAGCGCTAGATTTTTTGGGGGGTAAGACTCTTACTATAGCGAAGCGTGTTTTTGCCCAGGTTGTGACCCTTACTATAGCGAAGCGTGTTTTTGCCCAGGTTGTGACCCTTGCTATAGCGAAGCGTGTTTTTGCCCAGGTTGTGACCCTTACTATAGCGAAGCGTGTTTTTGCCTAGGTTGTGACCCTTACTATAGCGAAGCGTGTTTTTTGGGGGGGTAAGACTCTTTTCTAGCTCCCTTCCTCTTTACAAGGTAAAACCTTGTAATACATTTAGTGTGTCTCTGCTAGCCATCAATTCTGGAGGCAACAGCCCGCCCTAAATGCGTTTCCAGGCTGAGCCTGGAAACGAGTGAGTTCGTGCAAGAGGAAAGCGCTTAACAAGCGTGCCGTTCGGGGGTCAGACCATTAGTGTAGCGAAGCGAGTTTTTTGACAAGTAAAACCGTTGTGCTTTCCCATTCCTATTTTCAAGCTAGACGGGGACAGGCAATTTTGCTCACAACCTTGCCATGAAAATACCTCTTACCTCTTACCTCTTAAGAACTTACCGTTCCCCGTTCCCTATTCCCCGTTCCCTGATTTCAGCCCTTTAAACCGAGGCTTCTTTATCATTTTTGGTAGAATCGACGACTAGATTATTGAGGGCAACATCGCTAGCGATCACCTGAGATTTCCGGGTACGCACAGGACGAGTAGGCTTATAACCAGCCCTTTCTGCTTTTTGCCGTTCGTAGTCTATCAATCTGCTATAGTGTTCGTGTTTACTCAAATTCATCGATAGTACAATGTGTTGGCGGGCTTGACCGAAACCTTTGCGCTTAAAAAACTTCATGGCTGGAATATTTTCCGGATCGGTATCTACCAACATCAACCGCGCTCCATCTTCAATCATACGCGAAATCAGTCTATCAACTAACTTGTCTGCGACTCCCTGACGTTGAAATTGAGGATTTACTCCTAACCAGAGGATATATCCGTAAGTCCAAGAGGCTTTAGTGATAATAGTTCCTAAAATAAATCCTCCTAGTTGTTCGTCTATTTCCGCTACTAAGCAATATTCTGGATCGGTGTTGTAAAGTCCAATCACCTCCCACTCATCCCAAGTTCTATATAAGAAAGGATATAAATCACTGGTAAATAATTCTTCACCCAGATGATAAACAGGTGCAATATCATCTATACCTAGTTCGCGGACATAAATAGTCTCAGGTTCGTCAAAATCCATAATAATATCTTCAAGGGGCAATTAACTGTTGAGTAATACTTCTTGAATCGTAGCGGGATTGAGTAGGGAAGTGTTTACTAGTTTTGTTTCCTCTGGGGTTGCGATGGGAAAGCGTCCGCAACGAGTTGCATATTGACAATGTTGACAAACTTTTCTTCCCTCTGGCACTTGTGGTAATTGTTGTCCTTGGTTGTAAGCTTGCAAGTAGTTGTCTAATTTCTGCAAAAGTTGCTGTAATTTCTTTTTGGTTTTCTCGTGTTGTGCCGTATTGTAACTAAATGTCATCTTTTGTGGCTTGTCTTGTGATTGCACAAACCAGTAAGTCATAGAGATATTTTCTGGTGGGTAGTGGCTAGTTTCTGCCAAGACATACATATATAAGCGTGTTTGCCAGTTTTGTTCTAATTTGCGCTTATTTGGGGGTTGTGGGTATGTTTTCCAGTCCAGAATTTGTGCATGTTGGGAATCTGCAATCAATAAATCATAGATAACTGTTAATAAGTAGTTTTGAAGTTGCAATGTACGGTAATGTTCGCTATCGCGGAAAGTATGGACATTAAATATAGGTTGCCAAATTTCTGGTGCAGCTTTGGCAAAGGCTTCCATCCAGGCTTTTAGCTGACTATCTGCTTGTAGAAAGCTATCAATTGACAAACCCATGGAGTGTTGCTGCATCAGCAAGTGGAAGTGACTCCCTAAATTTTGGCGTTGTTCTTGTTCTGGATGTGGGGGAGAATGGAGTTGTTCTAAATAGGTATGTTGAAATTGACGGGGACAACGTTCTAATAAGTTTAGTTGTCCTTGGGAAAGTCGTAATAGTTGAATTTGATTTAACAGCATCTTTGACTTTTATATATAGTAAAATTTAGGGTAGATTATCTTAATTTTTTACCCCTCTATCACAAGAGTAACGCATTCCCTTTAAATTTTATATTTAATTAATTTTCTTGGCACTAAAGACTTATACAGAAAAGAGAATTTTTAAAGGGTGCATTTTCATAGATATTGATATTCCCCAACGCTTTGCACTGGAATCGCAGCAATTGTTGTAGTAATATTTCTATACATAGATTATGCCAATTTGGCAACAAATATCTAGCTATATTAGTTACACTTTCTAAAGAGTTTAAGAGGAAGTTAAGCAATACAAATTTCTAAAAGATGTAATAGATGATTGATTTGGAGGATGGACAGTGTTCATCTTGCCCTCCTACTCGAAAGAGTAAGAGATGTGTAAGGTTTAGTCCTACCATGATCGAAAGTTGCAAACATTTTTTGATTTTGTATAATATCGCTTCTTAGGGAAACTTTGGGCAGGTTAACTGATAACTGTTAACTGATAAATTCAATTCCCTAGAGGTAAATGATGCTCAGTTTTAAAAGATAAAACTGGGCTAGTTTTCGTGTCAATATATCTGCTGAAATTACCCAGTTTCAAAAAAGCAGCCAATTTGGCATAAAACATCAAATGTTAAGCCAATTTGGCGATACAAGCAAAATTTTATCCGCTATATTGATTACAACAACTCAAACAGAGTTGATTCGCAAAACAAACACAAAACCTTTTGGAGGAAACTCAAATGATTATCAACGATTTAACTTTCATGGAATCCGTTGCTGAAGAAGTAGTTGGTGGTTTCTCTTTTACTGCTGAGAAAGATGTAGATATCGACGTTCTCGTTACCGAAACCATCGATATTGACAAAGATGTTGATGTTGACGTTGACATCAGCGGCAACTTAGCTACTGCTGAAGCTGGTGCTACTGCTTTCGGTGAAAACACCTTGGCTGAAGCTTTCGGTTTCACCTACACCGATGATGGTACTTCTGCAGCTAACGCATTCTCCGTATCTGCTACTTACTAATTTAAAACTCTACTAACAGAGACACTGAATCACTGCAAGTAGAGTATCGGCTCGGAAGCCAAGTATTATTAGAACTCGCCGAAGGCTCTCTGGCTATATGAGCTTTCGGCTTTCACTGGTTTGAATATACGATATTTAAATCCAAAAGAATTGTTTTAGTAATATTTTTTTACAATCATGCCATTTTCTCCCCCACTGCTATCTTCTTGCGAATGTCGTGTAGCCTGATAACCCACCTTGCAGGTTAAAACACGCTCTCATGCTTACTCAGTCTGATTTATCTAATAACTTGCATTTCCAAGGGCGATAACCAGGAGGTGTAGCCTCAACTCCCCTAGTTACTAGCGTGACGCTGGTAACCAGAACATAGAGACCTCTAGCTCTTCTTGAGAATGATCCAGGGATTTTAATCCTTGGCGAGTGCACAAAAAAAAGATATATATAAATGCATAAGTTATGACTACAGTTGCAGATGCTCTTAAACTCGCTGTTCAATATCATCAAGCTAAGCGCTTACCCCAAGCAGAACAGGTTTATCGTCAAATTTTAGATGTAAGTCCACAGCAACCGGAAGCGCTATACGGGTTAGGTGTGCTAGCCCAGCAAAAGGGACAGCATAAGAATGCAGAACAACTCTTAAAAACAGCTCTAGAGTTGCAGCCCCAATCCCTTAAGGTATGGTTTAGCTTGGGAAACTTGCATCAAGTCCAAGGTAAGTTACAGGATGCTGAGGACTGTTATCGCCAAGCCTTGCAATTGCAACCCCAATCAGTATCAGTATACAATAATCTGGGTTATACTCTGCAACAACAAAACAAGTGGGAAGAAGCGATCGCTTGTTATGAGAAAGTACTAGCACTCCAGCCCGATTGTCAAGAAGCAAAAGTTAATTTAGGTAATGTTCTTGATGTTCAAGGAAAACTTTCTCCACAGCAAAAAAGCTATTATGCAGCCTTGAATAATCAGTTGGGGATCAATAGGAAAAATGCAGGGGACTTAAAAACAGCTATTGCTTATTATCAACAAGCTATTGAATTACAACCTGATTTTGCGTCAGCTCATTATAATCTGGGAAATGCTTTGCAAATGGGGGGAGATTTAAATGGGGCTTATAGGTCTTATTTGCGAGCGATTGAGTTTAAACCCGATTATGCCTATGCTTATAATAACTTGGGAAATATTTTCCAGCAACAAGGAAAGCAAGATGAAGCTATAGAGTACTATCGAGAAGCGATTAAAATTCAACCAAATTATGGTCATGCATATAATAATTTAGGAAATCTTCTACAACAAAAGGGTGAGTTGGAAAAAGCTTTAGAATCCTATTTTCAAGCAATCAAGTTTGCCCCTGATTATGCTCAGGCTCATTACAATCTTGGTCATATATATAGAAAACAAAATAAATTAGATGAAGCTATAAAATTTTATCAAAATGCATTAGAGATTCAGCCAGAATATGCTGATGCCAAGTTTGGTGTTTTAATGAGTCAGTTGCCAATTATCTATAGCAGTTTTAATGAAATAAAGTTCCAGCGTCATCAGTATCAACAACATCTAGAAGAATTAGCAAATAGTTATAAGTTAGCTAGTCCTAGAGAACAAGCTAAAGCTGCTGATGCTGTAGGTTCATTACAGCCCTATTTCTTAGCTTATCAAGGCTTAAATGATAGAGAATTGCAACGAATCTATGGGGAGATGATTTGTGAGGTGATGTCCAGTCGTTATCCCCAATGGAGTCAGTCCCTTGAGATTCCCAATTTAAAGGCTGGCGAAAAAATTAGAATAGGGTTTATTTCTGGATATTTTAATCGCCATTCTGTGTGGAAAATTCCCATTAAAGGTTGGATTGAACAACTGGATAGAAACAAATTTGAATTATTTGGTTATTATACAAATTCTAAAAAAGACACAGAAACGTCAGTTGCGGCTCAATTATTTAGCAAATTTATTCAAGCTCCCCTTTCAATTGCACAATGGTGTCAGGTAATTTCTCAAGATAAATTACATGTAGTAATTTTTCCAGAAATAGGAATGGAACCAATGACTGTCAAGCTGGGGTGTTTAAGACTTGCTCCAGTACAAATAGCATTTGGTGGACATCCGGAAACAACTGGTTTACCAACAATTGATTATCATTTGAGCAGTGAGTTAATGGAACCAGAAAATGCTCAAGAATGCTATACAGAAAAGTTGGTAAAATTACCAAATCTGGCTGTACACTATACACCTTTTACAATTCCACCTGAAACTGTTAGCAAACAAGATATTGGCATTGGAGCAGATGAAATTATGTTTTGGTGTTGTCAATCAAGTTCTAAATATTTGCCACAGCATGACGATCTCTTTCCCAGAATAGCTCAAAATTTAGGGAATTGTAAGTTTGTATTTATTCAAAATTCTAGCGAACATGTCAGTGAATGTTTCCGCCAGCGTTTAAGGAGTATTTTTGCAAATTTTGAGCTAAATTATCAAAAATACTGTATATTTTTGCCTCGCTTAAATGCCAGTCAATTTGCGGGAGTCACAGCCATAGCTGATATTTTTCTTGATACTATTGGTTGGTCTGGTAATAATACAACTATGGAATCTACCGCTTATAATTTGCCAATTGTCACCTTTCCAGGGGATTTAATGCGGGGACGTCATGCAATGGCAATTTTGAAAATGATGGGTGTGGAAGAAACAATTGCTGACAGTAAAGATGATTATGTAAAGATTGCAGTACGATTGGCTAAAGATTCCGATTATCGGCAGTATATATCTGAAAAAATTGCTCGAAATAAATATAAAATATATGGGGATTTAGCACCGATAAAAGCTCTAGAAAGTTTTCTGTTAAATCTAGTCCAGCACAAATAATATCTTTTCCTTAGTCATATCTTGCACCATTCTCAACAAGACCAAAAAAAACCGGGTTTCTAAACGAAAAATTAAGGTTTTGAGACTGAGAGATTTGCAAGAAACCCCGGCAGTCGCTACAACGGAGGAGACCTCCGCAACGCGTTGCCTCGCTTTTTAGCCCAGGTGCAAGATGTGTGCTTATCTTTACTCCATCTTTAGAGCAACAAAAAACAATAAATAAAAGATAAAAAACAACTATGACAACAGTTTCACAAGCTTTAAAATTGGCTGTTCAACATCACAAAGCCCAACGTTTTAGCCAAGCACAAGAAATTTATAGTAAAATTATAGAAGCACAACCTGATAACCCAGAGGCTTTATATGGGTTAGGCATGTTGGCACACCAGGTAGGTAAATCTCAACAAGCTGAAAAGTTTCTGAACACAGCTGTGGGAGTACAACCAAATTCATTCAAGGCTTGGTTTAGTTTAGGTAATGTGTGTCAAGCACATGGTAATTTCCCAGCAGCAACCAAAGCTTATCAGCAAGCCATTAATTTGCAACCAGATTCAGCTTCAATTTACAATAACCTGGGCTACACTCTGCAAAAACAAGGTAAATTTGATGAAGCTATAACCTGTTATCAAAAAGCTTTAGAAATTGATCCCAATTGTACAGAAGCGGATGTTAATTGGGGAAACACTCTACATGAACAAGGGAAACTGTCCCCAGAAAATCAACTCCACTACGGGCAATTAAACCATAAATTAGGCATTGCCCGCAAGGATGCAGGTGATTGGAAGACAGCATCTATTTACTATCGTCAGGCTATACTCCTGTTGGAATCTGCACAGAGGGTGCTAACCATCCATTCCGATCTAGTAGAAGTACATTACAACTTAGGAGAAGCGCTACAAGCATTAGGAGACCCAGAAGCAGCTGGTAGCTGTTATCAAAAAGCTTTGGAAGTTGACCCCAACTATGGAAAAGCTTACATGTGTTTGGGGCAAATTTACCAAATACAGCATAAATTAAAAGAGGCAGCATTGGCTTATAAAGAGGGATTAAAGCTGATTAATCCACATTATGCCGCAGCGGTGTCAGCCTACCAAAATCCCGACTTTGTTCCCGAAAATTACACCTCACCGGAGTTAGAACTTGGGGAAGTTACCGTTGGGGACTACCAATTTCCAGCTATTCCTCCTGTGTGTGAAACTGAAGGGAAACGTCCTTTCTTTTCCGTAATTATACCCCTGTATAACCGCAAACATTACCTTCTAGAATGTCTTGCCAGCGTCTTAGGACAATGGCAAGGGGAAGAGGAAATGGAAATTATAGTGATGGATAATGCCAGCGAACCGCCTTTATTTGACCTTGTAGACGCCATTGGGGGGGGAGTTGTCCGCTACTACCTAAACTCGGAAAATATTGGTCCACGGCGCAATTTTAACCGGGGAATTGCCCTGAGTCGGGGTCAGTGGATTCACTTACTACCAGAGGATGAATATGTACTTCCTGGTTTTTATTCACGGTTAAAGTCAGGTTTAGAAACATGTCCAGACACCGTAGGGGCTGCTTTTACAGGGTATCAAAATATTGACCAAAACAGAAAAGTGATTTTCGCTCAAAAGCATTGGGGGATGGAGAGGGGTATAAATAAAAATTGGCTGGAACGCATTGGTGTTTCTAACCCCTTAAATCCCTGTGCGACTGTAATTCGTCGAGTTGCTCACGAACGTTTGGGTGCTTATGATTTAATTAATCTCTATACTCCTGATTGGGAACTCTACAAGCGTATTGCTTCTTTCTATGATTGGTGGTGCGAACCAGAAATTTTGGCATGTTATCGTCAACATACTAATAGTATGTCATCTGAAGTTTTCTTAGCTGGGGCACAAGGGGAATATTATCGTTTAGGAATTGAAATTTCCGAGAGTTATTTACCGATTGAACATCGCGCCGAAATTACGAGAAAATCCCGCCGTCACTATTTTAATAAGTGTTTATCACAAGCAATAATTCCTTTAAAAGCAGGTAGGATTGAAGGAGCATTTTCTCTTGTTCAAGAAGCAATTAGAATCGATAGTTCTCCTGAGGCTATAGCTAAATTATTCACCTGGTTAGCTACGGATGAAGCTATTCCTTTAAGGAATGCAATTGCTCACAAATGGATGTCAAATTCTCAACCTAATACAGATAGCAATTCTCCAGATAGATTTTACTTTGCCTATCCTTAAATAATCTCAAGTGGGCAATGCCCACACTGCATAATAATCATTGATTCTTGGGGTGTATTCATGAAAAATTTCAAAAATTCTCTAATCAATCAAAAAAGCATCTACCACCAGAAACTTGTGAGAAATAAACCACCAATGTGGATGAGTGAGATTGGATTTGAGTGGTTGTATAGATTATTATTAAAAATTAAATATTTACATGAAAAATATTTAGTTAACTCACAGTGCAAGTCCAAAGTATTTGAGATATAAACCACGTCTATTTTGAAAACCCCAGTTTTTAATTGACCTGGTTTTTTCCCTATTCCCTATTCCCTATTCCCCTGGTTGACTGACAAAAGTCTTGGAAGTGTTGAAATTTCGTAGGTTGGGTGGAGGAACGACACCCAACGCAATCGGTTGCGGTTGTTGGGTTACTCTGCGAGAAGCCGCTTTGCGTCTACATGCTACCCCTCCGGGGAAGCAAGCTACAACCCAACCTACATCTGTTTCCTATTCCCTGTTCCCTATTCCCTGTTCCCTATTTTTGTTAATTAAATATAGTTTTATTAGGAATTTTTGAAAATGGCAACAATAGCTGAAGCACTGCAACTTGCTGCTCAACATCATCGAGCAAATCGCTTTACCCAAGCCGAACAGATATATCGTAAAATTTTAGAAACTCAACCCCATCATGCTGATGCTATTCACGGTTTAGGTGCAATTGCACAACATTTTAATCAATATCAAGTCGCTGAAAAATTATTCAATACAGCCTTACAAATCCAGCCAAAAGCTGCTAAAAGTTGGTTTAGTTTAGGTAATTTACACCAAACTCAAGGTCAACTTCAAGAAGCAGCAGAATGTTATCAAAAAGTTTTAGCTTTGCAACCCAAATCTTTTGTAGTTTATAATAACCTTGGCTATACATTTCAACTCCAAGAAAACTGGGAAAAAGCTATAGCTTGCTATCAAAAAGCCCTGCAATTACAACCCAATTTTACCGAAGCTAAGGTAAATTTAGCTAATATTCTCCACAGCCAAGGGAAGCTACCCCCAGAACAAAAATCAGCCTTCGCAACAGTGAATAATGATTTGGGAGTAACCCAAAAGAAACAAGGTAATTTTAAAACTGCTACTAATTACTACCGACAAGCAATTTCCCTACAGCCAGATTTGGCAATAGCTCATTATAATTTAGGAGGAGCATTGCAAAATCAAGGTAAATTAGAAGACGCGATTGCTTCTTATCAAAAAGTTATAGAAATCAATCCCCAAGACCCAGAAATATACAAACAATTAGCTGAAAACAAACTCAATCAAATTT
This sequence comes from Nostocaceae cyanobacterium, assembly GCA_030065825.1. Classification (GTDB taxonomy): domain Bacteria; phylum Cyanobacteriota; class Cyanobacteriia; order Cyanobacteriales; family Nostocaceae; genus JASJCY01. The sequence goes on along the minus strand of JASJCY010000009.1, from coordinate 34,160 downwards.
ACAAAACCCAAGAAAAATCAAAAAAATCAAGCAATAAAAAATTAAAAATCGCCTTTGTTGGTCAACCATTTGTGATGACATCATATCCTAATCCCATGGATTCCATTGGGATTTTGACTTATGAATTAGTCAATTTATTATCACAGGATTGTGATGTTAGTGTTTACACAGCCGGACAAAAATTTCAGGAATTTAGTCATCAAGGGGTAAATTATCAATATATTCCTGTCGATTTCGACAAGTCATTATTACAAAGCTTAGAAAATTTTTCTGAAATTAAAAACATTCAAAAACCCATATTTAGTTCTCATTGGTATTATTTGGGATATATTTTACAAATAGCCAATGACTTAAGAAAAAAACAATATGATGTTGTCCACATTCACAACTTATCCCAGTTTATCCCCGTTATTAGGGCTTTAAATCCCAAAATAAAAATAGTTCTGCACATGCATTGTGAGTGGTTAAATCAACTCGATCAAGAAATGCTAGCAGCACGACTTAAACATGTAGACGCAATTATTAGCCCTAGTGAATATATTTCCACACAAATTCGTCAGCGTTTTCCTCAAATAGCAGAACGTTGTCATACAATCTATAACGGCGTTAATTTTGACCGGTTTATAGATACTTCTGTGAATAAAAAACAGTCCAAATCAACCAGTGTTAAAAATTTATTGTTTGTGGGTAGAATCTGCCCGGAAAAAGGCTCTCATATCTTATTAGAAGCTTTTAAAAAAGTTCAAGAACAGTATCCAGAAACTCAACTTAACTTGGTTGGACCTGTAGGAATTATTCCCTATGAATATTTAGTAGCTTTAAGTGATGATCAACTGGTTGCAAATTTAGCCTCATTCCACCATGAAGGGAATTGGATAAGTTACCTGAGAAAACAAGTTTTTCAATTCCAACAAGAGGGTGAAACAGCTAATCCTGTATCTTTAGCTGGTGTCATTCCTCCTGTAAAACTGAGCGATTACTATCAACAAGCAGACATTTTTATCTTCCCTTCTATATGTCATGAAGCATTTGGAATGCCCATTGCAGAAGCAATGATTGCAGGGGTTCCCGTAATTGCAACTCAAGCTGGTGCTTTTCCAGAATTAATCGAAGATGGCAAAACAGGAATGTTAGTAGAACGGAGTGATGCTGATGCTTTAGCAGCAGCAATTATCCAATTACTTGACAACGAAAAGTTACAGAAATCAATGGTAACGGTAGCAAGAAAACGAGCGGTAGAATTGTTCTCTTTTGAAAAGATGGCTGATGATTTACTTGCTAGATACGAAACTCTTTGTAATAGGGAAATACCAGAGGTAAAATCAGATTTATCAGTTGTTAAAACCCAATAATTGATGTTGATTTTGCTGATTTATTCGCTCATCAATAAGTAGACTTTCTAGGTTATTATCTAGGTGCTTGTTCATCAATAAGTAGACCAGGACTTACGCAAGTGTCACAAGGAAAGTCTAAATTTAGGCGTTGCTGAATCCATGTATGAAAATGATGTTGCATTATTCCCAAACCCTTGTTCCAGACGTTGCAGTGCAACGTCTGGAACACCCGGATTCATACTTCAATTATGCAACGCCTAAATTTAAGTCTCTAGTAGACACTTTAGTGCCAAAAATAAGCGATAAATGGCTGACTACGAACAGAGAAATGTGCCAGTTGCGTAAGTCCTATAGACTCAGGACTTACGATATTGTCACAATATGTAGTCGGTGCCTAACACTATAAACCCTAATTTACCGTACATACTTTATCAAAGTGTCACATATCCTATGCTGATAAATATGCCAGTTGCGTAAGTTCTAAGACTTTCTAAGTTATTATGTAGGTGCGTTATGACTTTAGTCTAACGCACCCTACAGCTACTTTTAATTAAGAGCAATAAGAGAATCAAAATTATGAGTCAATTCTCCTTAACAACTCCAGTACGTCATTTTTATCGTAATCTAATTTATCGTACTGGCATCGAATATAATCAAAAAAATCTGGAACGTTCCACAATTTTCTTTGCTCCCCATCAAGATGATGAAACCCTTGGTTGTGGAGGAACAATTATCCGCAAAAAGCAAGCCGGAGCAGATGTAAAAATAGTTTTTATGACCGATGGTTCCCAGTCTCATGCCCATTTGATGCCTCCAAATCAATTGAAATTAATCAGAGCAAAAGAAGCTATTGCTGCAGCTAAAAAAATGGGCGTTTCAGAGGAAGATGTAATTTTTTTAGAAGTCAAAGATGGCACATTAGAGCAAAATTTTGACTCAACCATGGAAAAAGTTACAGAAATTTTTTTCAAATTCTTACCAGAAGAAATTTTTATTCCCTATTCTCAAGATGGGGTATCTGACCATAATGCAACTAACCAAATTGTACTGTCTGCCTTAAAAGGGTGCCAAGCCAGTGTGACAATTTATGAGTATCCAGTATGGTATTGGAATCACTTGCCCTGGACTAGTTTTGGAGGGGCATGGACAAATTTAGGAGGCAGTCCCAAAAAAATATTATCTGATTTAAAAAATAGCGTTATAGCAGATTTTAATTTACTCTATAAATTTAAGTATTTTGTTGATATAGAACAAGTTTTAACAACAAAAATAGCAGCAATTAATGAACATAAATCTCAGATGACACAACTAAATAATCACCCAAAATGGCTCACTTTGGGGGATGTGTCAAATGGAGAATTTATAGAATGTTTTCTACAAAAAAAAGAGATTTTTTATCGTTATCACTTAATCATGGGTGAGGTAAAAAACAAATAATTACAGGTAAATGTAAATTGATATAATTCCTCGTTACAAGGTTTTACCTTGTAACGGAGTTAGGGGGCTGCTACCTCCCATCAATTCTGGAGGCAGAGCCTCTTAAAAGACGTTTCCAGGCTCAGCCTGGGAACGAGTTAAATGGCTCACTTTGGGGGATGTGTCAAATGGAGAATTTATAGAATTTCTGCAAAAAAAAGAGATTTTTTATCGTTATAACTTAATCATGGGTGAGGTAAAAAAAAATAATTATTAAATTAAATAAATCAAATAATTACAGGTAAATATAAATTGATATAATTCCTCGTTACAAGGTTTTATCTTGTAATGCAGTTAGGGGGCTGCTACCTCCCATCAATTCTGGAGGCAGAACCTCTTAAAAGACGTTTCCAGGCAACAGCCCAGAAACGAGTTAATTCATCCCATTTTGGGATACCTGATTTATAAAAAAATTAATCAAAAATGCAGACATTTAACAAACCAAATATAGTCCAAAAATCCTTGACCGATTCCTATACCCAAAAATGTCCTGCGGGTAGAACTATCGGCACCATTAGTCCTAGTGGTGTAGTCCGTAAGGGTGCGGATGTAGAAAATATAATTGCAATCGATAATGGAGCATTACGATTCCAGCCCCTGGTAAAACCTGGTTGGGGGAAACAAGGAATTGCTTATGGTCCCTACACCCGCACCAATGGTCTTGCTTTTGCTGCACTCCTGCTTAATGGTCATAATACCTCCCAAGCAGAAAGAATTGAATCCCTTGGGAAACGACTCCATCGGTGGTTAATTGGTGGTGAGACACAAAAACCTTTAAATAGGTTCCACTCTTGGTTAAAGAGTCCCCAAAAATGGTGGATGGGAAGACGACTATGGTGGTGGATTTGTAGTTCCCCTGAATTTCGCAAATACTTTCCCTTGTCCAAGCTGGATGAAAACCTGGCAGTGGGTTGGTTTCCTCAGGAAGTTCCCCAGAACCCCCGGTCGGAAGGAAATGGCTTTATTGTTCACGCTACAGGCACAGAAAATGGAGAACTATGGACTCGTGTAGGTAATAATCTCCTCTCCTGTGTCAAGGGTTTACAAAATATCCAAACCTATTATATTGTGATTCTACGGGAGAAGGGAGCAGCCTATTATGCCGCTTCCGTTCCTAATGCCCACGGCTTGGGAAATTACCCCAATATGCGTCCCCTGGCTATTGATGCCTTTAATGATGACCCCACCGTATATGCTGCTATTTACCAAAGTGTACTCGGACAGATTGGATTTCGCATCGATACACGGGTTTATGGCGCTCAAATAACCGAAATTCCCGCACTCGCTACTTGGTACGGTACAGCTCAAGCAGCAGATAGCTTGATGGGCACAGGGATGTTAGACACTGCTACAACCCAACCGGGTGGTAATTGGCAATTATGGCAAGGAAATTACCAACGCAGTAGTAAAGGAAGTTTTCCCACCCAAGCAGACAGTTTGGCAGTGTTAAACTGTGAAGCTGCTTCCGGACTAGTCCACCTGCTTGTAGAAACCCAAGGGCAAACAACAGAAATTAGTCTCTTGTGGCGTGTATGCGATCGCAACAACTATTGGAGTTTTCAAGCATCGGGGCATAAATGTCGGCTGCGGTTGCGGCAAAATGGTAAATGGCAGACTTTGGCAGTCAGCGATTTGTGGAGTTTACAACCCAATGCCATCAATTCCTTGCAGATATCGGATCAAGGAGAACAATTTAGCCTCTACCTCAACGGTAAGTTGGTGTTTAATAAGCCCTTTACCGACTCCCGACTGCAAACAGCTACAGGAATTGGGATTGGAGCCACACAAGCCAATCATAACATATATTTCCGTACCTTGGAAGCTCATGCCCGTACTATTCCCATACCTGAAGAACTCAACCTTGGTTCTCCTTGGATACCCCAAAGTAGGGAAGTCCTAATTACTGAAGATTTTGCTGGTTCTACCCTAGATTTAGCAGGTAAAACCACAACTACTGGCAACAAAGTATGGCACAAACAAATCGGAGAGGGCATGATTGAGCTAACCGGGGATGGTAGCGCCAAAGTACGAGGTGATGCCAAAAATCCCAATCCTGGTTGTACTGCCTATACCCTTGCCTGGGATAACCCGGAATTCGCCGAAATTGAAGTACAAATTATACCTCCTGGTACTAGGCGGGGACAAGGGGAAAAAGGTCGCGGTGGCTTGATTTTTTGGCAAGATACCAACAACTACATTATTGTAAATAATTGGCTGGATGATGTCTATGGTGGTGCTTCCATTTCCTCTTTTTTCCACCTCAACGGCTTTGAGGAACTATATGATGCAGTATGGACAAATGTGGGCGATCGCGTCAAGTGGGGTGTTCCCCATCAGCTACGTATGGCTTTTGATGGTATAAATTATACTATCTACGTGAATGACGAGCCAGTACTCTATCGTGCCATTACCGATGTATATCCTGATATTGCACCCCTAGCAATTAACCGGGTGGGAATTGTTGCCAACTGGGAATGGGGTAACGATACTGGTAGTATATTCAACAATTTTGTCGCTCGATGTCAGTAAGCGGCTAGTCTACAGTAAGAGTGGGATGGGCATCCCTACCCGTCCGAATTCCTAGGTTGGGTTAAGCGACAGCGCAACCCAACTCTTAAAAAACACTGTTAAGAGTGTTTCTTAGGAGGTTCCCTATTAAGAGTTCCCTACCTCAAAAAAATGTCTAATTAATTTTGCCCAGGTACTTATCATTGAAGCCAAAACGATGCAGAAAAAGTTGGGTTTCCGTTCCGTCAACCCAACCTACACAATTTCAGATTTTCATATTTTTTACGTAAAGAAAAGATTAGTTGAGTTGCCACCAGCGAAAGTAAGAGTTCCATCGTTTTGGTCTCGCAGGGCAGTTCCAACTTCATTAATCGTTGCACCGACTACAACACCAATGATGTCACTAAAGCTTGGCGACAAGCTAACACTATTAACCCCGAAAATAAAGGTATCAGCACCTACCTGCTGCACTCTATATATTAAGCCTGTTTGTACCTGAATTATATCCCCTGCATTAAAGTCTCTGGCAAATACTCCAGGAGTAGCGCTTTCCTGACCGATAACTGCAAAGTCACCAAAGGTGTTACCGCTACCCACATAGTAAATTTCACCATTATCTCCTAGGACAAACCGATCATTATCAGCTCCCCCTGCTAGTACATCAATCTCTTGGATGCCTCGGACTCTGATACTACCAAGAGAACCAGTTCTACTGCCAACTCCAACACCAGTGATGACATCATCTCCAGCATCACCAATTATTGTGTCATCACCACCATTACCAATTAAGACGTTATTGCCAGCATTACCAGTAATTCTATCTGCAAAGGTAGAACCAGACACATTTTCAATGTTACTGAGTGTATCCGTACCACCCAGCCCGTCGGTGGCAGTTCCAGCAGCTAAATCAACAACTACTCCTGCCGTACTGTTGGTATAATCTACTCCGTCAATACCACCAGCACCATCAATGGCGTCATCACCACGACCAGCACCGAAAACATTATCCTGGTCGTTACCAATTATAGTGTCATTGAAAATTGAATCTGTGACTTCTTCAATGCTAATCAGGGTATCGTTACCACCAATACCATCATTAGCAATACCAGTACCCGCAACCAAGTCAACGGTAACTGCTGATAAGCTGGTGGAATAATCTGCTCGGTCAATACCGTCACCCCCATTTAGGATATCATCGCTAGCACCACCTGCCAGAGTATCATTGCCAGCACCACCATCTAAGCTATCATCACCAGAGCCACCACTGAGGAAGTTGTTACCTGTATCACCAGTAATGGTATCGTTGTAATTGGAACCTTCGACTTCTTCGATACTAATTAGCGTATCAATATTACCGAATCCATCTTGAGCAGTTCCGGCAACTAAGTCAACAACAACACCAGCATTAGCAGGACCTACTGGACTGGTGGAATAATCGATGCGATCGCTACCTTCTCCTCCATCAAGGATATCATCACCAGCACCGCCTTGGAGGGTATCATCACCATCAGCCCCATTCAAGGAATTGGCAACAGCATTTCCTATGATGTTGTCGTTGAGATTAGAACCAACTACATTTTCAATGCTAGCTAATGTATCAGCATTATCAAACCCATCTTCAGTGACAATACCTGTTGTCAGATTAACGGTAACACCTACAAGACTGGTTGAATATTCGACAGTATCATTACCAGCACCGCCATTGATAGCATCATTGCCAGCACCACCGATAAAGACGTTATCAGCAGCATTACCAACAATGTTATCATTGAAACTAGAACCGCTTACTTCTTCGATGTTGCTGAGAGTATCAATAAAACCGAAACCATCGCTGGCAACACCAGTTGTCAAATTAACGCTAATTCCGCCTGCACTGGATGAATAATCAACGCGATCGCTACCACCACCTCCATCAATGATGTCATTGCCAGGACCACCAACAAAGAGGTTATCATTCCCATCGCCAGTCAAAGTATCGCTGAATATAGAACCGATGACTTCTTCAATACTGGTCAGGGTATCCGTACCACCTAGCCCATCATTAGCGGTACCAGTAGCAAGATTAACAGTAACTGCTCCTGTTGGGTTACCAGAATAATCGACTCGGTCTATACCAGCACCACCATCAATGTTGTCATCACCAGCACCACCAACAAAGGAGTTATTGGCATCATTGCCCACGAGATTGTCGTCTTGATTGGAACCGACGACATTTTCAATGTTGCTTAATGTATCAGTACCACCCAAACCATCATTAGCAGTACCTGTTGCCAAGTTGACATCGACAGCCCCCGTACTGCCAGAATAATTGACAGTATCAGTACCATCACCACCATCGATGTTGTCATCGCCAGCACCACCAATAAAGGAGTTATTGAGTTCATTTCCTATGATAACGTCGTCGAAATTAGAGCCAACGACTTGTTCAATGCTGGTTAATGTATCAGTACCACCCAAACCATCGCTGGCAGTACCTGTTGCCAAGTTGACATTCACAGCCACTGTACTGGTGGAATAATTTACTCGGTCAAAACCACTACCCCCGTTGAGATTATCATTACCTACTCCCCCAACTAGAGTATCATTACCAGCACCGCCATCAATCACGTCATTACCATCATTTCCCAATAGCAGGTTAACTGCTGCATCGCCAGTCAAAACATCGTCAAAATTAGAACCACTAACATTGTCGATATTGATCAGGGAATCCGTAGTACCAAATCCATCGCTGGCAGTACCTGTTGCCAAGTTAACATTAACAGCTCCGGGACTGGTGGAATAATCAACAAGATCGACCCCAGCGCGGGTGTCTGTAAGGTCACCAATTAAGGTGTCATTGCCAGCCCCCCCAACTATAGTGTCATTTCCGACATTGCCATCGACATTGTCATCACCAGCACCCCCAAAAAGGGTGTCATCACCAAGACCAGCATCAAGGATGTCATTGCCATCGTCGCCGTAAAGTTCGTCTTCTTGTCCATTACCCAAGATGGTATCATTACCCGCACCGCCACGCAGAGTATCTACACCACCACCTGTAATATCGCTACCACTAGCCCCTTGGATAAAGTCATTACCATCGCCACCCTCAATAGATTCATTACCGCTAATTGATAGGAGTCTGTCATTACCTGCACCACCCAAGATAGTATCGTCACCTTGTCCACCTTGAATGGTGTCATCTCCAACGCCACCATCGAGATTGTCATTGCCACCTCCCCCATCTAGGAAGTCATTACCCACACCCCCTATTAAGGTGTCACTGCCGCTATCAATACCCCCAAATAGGCGATCGTTACCATCACCACCGTCGATGCTATCATTACCTTGATCTCCCTGGAGGAAATCATTTCCACCTAATCCTGATAGAGTATCGTTGCCAGAACTACCAAATAGTTGATCGGGGAAGTTTGTGCCGATCAGGTTGTCATTTGCTCTGGTTCCTCGTCTAAAAACCATATTTTTTATCTCCTTAATTTTACAATTAACATTTGTATTAGGTTAAAAAAAGTAGCATTTTCATGAAGTTGATTGTTGCCTTTCTCTAGTAGATGCAGCCCATAATTATCCTAATTTCGTTTGATTTGACCCCGGATAATGACCTGGAGTTAGTTATTAATAAATAATTTGTAAGTTTCATTGTCCTCCTTTTTTTACATCACAGATTTTTCAAAATACCCAAGCAGTATTACGAATCTCAAAAAATCTGTTATGGAAGGGCAATGAACTGTAAACAAGGCTCAAAATCATTAGATGCTAGTAAATTATGCTATTTAGTAGCTATGAAAACAATAGCTTTTCAAAGCATAAGCTATATCCTTGATTTTTGTTAGTATCTTTATGCCAAATTGGCAAGAATTTATGCCAATTTGGCAGTTTTTATTTTTAAAGATGTGATGAATTCTATTTGATGAAATCTTTCTATTTTTCAATAAAATTTAAATAACAATTATTCTTATCTGATATATTGCATCTGACTGGAAAAACCGGATTTATTTGAGACTAAATACGATGCGGATTCCATACTCCACCCATAGAAACCCGGTTTATTCCTACACCCATATACTTAATATTTACTTTATAAATGGTCTCTAAGAGGATGTTTGAAAAGTATTATGTTTAACATCAAAACCCTGGAAACCTAACCCCTAACCCCCTCGTTGACTGACAAAAGTCTTGGAAGTGTTGAAATTTCGACACCCAACGCAATCAGTTGGGGTTGTTGGGTTGTAGCTTGCTTCCCCGGAGGGGTAGCATGTAAACGCGGTAGAGAGGTCGTGGCTTCTCTTTGAGTGCGGCTTCTCGCAGAGTAACCCAAGCTACATCAAAAAGATTTGTCAGTCAATCAGTCCTAACCCTCTCCTTCTAGGAGAGGGAAGCGGAAAAACTTTTTATATCGGAAGGGGAACAGAAAAATAGGGGTTTCAAAGTCTCTCTCCTACTAGTCCAGAGGCTTTAAAACCCCCATTCCAGCATTAACACACATCTTGCATCAGGGTCAAAAAGCTCGGCAGAGACTAACAGCAGGTTTCGGTGACTTAAAACGACTGCCGAGCTTTCTCCGTGCTTGTTGAAAATGGTGCAAGATATGACCGAAGGTCTTCGACCTTCAAGGAAGAAGGAAGAAGGAAGAAGGAAGAAGGAAGAAGGAAGAAGTGGGTTAGGTTTGGGAGGTTTTAATGTTAATAACAATACTTTTCAAACATCCTCTAAGCCTAATTTAAAGACTTACTCCCTTTCTCTCAATCTTGGGAGAATAAGTTGGGAGGGGAGGACAATTCATCCATTTGCACCCATTAGACATAGACGTGAAAATTAAATATGCGTTGCCCAAAACCCTTGTTCCAGACGTTGCATTGCAACGTCTGGAACATTCTTTTCCACCAGATATCTATAGGAATCCGGTTTGATTTGTAAAATTACTCGTGATGGTAGGGAACGGGGAACTCTTAACAGGGAACAGAAAGTGTACTGAAATTTTTAAGCGCAAGCGCAGGCTACGCCAACAAAAATCAAATAGTAATCCTATATTAATATAATCCCTAGAAAAACACCACCATAGGAGGATTTTTAACAACTTTATATTTGGAATTCCAGTAAGATTAAGTCATGTGTAAATACAAAAACTGCATTTCAAATATGTAGCTTTTTGCCATACTTGAAATGCAGGTAATTTGATGTTATTAGATAAATAATCAAATTACAAATATTTGATTAGTTTGTACTTTCTGAAAATAGAAAGTTTACGCAAAAATAAAGTCAGAAGCACTGAGGGAATCTAAACCGACATTTCTCAATAGTAATTCCCCACCAGAATTAAAACTGAAAACAGTGCCATCTAAAGTATTATCTATCTGAATTTGAGATGTCATACCACTGAATAATTGTTCAGCATTAATATCACCCCAACCCTTAAATTTCAGTTGATCTATACCAACCTGGAAATCTTCAATAATATCTGAATCACCTTTACCAATATGATTGCGATCAAAAATAAAAACATCATAGCCTTCACCACCAACCATGATGTCACTACCCTTACCACCAATCAAATCGTCGTTGTCAAAACCACCGTTAAGTTTGTCGTCACCTCTTTGTCCTCTAAGACGATCCTTGCCAATACTACCCTCAATAATATCGTCTCCTTTACCTCCATCGACCCTATCATTGCCTAAACTGGCATAGATTTTATCATCATTTTTGCTACCCTTGAATTTATCATTAAAAATTGTGCCATAAATGACATCATCACCCAAATTGCCGATTAAATTATCTCCAGCAAATTTAACCACACTTTCATTTATTTCCACGATTACTATTTCGGTATCGTGTTTAAATGTCCGTTCATAATTTCCTGTGACTTCACCGGTGAGTGAGTCTGTGCCATTATTACCATCAATATCATAGGTTTCATTGGGACTATTAACTGTTACATTATGACTAGAACCAAGTTTTAGTTCTCCAGTTTGTTGAGAAGAAATTAACTTACCCTTATAACCGAAATAATCGATAACCTGAGGTCTTTTCTTCGATATATCTAACAGTACAAAAGTAGTTTTACCTTTTGCTTTGTTATAGTAAGCATCAGGATTTTCAATTTCTGTTGCACTCAAATTTAAATTAGCAACAAAATCAAAAGATAAGGTTTCACCAGCACCAATTGAAAACCCAGCCATAATTTTGGCTTCACTTTTGGCTTTTCCTTGAAAAGCACCATCTAAACCATCACTAGTTGCGCTAGTAAAGAGAGTGGCAAAACTTGGATCATCCCGAAAAAAAGTCGCTGTAGCATCAGCGATCGCCTCATTCACACCACCTTTGACTAAAGTTTCTGCTTCCGCAGCAGCCAAAACTAATGAAGGCTCTTGATTGTAAAAGAATTGAGCACCTCCTGTAGCTTCAGCAGAGTTAAGAATGGGAGGGTTAATTGGTGCAACTGGTTGTAGAAATAAGGTATCTGAAGTCATGATTTCTCCTTTGTTTTATTTTCAATCCTGTCAATTAAATCAAGCTAAATTTGAGATTTATTTGAAAAGCAATTAAATGAATTACAGCAAGCTTAAATAAGAAAATATTCGTGAAAAAGATGCATTTAAAAAATATCAAACAACTGGAAAATTATTTATTGGCAAATAAATTTAAATCTCCTTTTTTGCACAAACTCTAATTTTTAGTCATTACACAAAGCTTAAAATAAATTGTTGATATTTCCAAGACGTTCTTGCCAAAATGGCAGATTTTTTTGCCATTTTGGCATTTTTTTAACAAATAAAAACCAGTGATTATATATATCAAAAAACAATAATCTCAAAATAAATTTCCAATGAATTTTGTGTAAAATTATTGACAATAATATACGAGCAAAAAAAATTACCCCAGGTTCTGCTTTCCCTTTATGGAGAAACCAGGTTTGTTAACCAAAAGTAGGTCATATCTTGCAGCATTTTCAACAAGCATAGAGAAACCGGGTTTACCCTCGAATATTGACCTGTCAAAACCTTAATTTTGGGTTTATAAACCCGGTTTCTGACCCAGGTGCAAGATGTGTGGTAGGCTTAAGTTCTGATTTTCAATCTTTATTTGCCATCCAAAACCCCACAGCAGACTTATAGCGGTTTTCAGTTGAGTGTAGACACGCAGCGGTATTGTCGTAGAGTGATACACAAATTTTACCTCTCCCATTGGATACCAATGGCGAATAAGGGGTATCGCCCCTCACATAATGATTTTTTGCCATCCCACCAGATGTAGAGACGTAAAATTTTACGTCTCTACCAACCAATTTGTAGGTAAAACTTTTTATATCGGAATGGGGGTTTCAAAGTCTGTTTCCTACTTGGAGAGAGATAAGAAGTGAGATTTTTAGTAAGCTTTTAGACTAGACAAACATCCTCTAACACAGCCTAGAGTAATTTTTAATTTTTAATTCAAAATTCCTGTTAAATCCAACACAAATCCAGGTAATACATCTTCCCCTGACAAACTGGTGGGAGATTCCAGAATTTGCACCTCTTGTCCTAGACGGTATATTTCTACACGCTGATTTTGGGGGTCAATTAGCCAACCAAGACGTACACCGCAACTAATGTACTCCTGCATCTTCTTTCGTAATGTGTCTAATGTATCTGATGCAGAGCGTAATTCTACAGCAAAATCAGGAGTGAGGGGAAGGAATTTATCTGGATCTGGTTTTAAGGCTTCCATACGTTCTTTGCTTACCCAGGAAGCATCGGGAGAACGATCTGCACCGTTCGGAAGTTTAAAACCTGTGGAAGAGTCGAAAGCAATACCTGTACCGTCAGCGTCTGTCCAATTAAACAAGCGCTGTGTCAGTTTACCATTACGATTTCCGCTTTTCCATCCTGTTGGTGGCATAATAATCAATTCTCCCATAGCTGTGCGTTCTAAGCGCAAATCTCTGTTATTTTGACAGAGTTGGAAGAATTGTTCATCTGTCAGTTCAATAGGATGGAGATTCAGGGTTAAAGCTTCCATAGTTGCTGATTATTCCTAACCTTAGCCTAGCATGGAGATAGGAAACAGGGGGTGCTACTCCCATCCCACTAGAAGATTACTGAATTGAGTGAGAGGGGGAAGAGTGGGAAGAAGGGGAAGAAATTTTTAGAAGTAATCTTAGAACACCGAAGGGAGTAGTTTATATCGCTATCTCATATCTTCTTCAAATGAATATTCACTTCCTTACTCTTACCCTGTTTCCTGTTTCCTCTCTTGAAAAGTTGCTCATGGGGGAAACCCCCAAGACCGCACTTTTCGCTGTTAAGAGTGTTTCTTAGGAGGAAACCATTTTATAAAATCCTTTTAAAATATAAACTACTCCAGACAATTAATCAGGTAGACCCATTATGTTAACTAGTTCAGCTACCTATGAAGTTTCTTGGGAAAAATTACCAGATGATTTTATTTTAGATGACGAACCAGTGGATAATATTAACCAACCTGCGCTTGCAGCAGCTTTAACAGAAAGCTTAGAATTGAGTGGAAAACTGCCTAATAATGCTTTAACTACAACTAATTATGGTATTTGCGCCACTTTGAACCAAAAGTTTGTAGTAAAAGCACCAGATTGGGGATATGTACCATCAATTCTGGTGACACGAGAAGAAGTGAAACGCAGCTACACCCCGCGACTTCAAGGAGATATTCCAGTTATTGTCATGGAATTTATTTCAGACACAGAAGGGGGGGAATATTCCAGCAAACCAACCTATCCTCCAGGAAAATGGTTTTTTTATGAGCAAATTTTACAAGTTCCCAACTACGCAATTTTTGAACCGGATACAGGAGTTTTGGAAGTCTATCACTTGGATGATTCAGGACAATATCGACTCCAAACAGCAGATGGGAATCATCGTTACTGGATAGCCGAGATCAATCTTTTTCTCGGTATATGGGAAGGTAGTCGAGAAAACAGAACCGGTTATTGGTTACGTTGGTGGGATGAAAATGGCGAACTATTGCTGTGGGGTTCAGAGTTAGCAACACAAGAACATCAACGTGCGGAACAAGAACATCAACGTGCGGAAAGATTAGCACAACAGCTAAGGGAAGCAGGTATTGAACCTCAGGAGTGATAACTGAACAACCTACTGATTATGATAGCCCTGGGAAAGAAGTAATTGAAAGCTTCCCTCCAGGGTTTTTGCTGGTAGTTTGCTTGCTTCTTTTCTATCTGAATGCGATCGCATTCTCACCAATGACTGTTAATTTGGCTAAACTGTTTTTAGATAATTAAGACACTCTAGTTATGTTGACAAAATACATACAAGCTGCAATGCATCAAGCCAAGTATAAGATTTTGTCAGATGATGGCACATTTTATGGGGAAATTCCTGGCTTTCAGGGTGTTTGGGCTAATGCAGAAACTTTAGAAGACTGTAGAGAAGAATTAGCAGAAGTTTTGTCAGAGTGGATTTTGTTGCGGGTTTCCCGGAATTTGTCGTTACCTGTGGTTGATGGAATTGAATTGTCAATGAAGGAAGTAGTATAATGCCTACTTTCTGACCGATAAAACGCAGCGACTTAATCCGCTATTTGAGAGAATTAGGGTTTGAGGGACCTTTCTCTGGTAGCAAGCATCAGTATATTTTTTTCAGCAACACATCCAAACCTTCTTCATAGAGTTCAGAACGGTTTGCAGGAAAATTTCCTGCTTCACCAAATACTAAACAAAGCAGTGCGACATTTAACTCAGTCAAATTAGTTAAGTAATCGTAATGCTAGAAATACTCTTCTCTCTGCTTTTGGAAAAATCTCTAGAAATTGTCCTTACACTCCTGTTAGAAAAATTCTGGAAATGGATACTAACCAATAAGAATCTTAAAAATTTAAAGTTCAAAAACCAGATTGTCTTACTCTATCTCCACTGGATTTTACTCAAAACACCACTCATATCCCCACCAGAGGAATCACAAGAATGTAACTAAGAATTATTTAGATGGTATTTTGGGAAGTAATACCATTTAAAAGATAAATTTATAGCAGTTTTTAGCCTTTGTCCCTCTGCTTAATAACGAGAGGGATGTCCGTTAGGACAGAGTGAAATTTTTGCTGTATTGTAATCAACCAACAACCGCTATATAGCTTGCAAAATACACAAGCCATTTATAATCACAAATCTTGTTACAAAAATTCAAAATATTCCAAGCAATAGAAAGATTTTTTCATATAAATTCATTATTATCCCCTACCTTTATGTTCCATGAATTTAACATCTCCTAATTCCGACAAAATCTTAGTAGTCGATGATTCTCCAGATAACGTCTTTTTAATCAAAACTATTCTGGAGGAAGAAGGCTATACAATTGTCACCGCAGAAAATGGTCCTAATGCACTGAGAAGAATTACCGAATATGAGTTTGATTTGGTATTGCTGGATGTGATGATGCCGGGAATGGATGGTTATGAAGTTACGAAGCACATCAGAGTAAATACTGATTTACCTTTCATCCCGATTTTGTTGATTACCGCTCACGACTCCCCGAATGTCGCTCAAGGCTTAGATATTGGTGCTGATGATTTTATTCGCAAACCAGTAACGGTGGATGAATTGCTGGCAAGGGTGCGTTCTTTGTTACGTCTGAAACACAGTATAGACGAACGAGACGAAATCGCTCGTCAACGCCAAGATTTTGTCTCCCGTCTTACCCATGACTTACGCACTCCCTTAGTAGCTGCGGAAAGAATGCTGATGCTATTACAAGAGGGAGCATTGGGAGAATTATCGCCACCGATGCAGGAAGTAATTACCATTATGGCTCGCAGCAACACCAATTTGTTAGCCATGGTAAATACCCTACTAGAAGTTTATCGCTTTGAAGCGGGACGCAAAACCCTGACATTTCAACCCGTGGATGTACAGCAGTTACTACAAGAGGTAGCTGGGGAATTAACTCCCCTAGCTGAACAAAAGGGACTGACAATCAATCGGGATTTGGATGGGGATGCAACTACAAGTAAAATAATGGGCGATCGCTTGGAGTTGCATCGGCTATTTACTAATCTGGTGGGGAATGCAATTAAGTTTACTGAACAAGGAGAAATTTCTATTCGTCTTACTGGTGCTGATGACTATATTACCGTTAAGGTAGCCGATACAGGACAAGGTATTTCCTCAGAAGAACAAGCGACATTATTTGAAAGATTTCGTCCCGGAAGTCACAAGCGTTCTGGTAGTGGCTTGGGATTGTATCTTTCTCGTCGCATTGCTGAGGCACATCAAGGTACTATAAAAGTTAATTCTGAGGTAGATAAAGGTAGCATTTTCACTGTCAATCTACCTGTTAAACAGTAAATAAATATCCAATTTTTCAAGATTTAAACATGATTGCGTCATTATCAATCAGTGAAATTATCCAGAAGCAACGGAATTTTTGGCAGACAAGTAAAACGAAAGATATTAATTTTCGGATTGAACAATTAAGAACAATTAAACAAGCGGTTATTGAAAGCGAAACAGCAATAAACCAAGCCTTAAAAGCAGATTTAAATAAACCACCTATTGAGGTTTATATTGGGGAAACTTCCATCATCACTAAAGAAATTGATTATGCTATCAAACATCTCAAAAATTGGACTAAACCAAGAAAGGTAGGGCTTTCTCTAGAATATTTACCTGCAACAGCGCGAATAGTTCCAGAACCTTTAGGAGTAGTTTTGATTATTGGGGCATGGAATTATCCCATGCAATTAATTTTTGCCCCTTTAATTGGTGCTATTGCTGCTGGAAACTGCGCTATTCTTAAACCTTCAGAAATTGCCCCTCATACCTCTGATTTAGTGGCTAAAATAATCGCCAAATCTTTTCCACCAGAATATATCACCGTAGTAGAAGGTGATGTAGAAACCAGTCAACAATTATTAGCACAAAAGTTTGACCATATCTTTTTTACTGGCGGTACATCTGTAGGTAAAATTGTCATGGAAGCTGCTGCCAAAAATCTCACGTCAGTCACCTTAGAATTAGGCGGTAAAAATCCTTGTATTGTCGATAATGATATTAATATTGAATGTACTGCTAGACGTATTACTTGGGGTAAATTTCTCAATGCTGGGCAATCTTGTGTTGCTCCTGACTATGTGTTAGTAAATCATCAAATCAAGAATGATTTGTTAAATGAAATTCAAAAATCTATCCAGGAATTTTATGGAGATAACCCTAAAAATAGTCCAGATTATGGCAGGATTATCAATCAAAAGCGTTTTCAGCAAATAGTAAAGTTTCTCCAAGATGGAGATATTGTTATTGGGGGAGAAACTAATATTGATGATTGTTATATTGCTCCCACAGTCATAGATAATGTTTCACCACAAGCAAGGGTGATGCAATCAGAAATTTTTGCTCCCATTCTTCCGATAATAGAATATTCAGATATTTCCCAAGCAATTACTTTAATTAATTCTCACCCCAAACCTTTAGCTTTATACTTATTTTCTGATAACAAAAACCTACAACAAAAAGTTTTACAAACAACCTCCTCTGGTGGAGTTTGTATCAATGACACAGTTTTACAGTTTGGTGTTACATCTTTACCATTTGGAGGTGTCGGTAATAGCGGTATTGGTAGCTATCATGGTAAAGCTAGTTTTGACACCTTCTCCCACTATAAAAGCGTCTTATATAGATATTTTCTATTTGATTTGAAATTGCGGTATCCTCCCTATGCAGGGAAATTACCATGGTTAAAACGAATTATTGGATAGGTTATTTGTGACCTAAGATATATAGAGTGGTAAGGTCATCCCAAATTCCTTGTTCAGTTTGAAGCGCTTCTAATTCTGCTTCAAATTTAGCTTTGGCTTCTGCTACATGTATTAATGTAAGCTCTGACAGAATTTTCTCTGATTTACTATGGAATGAAAACGAAATTAATTCTTCCCACTTAGTTTTGACAGAATCAAAACTAACGTAAATACCGTGCTGTTCGGTTTTGATATCAATAGCTTCAAAGCCAGCATTTACAAACAGTTTCTTACAGTTTTCAATTGAACCAATGCAATTGCTATAGTCAAGCTTTAGACCATATCTTTCAAGCACAGAACGTAAAACAACCTGTCCAATGTAAGCAGTATCCGCTGGTGTATGAATGAGACTAATGGTCTTACCTAGACAAAAAACTCGCTTCGCGCTTAGTAATGGTCACAACCTGGACAAAAAACTCTAGCGCTAGAGTAATGGTCACAACCCCCGAAAAACTCTAGCGCTAGACTAATGGTCTTAACTAGACAAAAAACTCGCTTCGCGCTTAGTAATGGTCACAACCTGGGCAAAAAACTCTAGCGCTAGAGTAATGGTCTGACCTGGGCAAAAAAACTCTAGGGCATGTTTTCAAACCTCACATTAACCTAAACTGTAGGTTGGGTTGTAGCTTGCTTCCCCGCAGGGGTGGGACGAAACCCGACCTACCCCTGAAAAGTGCCATAGAATACCAGAAAATCAATCATCTCAAGTAGGGGCGCGGTTTCCGCGCCCCTACGAATGATATAATCAATAACACAAGAATTTACGATTAGGATATTTTTTTATTTGCAAGTCTTTTATCCTTATCGTATTCAGCACAGCTAAGAATATATTTGATATTAATTTTAATTTTTTGTCATAATCTATATTCTGCTTATTTGCTACTCAACACCATTAAAAGTTACTATACCGTTCCTCAGCCCAAGGTTCTCCGCGACTGTGGTAACCATTACGTTCCCAAAAACCTAATTTTTCCTCTTTAAGAAACTCTAAACCATTAATCCATTTAGCACTTTTCCAAGCATAAATATGGGGAACTACTAACCGCATCGGACCACCATGTTCTGCTGGTAAAGATTCGCCAAATAATTTAAAAGCAAAAAAGTTTTCTTCCCTGACAAAATCTGTCATGGAAATATTAGTAGTATAGCCACCATAACAATGTTCCATCACATGAACGGCTTGGGGATCGACTTCAATTAACTTCATAAAGTCAGTAACTTTGATCCCCGTCCATTTAACATCAAGTTTTGACCACCGGGTGACGCAATGAAAATCAGCAGTAAATTCCTGCTGGGGTAACCCCATAAAGTCATCCCAAGTGAAAGTTTTGGGTTGCGCTAAACCCCAAACCCGAAATTCCCATGTGTCTATATTCACCTGTGGTGTTTCACCGTAGGTTAAGACAGGAAAGCCTTTAGTTAAATATTGACCAGGAGGAGTGCGATCGCTTTCTTCCCCCGTAGGTTTCTGAAAAAATTTTCCTCGCATTGTCACCAGAAAATAAGTCTTGTAATTAGCCATAGTCAAGACCAAAGGATGAATTCATCATTTTTCATCCTTCATCCTTAGTCCTTGAGACTTGACTTACTCTTCCTCTTCCTCTTCCTCACCTGGATAAACAAATGTGGAACGTCCAGTCAAAATTGACTTACCTAAAGAAAGAGCTTTTTCGGCTTGAAATTCTGCTTTACGTCGCCAAGTAGCGCGACGTTTGTCTCGTTTGGATTTGGAGGTTTTCTTCTTAGGGACTGCCATGATACTGGAATTTGTAATTTTTGACAACCTTACTATTCTAAGGCATTAACGCTTTTGTGGTGGAGGTACAGGGACAGGTAAACTTTGCTGACTATTTTCAGGTTGCTGTGTTCCTTGGGGACTAGGATTTGCAGGTTGTGATGAAACTGCTGGATTAGCAGTACCAGCTTCGTTTGTAGGGGAATTTTTCCTATTTTGTCTCATATCCAAAAACAGTAGCGATCGCGCTGTTCTAAAGTAAGTTGCCCAACGTTGGGGATCGGGACGATTGCGCCATTGTTGACGACTAACTGCTATTTCTAAAACTGGAACAATTGTTCCTTGATTTTGTACAGAGACTATTACGGAAACATCTGTTACTAATATATCTTTGTCTAAGCTGCGTTGAACTGCTGTTCTAGCAACGGTTTGTGCCCTTGTGAGTATGCTTTCGTAGTTTTCTTCAGGGAGACGGTTTAGGGAAAGGTCTACTCTAGCGGTGTAAGCTTGTACAATCTGGGGTGCAATCCCTTCTGTTGCTAACCACATGGGGACGGCAGACAAAAGCAAAAATAAACAAGAACCTATCCGGATTTTCTGAAAAATTAATGGCATAACTTGAATGAGGCTTTCCCCCATATTTCTGACTGTAAAGGGAATTTTGGTTAATGGTTGGTAAACGCCACTCCTGTTTATAGCTTCTTAGCTGTTAATAGAAGTATTTTCAAAGGAAGGCTTCAGTGATAAAAGATACTTAAATAAATAGAGGTTTAGCGAGAATCTCCTAGACTATCAATAGGTTAGCTTCCTTTTCCAAGCAAAGCCAACCGAAATCTTTGGTAAATACACAACAACAAACGAACAAAGCCATGGCAAATAACTGGGCGATCGCTATTGGCATTAATCAATATCAGTTTTTTCAACCTCTAGGTTGCGCTCAAGCAGATGCACAAGCCCTTAGGGATTATTTAGTAACAGGGGGTTTCTCACCCCAAAAGTCTGTGCTGATGACGGATAATTCCCCACCTTTTGGCGATCTATCTACCTATCCTGACAAGAAAAATATTCTGCTGTTATTGGAGGATTTAGCAGCAGCTTGTTGGCAACCCGGTGACAAGCTATGGTTTTTCTTTAGCGGATATGGGGTTAACTACGATGGCAAAGACTACTTGATGCCCACGGAAGGTGATCCCCGTCGGGTACAGGAAACTGGCATCGAAATTCGTAGTCTTTTGCAAACTCTGCAAATAGCTGCCCTTGATGCTTTGGTATTGCTGGATATCAACCGTGTTTCTGGTTACCAAGGTAATAATCCCGTAGGGCAAGAAACCGTAGAACTGGCTCAAGAACTACAAATCCCCACAATTCTTTCTTGTCAACCAGAGCAATTTTCCCACGAAAGCCGGGACTTGGGTTACGGATTTTTTACCGCTGCTGTGTTAGAAGCTCTACGTTCTGGCAATAGTAACAATTTAGCGGCTTTAGAAAGGTATCTCAGCGTCCGCACCCCAGAGTTGTGTCATCACTATTGGCGTCCCACCCAAAATCCGGTAACTATTATTTCATTAGGAGAAGCAGCTAGTTTAGAACCCTTACAACTAAATATCAATACTAAAGAAACCGCAATTCAGTCCACTGACGATATCTTAAACGCCCTACAAGCGGCTCCCAAGCTCCCAGAAAATTATTATAAAAATTATACCAATTATCAATATCAATTCAGTAATAATGCTGAAACAAATTTGCTCCTGCCCTCTCCCCAGACTCCTGCTCCCATAGCAAAGGATTTGCCAGAGTCAGACGCCACAAAAACCGCTGTTGGCAAACAAATTTTATTCTGGGGTGTAGGCTCTATGTTGGCATGTGGCTTAATTGGCATCCTTTTACTGCGCAATCAGCCAGGATTTAAATTTAGTGGCATATTATCCAACAGTGGCAACAGAACCATTGACGACAAGGAGGATAATACCCTTAACATTGATTCTCCCACAGAACCGTCAATATCCATACAACCTCCTTCCCTAATTACTCCACCAACAGTTTCCCAACCACCCGCTAGCGAGTCTCAAAAGCGCAATCAAGCCCTGTTAGACTTGGCTAAAATGTCCCTGAAAGCAACTCAGGCAAGCGATTTAAGTAAAGCCATCGCCACTGCCCGTAAAATTCAGCCAGGAGAACCCCTTTATGAAAAAGCTCAAGAAAATATTCAGATTTGGAGCAATATGATTTTAGACTTAGCATCAGGTCGTGCCAAACGCAGACAGTATGCTGATGCTATTGCAGCTGCACAGTTAATTACTAAAGATGGACCCCTGTATCCCAAAGCACAGAAATCCATCGAAAGATGGCAAATAGAAGCCAAGCAGTATTTGAGTAACAAAACCCTATTAGACGCTGCTAGTGCCTTAATTGAGTCCCGACAGGCTTCTAGCTACAATCGTGCTATCGACGTTGCCAGGAAGGTGACACCGGGAGAACCGGGATTTGAATCAGCACAAAAGTCTATAGACACTTGGAGTGAAAAAATATTAGCGATCGCCAAAAATCGTGCTTCTAGAGGGCAATACAAAGCCGCAATTGCAGCTGCTACTTTAGTTCCGGAAGATACAAGCGCTTACTCAAAGGCACAAGCAGCAATTCAAAAATGGCAAAAGAGATAATGGGTAATTGGTAATGGGTAATGGGTAATGGGTAATGGGTAATGGGTAATTGGTAATGGGTAATGGGGACTACCAAATGACCAATGACCAATAACCAATGACCAATGACTAATTAACAATACTGACTTATATCTTCTCCACAATTATCTGCTAGATAGCACAAAGCACGGAAACGCAAACCAACTACTTCTTCGTATAAGGGATTGAGTTTACACATTGGAGGAATGTGCAACATGGTTTTACCAAATAACTTGATATCCCGTTCAAAGGGACATTGGGCAGGGATCAGTTTACACAGACGGTGTGCAAGCTTTTGATCGCTAACTTGAAAATTATTTAACCACTGACGCAGGGGTTGATAAATATCAAATTGAAAGGTCTGGGCTGGAGGATGTAGGGATGTAGCATTGGTACTGCTAGCTTCTGCTTGATTTACTGATATCCAGCTAGCAAGAAAAATCTTTTTTTGGGTATTTGGAAATACCTTCATGGTTAGCTCCTCTATTTTGGTGAGGGTATTCACCTATCCGATGAACATCTACAAGGTAACCGTAGCCTTGCCCGGAAAAATCTTGTCCTGACTGAGATTTAATCTCATGATTTCAGTAGCTACTTATGTCAGACACTATCTATCACTACGTCAAGATAACCGCATTTTCCCTAGAATCGAAACGGTAATCTTACTATCTTGTTCATAACTTGACATACTTGAAATTTTCTTGAAGACATCTATCCCCAGATAGATTTAACTGTTACACATTGTAACGGTTTTTGTCGCAAAATCAACCCCGATTTTTGAGAATTATTGCTGCTTTTATGGTATAAAAGCTGGTTTTTATAGAAAGAGGTAGGTATATCTTCTTTTTAAGCCTACTACCATCGTATTTTTGTTGACCATCATGGTGGTGCAAGATTACCTATCTCCTGTGTCTCTCTATGCATTAATTCTGAGGGGTTGTGGCACAGGCATCCTGCCTGTGCAGTAGTCAGGCAAGGATGTCTGACCATAGCGTGATTATTCTTACTATCAAAATTAATCCGATAGACCAATAGTCTAGTGCTTTGTCCCATTAATTTTGTGAGTTTGTCTTAATCCTGAATGCTATATAAATTAAGGGTTTTAACGATATAAAAACCCCTCAGAACTAATGGGACAGAACACTAGCTAAGAACCCTTATTTTTCGTTAATAAACCCCGGCAGTCGCTTTCATTGCGGGTAGACACGTAGTGGCTTCTTTTTGTAGCCGCATGACCTGCGTCTATAAGTCGGGAAAAAGGGATGGCGCGCTGCCTCGGTTTTTGAGGTTTTGTTGAGAATGCTGCAAGATGTGTGTTACTTGTTTATTTTTTGGTTCGTTGAAACTCCTGTGCCTATCAGAGGGTTTTTAGGTGCTTATCTAATGTGATAAAACTCTGACAAATTTTATGTCATAAAATCATGATAAAAAAAATCGCAGGGTAAACCCACAGCTTCCTTCATTATAGCAGAAAATTACCCCTTGTAAACCCTGAAATATCGTCGCCCAGATGACATCAATTCTCAATAATTTTGGCAAATCCGAAGCAAAAGCCCCTTTTGAAAAAAATAACAGAAATTTACAATTCCACCCTGGGGAACATGGGGGACTTGCAAATCAAATCAAAAAATACTGAAAATTTCTTTTATAGGGCAGGCAAGATGCCTACCCCACAAGAACAAATTGGATATTTGAAAGTCCCTTAAGATGCTACTTGGGCTGTGGTGCGAGTACGCCGCCTTCTACCATCGCTAGCTTTGATTTGCGACTCGTCAGGAATTTGCATTAACAAAGTTACTGTTGGCTGACATTGTAGTTCCCGCTTCAAAAAGCGCATCAATTCCCGCTCTAAAAGCCCTTTTAAACCACCCCAGTCTACTTCCGGCTTACCACCATTTAGAGGTCGAGCAAATTCTGACCAACGGACACCCAAAGTCTCTTCTATGCGTTGTTGGACTAACTTTTGCAGGAGCGATCGCTCGATATTGGTAACTACACCCCGCAGATGAATTTCTGGTTTTGCCAACAGTTTCCCATTCCAATTAATCGCTGCTGCAATGGTGACAATCCCATCTTCTGCCATCTGTTGCCGTTCTTCTAGCACCTTGGCGCTAACCATACCAGAACCAGATGTATCCACCAGTTCCAGTCCTGAGGGTACTTTCCCCGCAACGCCAATGGATTCGGATGTCAGTTCCACGATGTCGCCATTTTGGATAATTACCATGTTCTCAGGGGGAATGCCCATGCTTTGGGCTGTATGGGAGTGCTTGACTAGCATCCGGTGTTCGCCGTGGACTGGTAAGAAAAACTTGGGCTTAGTCAGGGCAAGCATCAGTTTTTGGTCTTCCTGACAGCCGTGACCAGAAACGTGAACTCCTTGATGGCGACCGTAAATCACTTTCGCCCCTTGCATCATCAACTTATCAATGGTATTTACCACAGCAATGGTATTTCCGGGGATGGGGTTAGCTGAGAATACCACTGTATCCCCTTCCCGAATCTTAATGTGGGGGTGCTGTTTATTGGCAATCCTAGTCAATGCTGCCATTGGTTCTCCTTGGGAACCTGTGGTCAGAATCAAAACCTTCTCATCTGGTAAATTCCGGATAGCGTGTAGGGGTTGCAGTAGGCTATCTTCACACTTAACGTAGCCAAGATTGCGGGCATGGGCGATTAAATTTAGCATCGATCGCCCGACGACACCGACAACGCGATTATGTTTGTGCGCCAGTTGCAAAATTATATTCAGGCGATGCACACTGGAAGCAAAGGTGGTAACAAAAATGCGTCCGCTGCTTTGAGAGAAAACCCGATCCAGATTTGGATAGACTGAACTCTCAGAAGGAGTAAAACCAGGGACTTCTGAGTTAGTGGAATCACTCATCAAGCACAGTACACCTTTTTCCCCATGTTCTGCCAGTCTTTGCAGGTCAAAACACTCACCATCCACGGGGGTATGGTCAAATTTAAAATCCCCTGTGTGGATTACCACCCCTAACGGTGTAAAAATTGCCACACTAAAACTATCAGCCATGGAGTGGGTATTGCGCATGTACTCGATCACAAAAGATTTACCAATGCGTACAATGTCCCTGGGTAACACAGTTCTTAATTCTGTGCGATCGCGTACTCCTGCTTCTTCCAATTTCCCTTCTAGCATTGCCATTGCCAGTCTCGGACCGTAAATCACGGGAATGTCAAATTGCTTTAGGTGAAAGGCAATACCCCCAATGTGGTCTTCATGACCGTGGGTAACAATCATGCCTTTGATTTTATGCCGGTTTTCCCGGAGATAAGTAGTATCCGGTAAAACAATATTCACTCCGTGCATCCCATCGGTAGGGAAAGCCAAACCAGCATCTAGAAGTAAAATTTCGTCTTCGTACTCGAAAACACAAGTATTTTTACCAATTTCATGTAATCCGCCCAAAGGAATAATTTTCAGGGCGGATTTAGTTGTGTTTTTAGCCATTTTTCCTGCGGTTGTTGTTTGTCGTTAAAGATTTGCAGTTAGGGATTTTTGTAGTAAAGACAACATTAGCTGTCTATGAAATCAGTCTGAAGGCAGCCAAGTTTTGACTCAGATGTTTAATTGTGCAATTTAAATGAAATTTACACTGAAAGCTTCATAGTATAAGTGCTATTAGTAACAATGTTTTGTTACCCTTTGACTAGTAGAAATTCAGTTGATTGTTGTATAATCAGCAATCCAATCCCCAAGGGTTTTCTAGTTCGCTGTTGCTAGCTAAATTAAATCAAGTTCCTTGAGAACTAACTCTAACTTTTGACTGACTTCAACTGAGGCTTGGCAAAGTGGCAGACGAGTAGAACCAACTTCCCATCCTTGAAGTTTCAATGCTTGTTTAACTGGGATGGGATTGGTAGTTATAAACAATGCTTTAAACAAGGGAAACAACTCTAAATGAATTGCCCTTGCCACTTCAACTTGACCGGCGTTAAAAGCTTGGATCATCTTTTGCAGTTGGTTTCCTACCAGATGAGAAGCCACGCTTACCACTCCCCTCGCCCCAACTGCTAACATAGGGAGGGTTAATGAATCATCACCAGAGTAAATCTGAAATTCTTTTGATGTCAAGCGACGGATTTCACTTACTTGGTCTAAATTGCCACTAGCTTCTTTGATCCCGACGATGTTCTCTAGTTTTGCTAGCCGGACAACTGTTTCTGGTAGCAAGTTTTGTCCAGTGCGACCAGGAATGTTGTATAACAACAATGGTAGATCGGAAGCTTGGGCGATCGCCTGAAAGTGACGATATAATCCCTCTTGTGGTGGCTTGTTGTAATAGGGAACCACTTGCAGGGCACCATGTACCCCTATTTTAGCCGCCTTTTGTGTGGCGGCGATGGCTTCTTTGGTAGAATTGGAACCACATCCTGCCATTACTTTGGCTTTTTTGTCTACCGCCTGCAATACCACGGTGAATAATTGGTATTCCTCATCCCAACTCAAAACTGGGGATTCTCCGGTGGTGCCGCACACAACTACGGTATCTGTACCGTTATTGGCGAGATGTTCTGCCAGTTGTGCTGCTACATCATAGTTGACTCTACCGTCTTCTGTAAACGGCGTAATCATCGCTGTTAAAACCTGACCAAAATCTACCACCCTTTTGCCACTCCTGATGAACTTCTATATTTTTTATTTCTTGGTGGTTTTTTTATTGTCATAATCTATTTGTTTTCTTTATTTCAATGGTGATTTCAATATTGATTTGTCATTTGTCATTTGTTCTTTGTCATTTGTTCTTTGTTCTACCCTGAAAAGAGGTTCCGCTGTTGCGTTTAGCAGGTCTACGTCGGTTGTACAATTGATTATTTACTAATAACCAATAACTAATGACTAATAACTAATGACTAATAACTAATGACTAATAACTAATAACTATCTAGAAACATATGCTGCTGATCCTTTGAGCAAATTCTTTTCTACGAGTAACTCAGCAATTTGCACTGCATTTAACGCTGCACCTTTACGGATCTGGTCGCCACATAGCCACAATTCTAAACCACAAGGATGAGAAATATCTTGACGAATTCTTCCTACTAACACTTCATCCCGACCGCTGGCTTCAATGGGCATAGGGAAATGATTTGCTTGCCAATCTTCCACTAATTTTACACCAGCAGCCTGACTCAAAATTTTTCTTGCTGACTCTGGAGCAAAAGGAGTCTCGAATTCTAGATTAATCGCTTCTGAGTGAGCGCGGAGTACGGGAACCCGTACACAAGTTGCTGTAACTCTTATATCCTGATCACCAAAAATCTTACGAGTTTCGTTGACCATTTTCATTTCTTCTTCGCAGTACCCCTGTTCGTTTAAGGGGGAGTTATGCGGAAATAAATTAAAAGCCAACGGGTAAGGGAACGCTTCTGGTTTTGGTTCCCTACCGTCTAAAATAGCTCTTGCTTGGGTTTTTACTTCTTCCATGGCTTGTGCCCCAGCCCCACTGGCAGATTGATAGGTAGCGGCAATAATACGTTTTATAGGTTTTAGTTGATGCAGGGGCCAAATTGCTACTGTCATCAAAATTGTCGTGCAGTTGGGGTTGGCAATGATGCCTTTGTGGTTAGCAGCTGCTTGGGGATTGACTTCTGGCACTACTAAGGGCACTTGGGGATCCATGCGAAAAGCACTAGAATTATCAATTACTACTGCCCCTGCTTCTACTGCTGTGGTTGCCCAAGCTTTTGAGGTTGAACCTCCTGCACTTGCCAATACCAAATCTACATTATCAAAAGCGCTATTGCTGACAGTTTCTACCGTTAAATTTTCTCCTTTAAATGGTAATCTCTGTCCCGCACTGCGATTTGATGCCAATAATTTTAAATCAGCAATGGGAAAATTCCGACTTTCTAATAATGTCAGCAATTCTCTGCCAACAGCACCCGTTGCTCCCAAAATCGCTACACGATAACTTCTAGACACACTGGCTTCCTCCTTGAATATCTGATGTATAACCTATTGATTTAAATAATAGAGATTAAATAAAAATTGACAATAATTTCATTTCGCTTTCTACTATTAGCCATTTACTACTATTAGCCATTGATGATGAGTATATCTCTTAATTCAATTCCTTGAAACTAGTACACCATTTTTTTGCTTTTTCCACTGTTGCAATTTACAACAATTAATCAAACAAAATCTACAACATTACAAAATTTACAACAATTTATAATGATTTTCTGCAAGTTAAGTAATTATAAAATGTAAAATACACATTATACAACAAACTCCTAGCAGGCGTAAACATTCTCAAACACCAATATCTATAGCTTGGGGGTGAAAAATACAGCCAACACCAGCAAGTGCGTTGTCTAAAAGATTGATGTACTATGATGCCAATGGATTGATGTCCCAGGTCACAAACCCCACGGAAGATAGCCGGGGGCTGGAGGGAAGCCCATTACTGACCAAACTAAGTACCTTGAGTACTAAGTTAGAGCCAAGAGTTAAAGACCTACAAAGGAATGCTTACCCTGGTTCCTTGCTCTAGAACCGAACAGTTAAACATCTGTGGGTCGGCAGCTAGAATACAAAACTCGGCGTTGCTGAATCAAAGCATGAATACTGTGATTAGAGTTCTTGCTTCGCCACTATTATCCCCCGTCCCTGTGACCCCTGCCCCCGTGACCCCCAACATTGGGGGTAGATTGGGGGTAGATTGGGGGTAGATTGGGGGTAGATTGGGGGTTAGGAGGCAAAATCATAAGTACTTATGCAAAATTATTTAATTTACTATCGAGTTATATAACCTGTTAAGAGTTCCCTATTAAGAGTTCCCTACCTCAAAAAAATGTCTAATTAATTTTGCCCAGGTACTTACTTCTAATCAGCAACGCCCAAAACTCAATATAGTACCGCGAAGGGAATAGCGGCGACAGTTCCAAGAAGAAGCACTCAGAAAATGTTAGCATTTGGAGTGCCCCACACCTCCCACATTTGCCCCTCTTCCCCTGCCAGCCTTTACCCAGCAAAGTTAACTTAAAAGACCACTAGTTTGCGCCTCCTAATTTCCTACTCCCTAATTCCCAATCCCTAGTAAACTGGATCTTTGCTAAAGTGCAGCCATCGATGCTTCTGATGATGCCTTGCAGGTACATTCCCTTTCCCTGTGAATTTACCATAATAAATGTTAGCGAAGACACTAAAGAAGTTGCTTGTATTCAGTAACTGCCTGACAATAACTCTGCTGGCATCTGCGTATTAACAGTAAAAAATAATCACTAAAACAAGAGAATAAGCATGAAAGTTACCCAGGAAAAACTTCCCGCTAGTCAAATTGGTCTGGAAATAGAAATTACACCGGAAATGACCAAGCAAACTTACGAAAAGGTCATTAAAAATTTAGCAACAAGCGTCAATGTTCCTGGGTTTCGCAAAGGCAAGGTGCCCCGGCATATCTTAGTCCAGCGTCTAGGAGTCACTCGCATCAAAGCAGCTGCATTGGAAGAATTGCTGCAACATGGCATCGAAACAGCGATTAAGCAAGAAGATATCCAGGGAATTGGGCAACCACAACTACGGTCATCTTTTGATGAATTGGTTAATAATTATGAACCAGGCAAGCCCCTGACATTTTCTGCCGCCATCGACGTGCCACCGGAAGTAAATTTGACACAGTACAAGGACTTACAGATTAAAGCCGAGGAAATCAAATATGATGCACAACGAGTTGATAAGATTCTGGAGAGCGAACGGGAACAAAGGGCAACCTTGATTCCTGTAGAGGGACGTGCAGCCCAATTAGGAGATGTGGCTGTGTTAGATTTCAAAGGTGTGCTGGCAAAAGCTGAGGGTGATGATGAAGCCACAGAACCCGAACCAATTCCCGGTGGCGAAGCCACTGATTTCCAAGTTGAATTACAGGAAAATAAATTTATCCCTGGGTTTGTCACAGGGATAATAGGGATGAATCCCACAGAAACTAAAGAAGTTTCTGCCCAGTTTCCCGATTCCTATGGTAGTGAAGATTTAGCCGGAAAAGCCGCTATCTTTACCGTCACTCTTAAGGAAATTAAAGAAAAGGAACTCCCGGAATTAGATGACGATTTTGCCAAAGAAGTGAGTGAGTTCGATACATTGGCAGAATTACGTACTTCCCTAGAAGAAAGGTTCCAAAAAGAAGCCCAAGACAAAACCAAATCCAACAAACAAGAGGCATTATTAGCCGAATTAATCAACTACGTAGAAGTTGAATTGCCAGAAACCATGATTCAGCAGGAAGTAGATTCCATGCTGACTCAAACAGCTATGCGTCTATCACAGCAGGGAATGGATGTCAAAAAGTTATTTACCCAAGATATTATTCCTCAACTACGGGAACGTTCTCGGGACGAAGCAGTGGAACGCTTAAAGCGGGGACTGGCGTTACAGGAAGTGAGCAAAAGGGAATCTATTGAGGTCACAGAGTCAGAAATCAACGCTAAAGTCACAGAACTGATGAAAGAATATGCCGATGAAAATATTGACCCGGATAGAGTCAAGGAATCGGTGGAAAATGAATTGTTGACCGAAAAAATTATCGATTGGCTTCTCTTAAACTCAACAGTAGAATTAGTACCGGAAGGTTCTTTGAAAAAGACAGATGCTGAAACTAAAGCCGAAACTGAACAAGAGGTAA
The DNA here is from genome assembly GCA_030065825.1 of Nostocaceae cyanobacterium. Lineage (GTDB taxonomy): Bacteria > Cyanobacteriota > Cyanobacteriia > Cyanobacteriales > Nostocaceae > JASJCY01. Next base: position 3,022 of record JASJCY010000009.1, on the reverse strand, counting down.
CATCAGAAGCCACAGAAGCACAAACAGCACCAGAAGAATAAAATCAACATAGGTCAGCATTGAGCAGTCAGGAAAATTCACCACTGACTGCCAAATCAACCCAAATGATACATCTTAATTTGTTTTCCCTAACTTTGATGCTCAAAAAAGCTTTGGCAATTGTCTTGATTTAGCGTTAGGGTGGGAGTTGAACAAAACTAACAAAATCCAAGAGCAACAAATTAATGGTGGTTAATGGTGGAAATTAATTTAGCTATCCGCCTTGCTGTCGGGAGAAGGTCACATGAGGCATAATGGTTAATACATAGTTGAGATCCTAATCTTGTCTGACTCCCCAGGCAGAGATTCCCTCCTTCGGTTATTGTTGTATTGATTTTTAGACATAATTTTTATGCTTGTATCGCAGTCGGGAAATTACCCAATCCGCAGTGTAAGAAGATTAGAAATTAACTCCCTTGGCACTCAAAGCAATATCCTGCCTATGGTGGTAGAACAATCTGGCATGGGAGAGAGGGCTTTCGATATCTACTCCCGTCTGCTACGAGAGCGGATTATCTTTTTGGGAACAGGAATAGATGATACTGTAGCTAATTCCATTATTGCCCAGTTATTGTTTTTAGACGCCGAAGACCCAGAAAAGGACATTCAGGTGTACATAAATTCTCCTGGTGGCTCCGTGACATCGGGTATGGCAATTTATGATACAATGCAACAAATACGCCCCGATGTAGTAACCATCTGTTTTGGATTAGCCGCAAGCATGGGAGCATTTTTGTTATCAGCAGGAGCTGCGGGTAAACGAATGTCTCTACCCGATTCCCGAATTATGATTCACCAACCACTAGGTGGCGCTCAAGGACAAGCAGTTGATATTGAAATCCAAGCAAAAGAAATTCTTTATCATAAAGCGAAGCTCAATCAATTATTGGCTCAGCATACAGGTCAACCTTTAGAAAAAATTGCAGAGGATACCGAACGTGACTTTTTCATGTCCGCAACCGAAGCACAAAACTATGGTTTGATCGACCAAGTTATCTCCCGGCAAAATCTACCCAATGCCGGAGAAAACGTCACCATTCTGAAATAAGAGGCTGGTATGTCTAAGTACGACTCCCATTTAAAATGTTCATTCTGTGGCAAGTCTCAAGAGCAGGTGCGTAAACTGATCGCTGGACCGGGAGTCTACATCTGCGACGAATGCGTTGACTTGTGTAACGAAATTCTGGATGAGGAATTGCTCGATGCCAATGCTGCAGCTTCTCCCCCAGTACCAAAGTCAGAGCCTCCTCAAAAACGCCGCACCCGTTCCGCCAGTCTTTCGTTTCATCAAATTCCCAAACCACGAGAGATTAAAAAATATCTGGATGAACACGTAATTGGTCAAGACGAAGCTAAAAAAGTCTTATCAGTAGCAGTTTACAACCATTACAAGCGACTCTCTCTGGTGCAGTCCCAAGGCAGTGCTAAAGGCACCGATGATGTTGTGGAACTGCAAAAGTCCAATATTTTGCTCATTGGTCCCACAGGTTGCGGCAAAACACTCTTAGCACAAACCCTGGCGAAAATTCTGGATGTACCCTTTGCTGTCGCTGATGCCACAACTCTCACAGAAGCTGGGTATGTAGGCGAAGATGTGGAAAATATTTTGTTGCGACTGTTGCAAGTGGCAGATTTGGATGTAGAAGAGGCACAACGAGGAATTATCTACATCGACGAAATTGATAAAATTGCTCGCAAGAGCGAAAACCCTTCAATTACAAGAGACGTTTCCGGGGAAGGAGTGCAACAAGCACTGCTGAAAATGCTGGAAGGAACAGTTGCCAATGTCCCACCCCAAGGAGGACGCAAGCACCCTTATCAAGACTGTATTCAAATTGATACTAGTAATATCCTGTTTATCTGTGGTGGTGCTTTCGTCGGCTTGGATAAAGTAGTAGAGCAGAGAGTGGGCAAAAAGTCAATAGGTTTTGTACAGCCGGGAGACAGTCTCTCAAAAGAGAAGCGGGCAGCAAATACTATCCGCCATTTAGAACCAGGCGACCTGGTAAAATTCGGGATGATTCCGGAATTTATTGGCAGAATGCCCATGGTGGCAGTGGTAGATCCCCTGGATGAAGAAACATTAATGTCAATTTTAACCCAGCCCCGTAGCGCCCTGGTAAAACAGTATCAGAAACTGCTGAATATGGATAACGTCCAGTTGGAATTTAAACCAGAAGCTTTACGGGCGATCGCTCAAGAAGCTTACCGCAGAAAAACTGGTGCAAGGGCACTACGGGGAATTGTAGAAGAACTGATGTTGGATGTGATGTATGAGTTGCCTTCTCGTAAAGACGTAACCCGCTGTATGGTAACCAAAGAAATGGTCGAGAAACGTTCCACAGCCGAGTTGTTGATGCACCCCTCTTCACTTCCCAAACCAGAAACAGCATAATAGTCATTGGTCATTGGTGAACCAGCGCGGTCTACTCTACTCAAAGCCGCTGAGTGCGAAGCACACCCTGCGCTTTGCGCTCAGCCTTCTTTGAAGGAGTAGGGGTACAACTGCGTTGGCGTAGCCTCTCCGGAGGAGATACCCGTTCACCGGAGGTGTTCGGTGCAGGGTAGGGGGTTCCCCCGCTTAAAGAAACTAACTCCTAAGCCCTCCGGGCAGGCTGCGCCAACCCAGACGCTCCGCGAACGGGGTTAAGCGCGTTGAGAGAAGTGGCGTGCCCTCCCCGATGTAGCTTGCTTCCCCGTTGCGTTAGCTTCGGTGTAGGGTAGGGGTGCGACTGTGAACCCGAAGGGCTGACTGCTGCTAAATAATTTTTCTGCATATCTAAGCAAATATCGGTATTATTGCCCAGATTTTTGGGGAACTTTGTATGAAGCAGAGTATAATATAAATACGCTTGATTAGTGCGGGATGCAAAAGCTTACAAAGTTGTGAAAACTTTGAAACACTTGGCACAAACTAATCGTAAAAAAATAAATATTTTTCAAGTCTCGTACTGAAATTAATTTCAGTATCTCTAACTGGGGA
>JASJCY010000138.1 GCA_030065825.1 Nostocaceae cyanobacterium | reverse complement strand
CCAATGACAAATGACCATTAATTCTTTAATGTCCTATGTTGTACCATTCAAGGGTAAGCAGAAAGAAACCGGGTTTATTGGCAATATTAATCGGTCAAAACCCTAATTTTTCTTTGATAAACCCGGTTTCTGACCTAGATGCATTCCGGTGTGTTAATGGTACAAACCTCTAGATTTCTCTCTGAAATCAATTCATAAACACCGGGAGAATGGCTACTTATAGAAGTTATTGTCTATCCGTAGGGTAATCGAAAATCCAAAATTGTTTGACAAATGACAAATGACCAATGACCAATGACAAATGACCATTAATTCTTTAATGTCCTATGTTGTACCATTCAAGGGTAAGCAGAAAGAAACCGGGTTTATTGGCAATATTAATCGGTCAAAACCCTAATTTTTCTTTGATAAACCCGGTTTCTGACCTAGGTGCATTCCGGTGTGTTAATGGTGCAAACCTCTAGATTTCTGTCTGAAATCAATTCATAAACACCGGGAGGATGGCTACTTATAGAAGTTATTGTCTATCCGTAGGGTAATCGAAAATCCAAAATTGTTTGACAAATGACAAATGACAAATTACCAATGACCAATCACGAATAACAAATGACCAATGACCAATGACCAATGACCAATGACAAATGACAGATTGGATGATTATAAATGCAATTTATTAATCGAGACACAAATAAAAGAAATATCCTACCCCTGTTTTTAGTAGGAACATTTAGCCTACATTTATTAACTTTATTATTATTACTATTCCACGGGTCAATGTTGCAGCAGGTAAGCAAGAAATTCATCCCCAGAAGTTTAGTACAATTGGTAGATGGACGCGCAATTACAGTAGATCCCACACAAAATTTAGAACGCTATGACCAAACAATTCGACGCTTTGTGGGTGAAACCATGACCTTAATGTTTACTTGGTCCGAAAAACAACCACCGCAAACTGTATGGTTAACTAGTTCGGGATTATTATCTGCAAAAATTCGTCAACAATTAGAGTCAGAAATTATCGATAACCCAGAAAATCCCAACCGCAATAATATCCGTCCAGGAAATGAAAGTTTATTAATCTTGCAAAGAATTTCTCAACCCACGAAAATAGAACCAGGAAAATGGAAACTAGAAATCTTTGCTAATCGCTTAATTTTTAGTAGAGATAATAATTTAGGCAAATCAATTACCTTTAACAAACAAATTTTTGTCCACGCTATCGAAACCCCAACAATTTCTCTACCCAATACACCTCTAACATGGCATTTAGCCGCTTACCGTCTGGGAGAAGCTAGACTAGAAATATATAAAATATGTGAACTTGAAGATAAAAACTGTTCTGAAAACTGAAGACTTAATTAGAGTAAAATTATGACTAAGAATTCTATGACTTCACAACCATCTCCTAACGGTTCAGGGAATCTTAACCCAGATAATATCCCCATAGAAGCAGACTCCCTAGGTTGGGAATCGCGAATGGCTAAATTAGTCGGTCTAGAAGAACAATCTCATCAGACAGATAACCCTTCTGAAGAAACGGGTAATTTGCAACCGTCAGTTTCAGATCCCCAAGAGGTGCAAACCGAATCATCCCTATCTTCCAATCCCTTCGCTAAGGTAGCTTTAGTAGGGACTGGAACCTTAATTTTGGTGATGTTTGCAGGTATATTTTTAATGCAGATTATGAGTGGTACTAACAAAAAACCACAAACTCAAGTTATTGTACCACCAGGATCACCCCAAGCAACTCCTACACCCCGTCTACAGCAGCTAGAAACAGAAGTAGAGACTCTCAAAACAAAACTTGCTCTTGCACAACAAGCAAAAGATGTACAAGCAGCGCAGCAGCAACTTAGACGCTTAAGAACAACTCCATCCCCTCAGAGTACCAGGAAACCAACCCCAACACAACCAAGACCAACAATTGCAGCACAACCGAGGACACCAACACCTGTACGTACAGTTTACGTCACTCCACCACCTATTGTTAGAGAACGTATTGTCCGAGTACCAGTTCCAGTTTCTCAACCAGTAGCTGCAAAACCAGAAAAACCTACCCCCTCTCTACCTCCTTTATCAGCACCCCAACCACCAGTCACTCTTACACCAACCACTCCACCACCACCACCACCAGAGATAACTCCCCCATCCCCACCAGATCCCTTGCAGGAATGGTCTAGATTAGCTAAGTTGGGTAGTTATGGTCAGATCACGGCTAAAAGCAACAACAATGTTAATAATATACCTCCTGTCAGCCGCAGAAATAGTCAGGAAGATAAACCACCCTTAACTAGACCTAAACCAAGAAGACCACCAACTGTAGCTACTTCCTCAAGAAGACGTTCCCGTAAATCTACGGAAGTAGGTAGCAGCGCTAAAGCTGTTTTGGTAACCGCTGTCTTTGGGGAAACTACTAGGTCATCCAGGTCATCGAGATCATCCAGGTCATCGAGGTCATCTAACTCAGAAACTTCCAATAATCATGTATTTGTAGTGCGGTTAACGGAACCATTAAAAACCGCTGATGGAGAGATTGCTTTACCTAAAAATACAGAGTTATTAACGAAAGTAAATTCAATTTCCCAACAAGGTTTAGTGGATTTAGATATTACCAAAGTAATTGTACAAAATGATAACAAAATCAACGAAATCAATATATCAAACGATGAAATGGTGATTCGCGCACCGGAGGGTGAACCTTTAATTGCTAATAAATATCCCAACCAAAGTGGTTCTATTGCAGGGATGGATGCTGGTATGTTTGTGTTGGGAGGTTTGGGAAAAGCTGCTGAATTATATAACCGTACAGATTCTGAACTTATTGTGACTAATCAAACAACTATTACTACTAGGAACTCTAGACGTAATATCCTAGCAGGAGTATTAGAAGGGGGAATGAAAACAGTTGTTCCGCAAATTTCCCGTCGCAATCAACGAGCAATTTCGGAAATGATGAAACGCACCGATCTTTGGTTTATGAAAGCGGGAACAAAAGTGGAAGTATATGTCAATAAATCAATGTCATTTTAGAGAAATTATGAATTTGTCTCACCCATAATTCCAGAGAATAAGAGTTTTAAATGCCTGATTTTTACATTTGAGTTCTCAATTCAGTAATGCTAGTTTTTTTCATGTTTTCTATGTCATAATTATAGCGGTTTTCATTTCAGTCCAATACAGTCTTGTGGAATGTTGCTCTCTAGTACTCCACCAAGTAAACTATGCGGGGTTAATAAGGAAAGAACAAAGTTTTTTCTCCCCCCTCTTCCCCCTCTTCCTCCTCTTCCCCCTCTCTGCCTTTACCCCGCAAAGTTGGTGTGGTGTACTACTAGCCCATCCTAGATATTACAAATCTACTTTTTATTGGAATTAACCGAAAATCACTATATTATATCCCTGCTTAATTTTCGATGATTTAACAATGATGAAAAATCAGATATTTGCTATCAATAAAAAAATCAATAATTACTGTAACTCGTATTTTATTTACTTCTTTTTTGCAGCAACAACTTTATTTCTTGCTAATCGCGCTGTTGCTAATAATGCCGTTTTACGTTCTATCTTTTCCTGTCAAGCTCAAGGATTAGGGGGAGCAATACCTACTATTAAAGTTTGGTTTCAACAAGGAACAAACTTAAGTTTTATTCCTGCAGGAGAAACTATTAAAAAAGTTTGGTTAGATGACCCCTCTCAGGTTACTTTAGATTTTGATGGTCCCATGTGTTTGCAATTTGGTAATAACAATAACAACCAAGATTGTCAAAACTCAGCCGCAAATGTGATTCATCTACGCAGAATTAAAAGACTAAATATTCCTGGTATTCCTTACACGGACAAAACACTGTTAACGGTGGTAACAGAAGCACAAGAAGGAAGAAAATTATATACCTTCCGAGTTCTTTATAGAGAAGGTAGTCCAGAATATAACACTTTAGCTGTTTTTCGCGATCCTCCTTCTCCCACACAACCATCCTGCGTCAGAGTTCCCAAGTGAAGTTAGAAATATTCACCTGTCAAAACTCATATCTTGCACCATTCTCAACAAGACCAAAAAAAACCGGGTTTCTAAACGAAAAATTAAGGTTTTGAGACTGATAAATTTGCAATAAACCCGGTTTTTAGCCCAGGTACAAGATGTGTGAAAACCCTAATTTTGGTTCATAAACCCAGTTTCTCCATGGTGATTGAAAATCATACAAGATTATGACTAATACCAATTTGAAAAAATAATGGGACACATAGTTGGTAGGGGTGCGGAAACCGCACCCTGCAATTAGATTTGTTGCAAACATTTTTTGATTTGGTATAAGGTGAAGCTAGAAACCGAGTTTATTAGAAATATTCACCTGTCAAAACCCGAATTTTGGTTCATAAACCCAGTTTCTCCATGGTGATTGAAAATCATACAAGATTATGACTAATACCAATTTGAAAAAACAATGGGACACATGGTTGGTAGGGGTGCGGTTTCCGCACCCCTACAATTGGTTCTTTTGCAAACATTTTTTTGATTTGGTATAAGGTGAAGTTAGAAACCGAGTTTATTAGAAATATTCACCTGTCAAAACTCATATCTTGCACCATTCTCAACAAGACCAAAAAAACCGGGTTTCTAAACGAAAAATTAAGGTTTTGAGACTGAGAAATTTGCAAGAAACCCGGTTTTTAGCCCAGGTGCAAGATGTGTCAAAACCCTAATTGTGGTTCATAAACCCAGTTTCTTCATGGTGATTGAAAATCATACAAGATTATGACTAATACCAATTTGCAAAAATAATGCGACACATACTTGGTAGGGGTGCAGTTTCCGCACCCCTACAATTAGATTTCTTGCAAACATTTTTTGATTTGGTATAAGGTGAAGTTAGAAACCGAGTTGATTAGAAATATTCACCTGTCAAAACTCATATCTTGCACCATTCTCAACAAGACCAAAAAAACCGGGTTTCTAAACGAAATATCTTGCACCATTCTCAACAAGACCAAAAAAACCGGGTTTTTAAACGAAAAATTAAGGTTTTGAAACTGAGAGATTTGCAAGAAACCCGGTTTTTAGCCCAGGTGCAAGATGTGTGAAAACCCTAATTTTGGTTCATAAACCCAGTTTCTCCATGGTGATTGAAACTGATACAAGATTATGACTAATACCAATTTGCAAAAATAATGGGACACATAGTTGGTAGGGGTGCGGAAACCGCACCCCTACAATTGGATTTGTTACAAACATTTTTTGATTTGATATAAGGTGAAGCTAGAAACCGGGTTTATTAGAAATATTCACCCAAAACCCTAATTTTCGTTCATCAACCCGATTTCTCCAAATTGAAGATGGTATGTTAGGTAAGTCTTAAATCCAAATAATAATTTGTTATTTGCATCATATCTGCTATATCTGGATTAGTTTGTTAATAAATATGAATAATTGATTATTAACTACGCAAGACTGCTTATACTAGTAATACTGCTGGTAGTGTATCCATGCCATTTCTGCTTTCCAGTTACGTCTCTAGGATAGTAAGAGACAAGAATGGAAGGTGTTCGGGTGTACCAAATAAGATTTCCATCTCGCGTTAAATGATATCAAATTAAGCTTAACAAACCTTGCTTTGTGCTTTGAAGCAAGAAAAACAATTTGTCGCTTAATTGGTTTCCTGAGGGTGAAAGCAATACCTACCCTTGGAGAAGAATAGAACAAAAACATAATCAAATAGCCACGGATATCATTTTGCCAATTAAAAGGCATTAATACAACGTTCTTGGTTCAATTGGAGTTGAAATACTCTGATTGAGCAAAGTTGTCTATTTGTATATTCCCATGGCTGCTGATATCGGCTAGGTTATCTCAACTTTGCCGGTGAAGTCAACCCTGTTGTTTTATAAATCAACAAAAAAGGAAGGTCTTATATGAAACGAATTCTGATAATGGCTGCTTTTCTATTGTTGTTTGCTGGAAAAGCTGTTGCAACAACCGTAATCTATCAAAGTATGGACGATTTAAGTCAAAACGCTGATGGAATTATCGTCGGTACAGTCAAAGAAGTTAAGAGTGCAAAAGTCGAAGATGATATTAATACCTATGTCACTCTTCGGGGAATAAAAGTACTCAAGGGAATTTATGACCGAAATGAGATTTCTCTAGCGATGGAAGGTGGATTTGTAGAACAAGAAGGACTGGAAATAGAGGGTAGTCCTGAATTTAAAAAAGGTGAACGGGTGATTGTATTTGTTGAGAATAATGGTTCCACAATAGTTCCCTTTGTAGGATTTGATCAAGGAGTATTTAAAGTCGTCAAGGGTAAACAAAACAGAGAAATTGTTACCGATTCTTTAGGTAATAGAATCTTCCGGATTCAGAAAGGAGGACATCTGATGAAGGAAAAAAGATTTAGTGGAAAAACCCGTGTTGTAGGAGGTCCAGACTCTATTGGTATCAACAGACAAAAAAGGGAATTGCAAGTAGAACCAGGTCAAACTGATGATTCTTCACCAACTCCACCAGTGTCTTCATCGAAAATATCTACCGATGAAATAAGTGAAACTACTGAAGAAATAACCCTCAATCTGTTCTTAGAGGATGTAGAAACACGTATCAGAGGAGATGTAAATAAGCCTCTAAATTCAGTTTCATTTGGACAGCCTATTAAACGCGTCACTAAAGACCAAGTAATGCGTGGTGAAAAACCTGGTTCTAATAACGTTGACACTCAACCTGTTGAACCAAAACCTATTCCCAGACGACCACTTCCACCTGACATTAGGTAATACCAATTTCAAAAAAGACTACTACACATCAATTATCTTATCTGAATCTGTTGCCTGTTCCTTGTTGCCTTTCTTAACCGAAGTGTAGCGTTCTTAAATGAAATTGGTATAAGTTCATCTCATCTGTTTTGTTGATACCTTTTACGGAGAATTACTTATGAAACCTCGAATAAATCCCCTAGTTTTATTACGTACTCTTTGTCAGAGTGCTGTGTTTGTGATTTCCATATGTGCAGCGTCACTTAGCTTTAGCAGCGAGGCACAAGCCTATAGTTATCGTACCTGTAGCGGTAATCGAATTAAGTGGAATAACGGATGGACGAATATGTATATCAGCACTACCTCATTCCCGGCAGGGAGTACGTGGGATAGTCGTCTTCAAAATGCCATGTGGCATTGGAATAATGTTAAGGGTTCATCATTTAACTTCTATGTAGGTCGAGATACTGACGGATCGCACAATGATAACAACGGTAGGAATGAAGTGTATCTTGATGGTAGTCTTAGTGGAACTACTCTTGCAGTAACAAGGAAGCGTTACCATTGCTACTGGCTTTTTGGCTGGCGCTACGGTATTGATGAGACTGATATTGGCTTTAACAATAACGTATCCTGGAATACAGGAGGTTTGAATTATAGCAACCTGGGTTCTCCCTTTAACTTTGAGAGTGTTGCACTCCACGAACTCGGTCATGCTCTTGGTTTGAACCACGAAGATAGATGGATGGCAACGATGAATTCCTTTTATCCTCATAGTGGTTCCCTTGGACATTGGAAGGAATGGGACCCATTAGGTGATGACCGCTTAGGAGCTCGATTTCTTTATCCAGATTCAACCACAGAAACAGATATTGCAGCTTCTCTATTTAGACGAACTGGTTCGGGAACCTCTGGTCTGAACTCATCTCCGTCTAGTGCAGCTCGCGGTTCATCGATTACTTATCAATTCACTTTCACTAATTTAGGTACATCAAGTCAGACCTTCAATATCCGTTTTTACCTATCGACTAACGACTACATAAGTACATTTGATACCGTGTTGGGAACCAATACTGGTGCATCGGCTGGCTCTGGAGGTACAGGGACTTTTACGCGCACTCTTTACATACCCACCTCAATTGCTCCAGGAACCTACTATCTTGGTCATATTGTGGATTACAACAACGGTATTTCCGAAAATAATGAATCTAATAATTATATGGAGGCACCCAGGACAATTACTATTTACTAGCTTGCCTTTGCATATAGCGGTTCTCCCTTGAGTGCAATAGACATAGGCGTGGAAATTAAATATGCGTCAGCTACAATCTTTGTAGAGACGTAAAATTTTACGTCTGGAACATTCTTTTTCACCAGATGTCTAATACATAGCTTTGTTTGTAATATTTAGGACGGGCTAGAGAGCTATTTCACAAACAGTCAGAAACCGCTATATTTTCCTCCCAAACAGCAACCCAACCCCACCAGCAAACACTAACAACGGCGTTAACCAATCCCCCCAACGCACATATAATGTCTGCGTTTGTCGTTGATAAATCGTTTCCGCGTGCAACTCATAGGTATTATGTCCCGATATCCACAAGGTTTTACCGTGGGGATCTACAAAGGCTGAATATCCAGTATTCGTTGCCCTTACCGCCCATCTATCGGTTTCAATCGCCCGCATGATATCCTGGGCATGGTGCTGTGCTGGCATGGCTGCGCTATAATGGGCGTCATTGGAAGGGCTAAGAATAAACTGTCCACCCGTAGCTGCTTGGGTGCGAAATCTCTCGGAAAATGCAGACTCGTAACAAATCGTAACAATCGCCCTACCAAAAGGTGTATCAAACACTTGATTTTTGGCACCATGGACTTGGTGTTCATCCAAAGGTGATAATCTACTAATAACCCCCCCTAAAACCTCCTCAAAGGGAACGTACTCGCCAATGGGAACCAATTTAGCTTTGTCGTAGCGGCTAAAAATTTCACCATTCCCTGTGAAAGTAAATAGGCTATTGGTATAGCTATTGCCCTTTCTAGCAAAACCACCAATCCAAGCCACCACCCCTTGGTCTCGCACAGCCGCCACCAAAGAGCTATTCTTAATTATATCCTGGGAAAAAGGTAATGCCGCTTCCGGGGTTAATACAGCATCCACACCCCGTTCTACTAATGTTAAATATCCCCTAGTATAACCTGTGATCGCTCGTTGAAAACCCTCTGGATAAAGCTTGATTGTATTGGGTATATTACCCTGAACAATTCCGACTTTTAAGGCTGTGTCTGCGGGTTGAGAAAGGGGACGGCTGTAAAGTGCAAAGCCGACAAGATGAAGGCTGATAAATAGTACCGTAACTATGCCTAAATATCTTAAACTAAATAACCGCCCAGACTCTGAGAATTCCTTTGTATTCTTTGTGCCTCTGCGGTTTATATATCCTTCCGCAATTAAGGCATTGACTGCTACAATTGCAGATGTTACCGCACTTGGTCCAGAAAGCTGCCCCAGGTGTAAAATTACCAAATTATACGGGCTTTGGGTGTAAGAAAGGGAACTCCACCACAAAGCGCCACTACTCCAAATTGCTTCTAAAGCACACCATAACCCCGTACCAACCAGAACGCGAATTAGGGGTAATAAATGGAATTTGCGATTCAACCAAGATAAGCAAATTGCCCAAATTGCAACTAATGCACCTCCCCAAAGGGTGATAAATGTCCAGCAAAATAGGGCTATTCCTAAACTCGCTAACCAAGGAACCCCCATCCAAGTCATGGGATGAATGCCAGTAATCCAGGAAAGTGCGACACCGTGATAACCGATACCCCAGACTAAAGCAATGAAAAATTGAGAATTAAAAATTAAAAATAAAGGATTTTTTTTCTCATTTTTAATTTTTAATTTTTCATTTTTAATTATTAGTATCCACAGGGGTGCGAGGGCAAACCATCCTAAAAACCAAGCACCTACAGGGGCGACAGTAAGCCCCATTAAAACCCCACTCAAGAAAGCAATTATCAATTTTATCTGTTGAGTTTTGAGTTGGTAGTAAATTTTCATGCTTCATCATTTTTCAATACACTTTTTGCACACCAACTCCCAAAAAAATTAACAATTAAAAATTGGAATTCCTAACTCCTAAAACAATTAACAATTAACAATTAAAAATTGGAATTCCTAACTCCTAAAACAATTAACAATTAACAATTAAAAATTGGAATTCCTAACTCTTGGGCGCAAGCATTGCGCCCCTACTTTTAACTGTCTTGTTCTTCTTCCTCTTCTCCAGTATCCGCTGGAATTATTGCTACTCCGGTGATGGCGTCATCCTCATCCAGACGTTGCACTCTCACGCCAGTTGCAGAACGAGATTGTACAGAAATTGCATTCACCGCTTGACGAATGATGATTCCGCGATTGGTAACCATCATAATTTCGTCTTCGTCGTTGACAATGTGCAGGGTTGCCAATTTATCCTGGATTTTCCGGCTTTTGAATTTGGTTGCCATTAAACCTTGTCCGGCACGATTTTGCAAGCGAAATTGGGCGATGGGGACGCGCTTTCCATATCCTCCGGTGGTAATTATTAACACCCACAAACCTATGGTGTTATTTTCTGGTACTTCTACTGCTTCTTCCGATTCGCTATCTTCGGTTTCAATCTCTGATTCGGTATTTATGGTATCAAGAACCGCTGCGGGGAGTATATCCATTCCCACTAATTCGTCCCCTTTCTTGAGTTTCATCGCTTTTACTCCCCGAGTTGCCCTTCCTAGAGGACGTAGTTGATCGTGGCTGCAACGGAAGTGAATTGCCATACCATCCCGGGAACCAATAATTACGCTGTCTTCTACCCGTGCAAGTCTTACCCAACGCAGTTGATCCCCAGCTTCAAGGGAAATGGCAATTAAACCATTGGCACGAATGTTACTAAATGCTGTGAGTGCGGTTTTCTTGATGTTTCCCCCTTGGGTAAGCATCACCAGATATTCATCATCGCTAAATTCGCTCACTGGTACAATGGAGGTGATTTTTTCCTCTTTGGGAATGGGTAACATTTGCACGATGGGTGTACCGCGACTGGTGCGGGAACCTATGGGGAGTTGATAAGCTTTGAGACAGTAAACTACGCCGCGATCGCTAAAGAAGAGGACGCTATCATGGTCACAGCAGGTTAAAAAATGCTTGACAGTATCATCTTCTTTGACTTTTGCTCCTGCTTTGCCCCTCGTAGCACGGCTTTGTGCTTCAAAGGTGTTAACGGGCATCCGTTTGATGTAACCTTGTTCTGTGAGCAAAATCAGTACTTTTTCGTTGGCGATTAAGTCTATATCATCTAGTTCCCCTTCGCTGGGGGTAATTATTGTCCGTCGGGGTGTAGCAAATTTTTCTTTTAACTGTCCAACTTCGGTTTCAATAATTTCTAGTATGCGTTCCCGCCGTGCCAAAATATCTTCTAGGTCGGCAATTTGTGCCTGTAATTCTTCGTGTTCGTGACGAATTTTATCAGCTTCTAATGCTGTCAACCGTCGTAGTTGCATTTGCAGGATGGCATCTGCTTGAGCCTCGGATAAACCGTAATTGGCAATTAATTCACCTTTGGCTGTGGGGGTATCTGCAGCATGGCGAATTAAGGCAATAATTTCGTCTAAATGGGAGAGGGCAATTAATAAGCCTTGGAGGAGATGATCCCTCTGTTGTGCTTTCCGCAGTTCGTACTGGGTTCTTCTGGTAATGGCTTCGATGCGGAAATCGAGGAAGACTTGTAAAAATTGCTTGAGGGTGAGTACCTGGGGTTCGCCATTCACCAGCGCCAACATATTCGCCCCAAAGTTAGCTTGTAGGGTTGTATGTTTGTAAAGGTTATTTAGTACTACCCGGGGATAGGCATCTCGTTTGAGTTCGATGACAACGCGCATTCCTTCGCGATCGCTCTCATCACGGATATCTGCTATACCGTCAATTTTTTTATCATTGACTAACTCGGCGATTTTTTCAATCAATGCCGCTTTGTTGGTTTGGTAGGGCAATTCAGTAACGACAATTGCTTCCCTTTCTTGTCGTCCCCTTTGTTGAATAGTTTCAATACTAGCAACACCGCGCATGGTAATAGAACCACGCCCTGTATGGTAAGCTTCTTTAATTGAGCCAGTTCCCAGAATTTGCGCCCCTGTAGGAAAATCAGGTCCGGGGATATAGCGCATTAATTCCGCCACAGTGATTTCCGGATTGTGAATTAATGCTATCAATCCGTTAATTAATTCTCCTAAATTATGGGGGGGGATATTAGTTGCCATCCCCACAGCAATTCCCGAGGAACCGTTGAGTAATAATTGTGGCACCCGTGCTGGTAAAACCGTAGGTTCTTGCTGGGAACCATCGAAGTTATCAATAAAGTCTACGGTTTCCGATTCAATATCCCGCAGCAGGGCATCCCCTGTCAAAGCTTGGAGGCGACATTCCGTGTAACGCATTGCTGCTGGGGGATCGTTGTCTACGGAACCGAAATTACCATGCCCAGCAATTAGGGGCGATCGCATGGAGAAATCCTGCGCCATCCGCACCAAGGCATCATACACGGCTGTGTCGCCGTGGGGGTGATATTTACCCAGAACTTCTCCCACCACGCGGGCACATTTACGAAAGGGACGGTCTGCGGTTAACCCCAACTCATGCATGGCGTAGAGAATGCGACGATGCACAGGCTTCAGACCATCCCTGGCATCTGGTAGTGCCCTACCTACAATTACGCTCATGGCGTACTCCAGGTAAGACCTAGACATTTCGTTCCTCAGATCCGTGGGGATAATCCGCTCCTGAGAGGTTGTCATAACCTAAAAGACTCCATCCAAAAAACTGATTATAACCTTTACAAAGGCAAAAATGAACTTTATTTCAAATTGCCTTTGAACAAGGGCGATAATTTGATATAATTCTAACATGTATTGGCTATTCATGGAAAAACAACCAAGCAAAAAAATAAAAAATAAAAATTAAAAATTAAAAGTTATTAATTCTATTTATCTGCTCAGAATAATACTCTGGAAAATAGTGAATTTTCAAACATAATAAATGATAACTTTATGATGTTTATTAAATTTATCTATTGCATATAAAATTGCAATAAATAAGAATTAAATAATTTTTCAAATCTATCCAGGTATACCAAACAGTCATTACGAATTACGCATTCAAATATGGTAACAGTAATATATTCCGATGAATTCTTAGACCATAAAACTGGATATAGCCATCCAGAAAAACCAGAACGCTTAAGCGCCATTACCACTGCCTTGAAAACAGCCACATTTGTATCACAAATAAAATGGCACTTACCCACTCCCATAGAACAGCGTTCCCAATTGATGCCCCTCCTAGAAACAGTACACCACCGGAGTTATATTCAAAAGGTACGGGATATAGCTGCTGTTGGTGGTAGTTATTTAGATACCGATACAGTGATTTCTGCCCGCAGCTATGATGTGGCATTATTAGCAGTAAGTGCCTGGTTAGATGGTGTGGATATCGTCCTCAACACTGGCAAACCTGCCTTTGTGCTAGCCCGTCCTCCGGGACACCACGCCGAAAGTGATACAGGTATGGGGTTTTGTCTATTTTCCAACGCTGCTATCGCTGCAATTTATGCTCTGAGGAAGCCGGAAATTAACCGCGTTGCTATCCTCGATTGGGACGTACATCACGGTAATGGAACCCAGGCAATTGTGGAAACAAACCCGCAAATAGCCTACTGTTCTCTACATCAATATCCCTGTTATCCAGGTACAGGTAAAGCTACGGAAAGAGGCTCACACAATAATGTATTAAATTTACCAGTACCTCCCGGTAGCGATGTAGAACTATATCAATCTTTATTTGAGCAAAAAGTTGTTCCTTTTTTAACAGAATTTCAAGCAGATTTACTAATTGTCAGTGCTGGTTATGACGCTAACGCCGACGATCCCTTAGCGATGATTAATTTGCAACCACAAGATTACGGTTTATTTACAGATTATTGCCTAGGTATAACTGGTAAAATTTTATTTGGTTTAGAAGGTGGATATAATTTATCTGCCCTTTCTCAATCGGTGGTAGCGACAATTGAACGTTGTTTGGATTAGAGACTGGAGGCTAAGGGGTGTTTTGTTTGCTAAAATCTGGCTTAATTCTAAGTTGAAAATAATCCCTAGCACCTCTGTTTTTCCCCTCTGAGAATGGGAGAGGGGTTGGGGGTAAGAGTATAACTAAATTTATATGTTCTTCTCAGCAAATAGTATCACAAGATACGGAAAATTCAATTTTATTGATTTTTTCTTTGCAATTCCTGGGTGAAATTTTAAAAGTAAGTAAAAATTACTCTCTAAGAAGAATTTTGTGGGACATTTGAATAAATACAGAAAATTACGCACATCAAGTTCATGGATTCTTTATTTATCAACTCCCTAATTGAAGATTTGAAAAACCCCGATGAAATAATTCGGGAACAAGCTACGAGAAAACTCTGGCGAATTTGGTTCCAGCAAAAGGGAATGTATGGCTTGGAAATGATTGAACGCAGCCAAAAATTAATGGATGGGGGAAAAATTACTGAAGCCGAAAAAGTACTGAACGAACTGATCAAAATCCAACCAGATTTTGCGGAGGCTTGGAATCGTCGTGCATTTCTCTACTACAGCATTGGTGAGTACCGCAGGTCTTTGATAGACTGTCAAATGGTTGTGGAGTTAAATCCAGTGCATTTTGGGGCACTACACGGTATGGGTTTATCTCATGCAGCATTGGGAGAATATCATCAAGCTATCAAGGCATTTAGTCGCGCTTTAGAAATTCAGCCCTATTCCTTGGTAAATCAAAAGTTGATTTTAGAATGTACGTTGCGAGTGTAAATCTAAATAGCTTGTATTAGCAAGGGAAGGTTTTGGTTTTCTATGAATTCACCAGGAAGCTTATCTAGACTCTTAATTTATCGTCTCACTTACCGCCACTTGATACAGGTATTATATTCGTGTGTACCTGTATTAAATTGTGGTTCCTATTTCATCAATAACCACCATGACCAAAATACCAGTTAAATCCTTCGATTTAGATGCCCTGAAAAAATCTTTGTCAGGAATTGAAATTATTACTGATTCGGCTCAAGTCGCTAAATTATCCCAAGATTACCATACCTTTAGCCCTGTACTTGTATCCAAACTAGAGGGCAAAGTTGGGGATATAGTCGTGCGTCCTCTCAACGAGTCAGAAGTATTAAAAATAGCATCTGCTTGTGCAAAACATCGAGTTCCAGTTACTGTTAGAGGTGCAGGTACGGGAAATTACGGGCAATGCGTACCCCTTTATGGGGGTGTAATTATTGACATGACGCGAATGCAGTCAATTCTCTGGGTAAAACCAGGAGTAGCACGGGTAGAAGCGGGGGTGAAGTTAGCAGCATTGGATAAAAAAGCCCAAGAAATCGGCTGGGAAATGCGCATGGAACCTTCTACCTACCGTACAGCTACTATTGGCGGATTTATTGCTGGTGGTAGTGGGGGACTTGGTTCCATACAATATGGTTTATTGGGCGATCGCGGTAATCTTTTGGGGTTAAAAGTGATAACCATGGAAGAAGAACCCCGGGTGATTGAATTACGTGGCGATGATGTACAAAAGGTGAATCATGCCTGGGGAATTAACGGTATTATTACTGAGATAGAACTTCCCCTGGCACCAGCTTATTCTTGGGCAGAGG
The DNA here is from genome assembly GCA_030065825.1 of Nostocaceae cyanobacterium. Taxonomy (GTDB): domain Bacteria; phylum Cyanobacteriota; class Cyanobacteriia; order Cyanobacteriales; family Nostocaceae; genus JASJCY01. The sequence goes on along the minus strand of JASJCY010000138.1, from coordinate 1,311 downwards.
TAATTGTCACCTTTGATGATTTTATGACCGCAACCCGGTTTGGACAAGCCCTTGCCTTAGCTGATGGGATGATAAAGAAAGAAATTGGCATCTTTGCATCTCCCATCCCCGAATATTTTACCGCCCTGCGGCAATATATTCCCGATGGTAATCACGCCGCATTGTTGATGATTGCAGAACCGAGTTTAGAATTTTTGCCCGGGTTACTAGAGAAATATAATGGCAAGGTAACTTACCAAAAATCGGCGCGAGAAGCGACGAAAGGGGTACATTTAGCAGAATATACTTGGAATCATACCACTTTACACGCCAGAAGTGCAGATAGTTCTATTACATATTTGCAAAGCATATTTCCTCAGGATAACTTGCAAACTATTGAGCATATGTATCACCACTTTGGGGATGAAGTGATGATGCATTTAGAATTTATTCGTGCTAACGGTGCCTTAGGTAATCCAGGGTTACAACTGGTGCGTTACACCAGCGAATCACGTCTTGTTGAAATTATCCGCTATCACGAAGAACATGGGGTGTTTATCGCTAATCCCCACAGCTATCTGATTGAAGAGGGCTGGAAGAGAGAAATTGACCCCGAACATGTAAAATTTAAGCAGATGGTAGACCCCTATGGGTTGATGAATCCAGGGAAAAGTAAATTACTTGCTTGTTAGGTAATTGGTAATGGGTAATTGGTAATGGGTAATTGGGAATTGGAAAGGTAGTTAAGAAGTTTGGCGTTGCTGAATCAATGTATGAATCTTCAATAAAAACCTCACCCCCTGAGTGCGGACACCCCTCTCCTTACCAAGGAGAGGGGAAGGGGAGCCACTGCTCCGCTATGGTTAAGCGCGTTGTAGCAAGTGGCGTGGTGAGGTATATTCTGTAAATTCTGCCCTTCAATTCAGCAACGCCAGAAGTTTAAATGTAGGGTGTCCTGTCGCGTAGCGCAACGCACCATCAACAATTTAAGGTGCGGTACCCCTGAGGGTACGACACCCTACATCAAATTTATATTCCTTCATATACATTGAATTTTTCTCACCGACTGACTTAGAAACCGGGTTTCTCTGGGTGCAGTATCAAATATTATCGTACTTAGTCTGCGAAAAACCCGGTTTCTAGACTTCTTGCGTGAGGTCGGGAACAGGAAAGAGGGAACAGGGAAGAGTATGTTATATATAGCGCTTTTCAGTTGAGTCCAATACACGAGGGAACCTCACCCCCTGAGTGCGGACACCCCTCTCCTACCCTACGGGAAGCCACTCCGTGTCTATAGTAAGGAGAGGGGAAGGGGGTGAGGTTCATCTGTAT
>JASJCY010000137.1 GCA_030065825.1 Nostocaceae cyanobacterium | reverse complement strand
CTGATTTGAAGTATGAAATTGGTTTTTTGGCTATCAAAAACTCTTGTTCCAGACGCGAAATTGCCTCTTTCAGAGGAGCTGAGTCGCACAGCGACACGCTTCGCGGTAAGCAAAGCTATGCCGTAGGCTTTACGCTAACCCGTCTGGAACATCTCGATTCATACCGCGATTCAGCAACGCCAAATTTTTCCTCCTTCCTAGTAGTCCACCACATTAGTTACGAGGGGTCACAGATCCCCGACTTCTTAAAGAAGTCGGGGATCGCTCACACCCGCGACTTGTCAAAATTAATGTGGTTGAGTACTAGTAGTTCGCCACATTAATTCTGCGGGGTACACACTGTTGCGATCGCCTCATTATTTATTGACTGCGAATTGACTGTGCTTTTATCACCTTCTTTCTGAAGTTTCGGATATAATTTATTCAATTTTACACGGGCATTATCAGTCGTAAATTTCCACTCAACTTTTGCTTTTGCTTGATTCCTTACTTCCTCCCAAGTTGCAATTTCATCTTTTATAATATCTTGAGTTGGAATACGTCTATTTAAACATTGACGCGAAAGAATTGAGAATTCAATTTCTGCCATATTTAACCCTTCGGGTATCTCCTCCGGAGAGGCTACGCCAACGCCAGTTGCTTTAAGTCGGGGAAAGGGGATGGCGCACTGGCTCACCAACTTCCATGTTTAGGAGTATAGTGAAACTCTAACTTACTTAAAATTCTTCTTGCTTCAGCAGGCTCAAATGCCTTATATAAAGATGCAGGATTATGAGTATTTAAATTATCCATAACAATTTTTATTAATTCAGCATCCGGATAATAAATATCAACTAAATCTTTCATGCATTGAGCAAAATCATTCTTCTGTTCTCCTGTCTGTAACTTCAATATATCGCCAAGCTTGATGGGGTTCTAAGAAAATAAATAAATTACAATTTCCCATAGGTTCATATTCATAATCAATACGTTTTTTCTGTCCTGGCTTAGATGGTATAGGGACTTTAGTATCACCAAGTAATTGTGTTGGACGCACCCTACCCTACGGGAAAGCCTACGGCTAACGGGAACCTTCACTACGTCAAAACAAATGATTGGACGCTTCTTATTTAATGGTTCGGCATATAAATCTAGAATATCTTCCATTCGCCACACAAATTCAGGACTAACAGTTGGAATGCACCATTGTTCAACTACCCACGGTTTTAATTTGTTTTTTTTAATGTTCTACGTACAGTTTCATCACTAATATTATCCACAACAGATAATTGTATTAATTTATCGGCTAATAATTGCATCGTCCAGTTACTTCGTCCGTCGGGTGGGTGACTACAAGCTGTTGCAATTAAAAATGCTTCCCAAGAACCAACTAATTTTTTTGGTTTACCTGGTCGTGGCTTTTCGTTTATCGCTAAATAAGAGTCCTTCTTGCATAAATTTTTTGCGAACCCGTCCTACTGTATCTACACTGATTTTTAAATTTGTCGCTATTTTTTCATCTTTATATCCATCTGACGACATTAATAGAATCTGTATACGCTTGTATTTTCTTACCGAAATTTTTCCTTTTTGACTTAGTTGTTCTAATTGTTCTCTTTCATCGATACTTAAATTAACACTGTACTTCTTAGACATGACGAGTATGTGCTTCAAAATTATGCTATAAATGCTTTAACATATAGCTTACTATCCAATGGCGATCGCAACGGTGTGTACCCAGCAAAATTAATGTGGTGAAGTACTAGTTCCTGGTTTTTCCTAGTTCCTCCTTACGAGGTTTTAGCTTGTAATGCACCTCTGGGGGCTGCTGCCTTCATAATAATTGATGGGAGGAAAATGCGTTTCCAGGCAGCAGCCCAGAAACGATTTAATTACCCATTACCCATTAGACCTCTTTGGAAATGAGATATCAACCCTGAGTGCACAAGACTTTTACATTCTTTTTCACGCCTATGTCTATTACCAATTAATCCAATTCGTCTTCCCCAATATCTGCGAGTGCAGGAACTCCATCTTCTGGAGAACGCAAATTGTCTACCATTTCCTGAACATAAGATGGTGGTGGGGGTGTTAACCGAGAAACTACTAGGGTAACGACAAAATTTAATACCATACCCAGACTGCCGATACCTTCAGGAGAAACCCTGAAAAACCATGGTTGCATACCATAGAATTTAACACCAATGATGTAATAGCTAGTAAATACTAAACCGACAATCATTCCGGTGATCGCACCTTCCCGATTGGTACGCTTATCAAATATACCCAAAACAATTACGGGGAAAAAGCTGGCTGCTGCTAAACCAAAGGCAAAAGCTACCACCTGTGCCACAAATCCTGGGGGATTGACACCAAAGTAACCAGCAACGGCGATCGCAAATCCTACCATAATTCTCCCCACCATTACCCGTTGTGATTCGGAAGCTTGGGGGTTAATTAGGCGAAAATAGACATCATGGGCAATCGAACTGGAAATTACTAACAACAATCCCGATGCTGTAGACAAAGCCGCAGCTAATCCCCCAGCCGCTACCAATGCAATTACCCAAGGAGCAAGTTTGGCAACTTCTGGGGTGGATAGAACAATAATATCTCTATCGATATCGATTTCGTTGGTCTTTTTATCTGCTGTCAGCTCAATTTTACCATTGTTATTTTTGTCATCAAACTTTAATAATCCTGTATTTTCCCATTTTGTTGCCCAGTCTAACTGTTGGATTTCTTGGGTAGTTTTATTATGCAAACTATCTATGAGGTTATAACGGGCAAATGCGGAAACAGCAGGAGCAGTAGTATAAAGTATGGCAATAAATAGTAATGCCCAGCCAGCAGAATAACGAGCAGCACGGGGATTAGGGACAGTATAAAAGCGGACGATTACATGGGGTAGTCCTGCGGTTCCTACCATCAGGGCAATAGTAATCATTAAGATATCTAATTGGGTCTTATCTGCGAATGGTTTAGTGTATTCAGCAAAACCCAACTGTACTTGCAATCCATCGAGTTTATCGATGATGTCACTAGTACTAAAAGCTAGCTGAGGAATGGGATTTCCCGTTAAGATCCAAGCAATGGCAATAGCAGGAATCAGATAGGCAATAATTAAAACCCCATATTGGGCAACTTGAGTCCAGGTAATGCCCTTCATGCCTCCCAAAACGGCAAAAAACGCCACAATTATCATACCGATGATAACACCAGTATTAATATCTACTTGCAGGAAACGGCTGAAGACAATACCTACTCCCCGCATTTGTCCGGCTACGTAAGTGAGGGATACAAAAATAGCGGCAACAACTGCTACCAAACGAGCGATGTTGGAGTAATAGCGATCGCCGACAAAATCCGGTACAGTATATTTACCAAATTTGCGCAGGTAGGGAGCCAGCAAAAGCGCTAGCAGGACAAATCCCCCCGTCCACCCCATTAGATACATTGAGCCATCGTAACCCATGAAGGAGATGATTCCTGCCATGGAAATAAATGAGGCTGCGGACATCCAATCAGCAGCGGTAGCCGCACCATTGGCGATCGCGGGGACTCCTTGATCGGCAACAAAAAAGCCTTTACTATCCTTAACGCGGGAGCGCCAACCGATGTAAAGGTAGATAATAAAGGAGATAATAACTAAAGTAGTCGTCCAAGCTTCAACAGACATGATTTATTTGGGGCAAAATTCTTGCCGATTCAGACACAGCGGTTCTCAAGTCAATAGAATACACCCATCTGTGTACCTTACGGGAAGCTTGACGTTTATATCTGTGTACATCTTTTGAAAAATTTTTTGAAGAATTACTAATTGATTGGGAAGTGCTTTTAAATCAGATATTATAAACCATTCCCTATTCCCCATTCCCCATTCCCCATTCCCCATTTACCCTTTCCCATTCCCCATTCCCCATTTACCCTTTCCCATTTTTCCTATGACTGAAGTTTTCAAGATTATTCCCGCACCTGCCAAAACTCTGTGGTCAGTAGGTATATTTGCCCTGTTAATGCTGGCAATGTTTTGTTTAGCTATTTACATTGGCTATTCTTCGCGTCACGTGCAGTTTCAACTTTCCGAAACGGAATTGCGTATTAAAGGCGACCTCTATGGACGTACAATTCCCATTGCATCCCTAGTTGTTGATCAAGCTGTGCAGGTAGAACTGAACCGAGAGTCACCCTATAAACCAAGATGGAGAACTAATGGGATTGGACTACCTGGATACAGTTCGGGGTGGTTCAAACTGAAAAATGGCGAGAAGGGGCTATTGTTTGTTACCGATTCTCCCAATGTTGTTTATATACCAACTACTGATAACTACTCTCTGTTGATGAGTGTGGAAGAACCAGAGAAATTTCTGGAGTCTTTGAAAATGAGGAATGGGGAATAGGGAATGGGGAATGGGGAATGGGTAATGGGTAAAGGTACTTTCCCATTTTCCACTCCTTGCCTCTATGTGGACTGGCTGTTCCGACGGGTCTTCTTGCTATGTCCAGTACAGGCGTATTTGGCAAACTTCCTCAATACTTTTTTGGAATATCCACCTAGACAAAGACCAGTCTCCTTTAGTATCGATCAGATCGTGACTGAGTTAATAGAGAACTTGAAGAATCTTCCATCGAACAATTAATCCACTCAGTTGAAGTAGCAATTACTTTACCTGCTAAATGCTGAGTAGGTTGCAGTAGTACCTGTAGGTTGGGTTGAGTTTCTCAACCTACAAAAAATATAATTCCAACTCTTGGAGCATGAAACAAGAATCTCCCCCTACAGGATTCGCCTGTAGGGGGAGAGTATCAAGCTAAAAGCCCGGTCTAATAGACCAGGCTTTTGATAATTAGCAGCGGGGTCATATTTCCCCTAGGTTAGTTATAAATGGTAAATATAGATTGTTCCGTCGTTAATCTAATCATGTCTACAACCTATATATGGTTCGTTCCGGAAAATAAAAACTGTATTTACAAAAAAATAGAAAAATAAAGCCCAATGTTGTTTGAATTGGGAATATACACAAGTTTTACCGTTAAAAAAACATTACCCAAGCTTGGACAATGACCTGACGCTAACGACTACGTTAGGATTCCCAGTAGGACTTTCACCCACTACCCAAAGTGCCTAAGAGGCTTCCTACATAGGGCATTGTCCTAAGACTCCGACCTATGAAGGTTGACCACGGGAGCGCTGTCAACGCTGGTATTAATATTCAACTCATCGTATGAGACCAGTGGTGTTTCCGAATCTAAGGTAAGCCTTGCTGGAAGCGACGAGTATCTTAACCCGCGATAATACAACATTGTCCAAGGTTTTGGCTAGCTATTGCTAACCCTCCTATCAACGATTACCCAACCTAGTACAGCCTCAAGGTTCATTTGAGGGATATTTCTCCCAAGTCTAGTCCCAATCCGTCAATTCAAAGTTGACAGACTACTACGGGAAGAAAAATCTCTCAACTATGTTTTACCGAGCGATCGCTCACCTATTCCCGAATGATCAACAAAGTTGGAAATCTTTTATGTAATGTCATGAAATAATTATATAATTTTGTCAATAAACCATGACAAAAAACATGGCAGGGTAAACCAAAAACTTCTCTTATTATAGCGAAAAATATGGCGTTGTAAACCCTAATATCTCGTTAGTCAAAAAAGACAACAATTCGCTTATTTGGGAGGAAAATATCATTTTGGAATTTTGTTACAAAAATTTACAATAAAGGGATCATTCTTATTCCCCACTCCCTTCTCCTGCATACTTTTAGGTGTGACTTTTAACCTAACTCCGCTTAAACTTTAAAATATAAGCGAAATTTCACTTTTCCTTAGAGGATAGGAGTGAAAGTCTAATTTAATGTTTAACGGGGCAACCGTAAACAGTAACTAGAAATGCCCAATCGTGTTAGTGCAGCAGTGTGATAGCGCGATTGGGAGAACCCCATCCGTCTGTCTATGGGGTGGGGAGGATGTCACAGGGGGTAATAACAATGGAAGGTGAAAATAAACAGAATCAAGACGTGAATACCGAAACAGCCGAATCCAAGAATAATTTGCCTGTACAGGTAGGATCATCAAATCAGTTGCAAGTACGTGAAAAAGTATCTATTGCTGGATTACGTCCGATTGCTGCTAGCAACTTGCAAGTAGTTGAAACAGTAAACATCATGGGTATTCGTCCCATTACTGCCAATACAATAGATGTGGTTGAAACCATTAATGTATCTGGAATTCGTCCCATTGCTGCCAGTGGGCTGGTAATTTCAGAAAATTACTCTGTGATGGGGAACCGTCCAGTAGCATCGAATGTGATTGATGACTCTGAATATATGATGGGTTTTCTTGATTAGAGTTAAATTTTTGTAATCAATAGTAGGGGCAGGGTAACCCTGCCCCTAAATTAGACATAGGCATGAAAATTAAATATGCGTTATCGAAAGCAGTTGTAGAGACGCGTCAATAGCCTGACGGCATGGGCTATCCCTAACGGGTTCCGCTTGCGGTACGCCTAAGGCGGGTCTGTACATTCTTTTCCACCAGATGTCTATTGGGATGTTCCCAATATCTTTAAGTTTGAACTACTCCCACAGGACAAGAAACATTTGTTCCACCCAATCCGCAATAACCTCCAGGATTTTTTGCCAAATATTGTTGATGGTAGTCCTCAGCATAGTAAAACTCAGGTGCATCAAGGATTTCCGTGGTTATTTTGCCATAACCCGCAGCATTGAGGGCTTCTTGATAGATATTCTGGGAAGCTTCAGCCAACTTTTTCTGTTCCTGAGAATATACGTAAATCCCAGAACGATATTGGGTTCCAACGTCATTTCCTTGACGCATTCCTTGGGTGGGATCGTGATTTTCCCAAAAAACTTGGAGTAACTGGGAGTAACTAATTACTTTGGGGTCAAAAACAACATACACCACTTCATTATGACCCGTCATCCCGCTACATACTTCTTTGTAACTGGGGTTGGGAGTAATCCCAGCAGCGTAACCAACTGCGGTAGTATAAACCCCCTCCAGTTGCCAAAATTTGCGTTCTGCACCCCAAAAACAACCCATGCCAAACATCGCCGTTTCCATGCCTTCGCTTAAGGGAGGTTTGAGTGGATTCCCATTAACATAGTGTTGTGCCGGTACTGGCATTTTTTCTGCCCTTCCAGGCAAAGCTTGTTCAGGGGTGGGCAGGGTTAATTTTTTACCAAATCCAAATAGCGCCATCGATTCTAGCCGTGATTTATGATAGACATTTTTACTTAACTTAATATTTTGACTAAAAAATAAACTGGATACAACCCTAATTATTTATCTGTGGAAAAGAAAAATGTTGTTCTTATCCCCTAGATACCCTGCAAGAAGCTAGACTCTACATCGATGGGGTAATACTTTTGATTTTTGATTGGTGTTGGTTAACGGAAAAAGTGCATCAGTTGCAGCTGATGCACCGGACGCATGTTTGCTGTAATAATTTAGTCCAAGATTTTCAAATCGGGGTGAGGGGTCTCAGGTCTCATGAGACTATAAGAAAAGTAAATATTTCTGATTTGCAGCTTCAAAGTATTGCAACAGCAGATGTTCAATTAACACTCTTTGCAGGAAATCCCCCACTCAAACTTGCTTTGTGAGGGGGGAAATTTTTGGGAACTAGTAAATATCCAAAATATTGAAAAAGTGCATCAATTAATGACGTTGATGCACATGGCGATGCACCGGAGTTATGCGTGTTTCCATAGGATAACTCTTAACTGGAATTATGGAGATAGGGGTACAGTACTGAGGGGGCAAGACACCAGATGGTTGAGAGCCACAAGGTGCAATTACCCCTATCAAATTCAGAGCTCAAACATTTGGATGAATTTTATACTTATTATTTATTTACTTATTGTGATCTAACAACAATAATTTTGACAATATACGGCGGGAAAGTCTATTCTTTGACCGAAGGTCTTCGACCTTCAAGGAAGAAGGAAGAAGGAAGAAGGAAGAAGGAAGAAGGAAGAAGGAAGAAGGAAGAAGGAAGAAGGAAGAAGGAAGAAGGAAGAAGGAAGAAGGAAGAAGTGCTAAAATATAGCTAGTTACTTCAAACATCGCCCAATGGTGTAGGACGAAGTAAAAAGAATCAAGGAACAATGAGTATTTTCGTTTTCTTCAAATAGCTTTAGGCAGCTTCAAAGAACTTGATACACAACGCTCTAATTGCACCCATGAGTTGGTTTAGAAGCGTGAACCTCAACTATTTTCGCTCAGCAATGAATGAAGTTGATGAAATGCAAAGAATAATGGTTTCTGTGCCCAACAAATTGAACAAATCTTCTAACAACTCAAGTGGATACAGGTTAAGCGTCGTAAAAGACGGGTAAAGTTTGGTAGGAGTGCAAGCTTCTTTTAAACATAAAACCGCTCAAACCCTCTTGTGCTCAAACCCTCTTCCTTCCCTTTGACAAATGACAAATGAAAAATGAAAATTTTAATTCAGCATCGTCATTATGAAAATGAAATAAGTGGTGTTTTAACTTATATTCATTCTGTGATTCCAGAACTTGAATCTAGAGGTGCAAAAATCAAAACCATTTCTACCAGACAGGAACAATTACAAAAATGGCTAAACCTGATTTTATGGGCAGATGTAATTCACATGAATTCCAATGATTTGTTATTTGCAATTATTTGTAAGACACTAGGCAAAAAAATCATAATTAAATATCATTATATTTTTTATCAATCTACCCATAAAAATTATGAAAAAATGACATTTATCCCCAGAATAAAAGCAGAATTTAAAAAGACCTTGCCCAAGGCTAATTATCCCTTAAAATGGAAATTGCACACCGCCATTAAATGGGCAAAATTAGCAGCCCGCATTTCCACTGCTTTCTTAGCTGATTATCATACTGCTTGTAGTGACTTTTTAGGTGAATCTTGCGCTTTCCCTTGGCAAGTACATACCTTGTACAATCCAATTGCAGTTAAACATCAAAATATATTGAAGACTCCAGATCAACTATCCCAACCATATAAATTTGTGTTTGTTGGTAGATTAGATCGTGACAAAGGAGTTGATATTTTATTAAAAGCAACTAAGATTTTACAAACTGAAAATCATCAATTCCAAATATTAATAATCGGAGATGGGGCACAAACCAATGAACTAAAAACATTAGCATCCGAATTAGATATTCTTAACAGCGTTCACTTTTTAGGTAAACTAACAAATTCAGAAGTTATCTACAAAATTGAGGATGCTTTGGCTTTAGTTGTTCCTTCTCGTTGGCAAGAACCAGCAGGTTATGTTGTCCTAGAAGCATCTAGCGTCCAAACTTGCTCAATAGTCTCTAAAATGGGAGGATTACCAGAAGTAGCAGGACCTCACAGTTGGTTTTTCGAGAATGAAGATGTAGAAGGATTAGCTAGTTGTATGAGAGAATGCCTAAATAATCCAGGGTCAGCTATTGAACGTGGTTTATTGTCTAGGGCTTATGTGAGCGTTCGCTTTTCTCCTCAAACTGTTGCACAACAATTACTCGATATTTTTTATCAGGGCAATATCCAAAAAACCAAACCATAACCCTATAGTAAATTTCCTCGTATTGAAATATTGGTGCGGGTTCCTAGTACTCCACCAAACCAAGATTGCCGGGTAAAGGCAGAGAGGGGGAAGAGGGGGAAGAGGGGGGAGAAAAAACTTTGTTCTTTCCTTATTAACCCCGCATAGTTTACTTGGTGGAGTACTAGGCAATAAACATATATTTTTCCCATTATGACGGAAATAGATTGTTTTCTATACAAGTGTCACACTTGAAAGTTAATTTTTGGTTCATAGTAGAGACGTAGCATTGCTAGGTCTCTACTCAAAAGGCGGGTTAAAACCCTTACTAATAATAACTTGCACCATTCTCAAGAAGAGCCAGAAGTCCCTATGTTCTAGCTACCAGCGTCACGCTGGTAACTAGGGTCTGGAGGCTCAGCCTCCTGGTTATCCTTTTTGGAAGTGCAAGTTGTTAGTTACTACAAACAGTATCAATATGCCAGTTGCCTAAGTCCTAACTATAAGAATTTATTTTTCCGTTTTCGTTCCTCGGACATTGGTTTGTCACTATAGCGCTATAGTTAAATTTTCTTGGTTATTAGCAAGAGTGGGACGAAGGAAACGCTACGGGAGGATAAACTCAAAACAAAACCATAGCCCTATAGTAAATCCCCTTCTACTGAGATATTGCTGGGAGTTTCTAGGCAATAAACATATATTTTTCCCATTATGACGGAAATACCTTGTTTTTTATCTCTGTATTTATCTTTTGGATGTAACTATAAGAACTTATTCCCCCGTTTTAGTTAGTATTGTTACTTAATTCAAGTCAAATATAATTTAAATTAATTTAAAAATAAATTTTGTTTTGTAATTCAAATAATTACTGATTTTTTGTCGAATTTTTCTCGAAAAATTATTCACGTAATTGCGTTGTTTGATGCTATGATAGAAAAAACTAGTTTTGGGGTTCTTGTAACCATTTTTCACCCAAAACAGCTACAAGCCTGATTTTTCGTACAGGTTAAGCAAAAAGTCAATTTCTCACAACATAAAGAAAGACCAATTTTCATTCCTCCATTCACTTCCTAAAATAGGCACATTTGACAAAATACATTTAATTTGGTAAGTGGACGGCACCTGTACTCTCTGAATACAGTGTCACGAGTAGAGAAAATACTTCTTCCCTAAAGGTCAATACCTAACCCTGATTCTGGTAACGCATCAAATTGTCACAGTCTGCGCTAGTGTAGAAATTGAAACTCAATTTACAATTTCTTGTCGTGTTGTACTTTAAACGTCCAGCGGTCTTTCTAAGTTTGGCAGTTTTACTGAGTCTGTTAACCGCTTGTGCGGACAGTCCAGTTGCTAAAAAGCTTGAAGAGTCTTTAGCTGCGGACTCTAAACTCAAAGACAACCCCACTGTTGGTGCTACAAATGTCAGCGATAAGCGTCAAACTCAGCAACCAGACGCAAAATCCCAACTACCAGAAGGCTTTCCCCAAGAGATTCCCATATATCCTAGTGCGAACCTGGAGAAATTTATCCCTGCAAGTTCAGCAGATAGCAAAGTCTCAACTCGCTGGTTGAGTTTCGATCCCAGTAATGTAATTGCTAGTTTTTACAGCAAACAGTTTCAAAATAACAACTGGAAAATTTTACAACAGCCTCCAAAGGGACAATCAGGTGTTTTTGAAGCCCAACGTAATGATTTAGAGTTAAAGGTTTCTATTCAGCCAAAATCAGTTACTAGTGCTGCAACCAATCAACCACAAACAGCAACGGAATTACTAATTGAGTACCAATCTGAGGCTACAAAAAAGGCACAGGCTACCCCTGGCAGCAGTGATGATACAAAACTTTCCCAGCCTGGAGAACCAGAAATTATTAATCCAGCAGCACAGCAGGAGGAGTCAACACAGCCAAATCCTCAACGGAAAAACAATAATGTTGTTACCACAAATGGACCACAAGAATTCAGCGATGTCAAACAAGCACCGCCACAATTACAAAAATATATTCGAGACTTAGGAAAACTGGGTGTTTTGTCCCTAGAATCAACAGCCACTAAGGATAACTCTAGTGCTAAAAACATTCAATTTCAACCCAATAAAACTATTACTAGGGGAGAATATGCTCGTTGGCTGGTTGCTGCTGACAATGCCATGTATAGCAACAATCCAAATAAGCAGATCCGCTTAGCATCAAAAGATGTGCAACCGTCTTTTCAAGATGTATCGTCAAAACACCGCCATTTTCCAGCCATTCAAGGATTAGCAGAAGCAGGTATTATTCCTAGCAGTTTATCTGGTGATTCTACCGCAGTATTTTTCGATCCAGATAAACCCCTGACGCGGGAGATGTTGATTGCATGGAAAGTACCCCTTGATAACCGACAACAAGACTTGCCTAATGCAAATATAAATGCAGTTAAGGAAAGTTGGGGTTTTCAGGATGCAGCTAAAATTGACTCCAAGGCATTACGGGCAATATTAGCAGATCGCCAAAATGGTGACAAATCTAACATCGAGCGAGTATTTGGTTATACAAAGCTATTCCAACCCAAGAAACATGTTACTCGTGCCGAAGCAGCCGCTGCATTGTGGTATTTCGGTAGTGAAAATGAAGGTATATCTGCTGCTGATGCTTTAAAGTTAACCTCAGCACCAAAGGAATAACACTAATTTTAGGGAACCTCCGAGTTTTTTTCTACGCAGATAATTTTACTTTTGACTTCTAACTTTTGACTTGTGAATGAGGTTCCCTACTTTACTGTTTCTTTGTAAAAATCGGTCAATGATAAAAATTGGGTAAACTTTTATATTGAAATAACTTTTATTTTATATATAGGGCTATTATTTTACTTCTAAAATACACCTAGCCCACCATATAAAGATTTTTGTGAGCTTCCACCCTACAAATACTTATATTGTTAAGGACAAGAGTAGACTACAGCGACAAAAATCTAATGGGATTCCGATAGTTATTAATTATTAATGAACCTGGGAATTTCAATTCAGTATATTTATCTAAAGCTAACAACATAGACATTTTCTTTAGCCTCACTTTAATTAACATCAATAGCTAACCCACAAATCAAATATTAATTTGAATGGGCACTAAGATATTACAAAGAAAGAGTACTTATGAAAAAACAACTTTTAACAGCTGGATTTGTCCTTTTTTCTGCCATGATGCCATTAAAGGCAATAGCTGCAAATTTTACCAGCTTGAATATCATTAGCGATAGCCTCTCAGAAACTGGTAATGTATTTACCGCAACCGGAGGTCAAATTCCCCCCGCTACTGCTGCTTCAGGACAAGCAGCCTATTTTAACGGACGTTTTTCTAATGGTCCGAGTTGGGTAGATTATTTTGGTGAACAGCAAGGATTAACACCTACACCATTTACACAAGTTAGCCCCAGTAATATTCCTACCCAAGGTGTGAATTTTGCTTTTGGTGCTGCTAGGACGGGTTTGGAAAGCACCATTGCTGGTACGGACTTTACTGTACCGGGAGTGTTGGGACAAGTAGGATTGTTGCAACAAAACTTTGCAATCGATCCAAATGGGATCTATGCTATATGGGGTGGTGCAAATGATTATTTCTCATTTACACCGGTGACTGAAGTAGTGGGAAATTTATCATTCTCAATAGATACCCTTGCTCAAGCAGGTGCTCAAAATATATTAGCATTTAATTTGCCAGATTTAAGCCTGACTCCTTTTGCCCAGTCTGATTTCTTTACCCCAGAACAAAGACAAGATTTAAGGGATTTGACAAACGCTCATAACCAGCAATTAGCACTCTTGTTAAATAGTCTTCGCTCCCAATATCCTCAAACTAATATTTTCTCTGTTGATATTGCAACTCTGTTTGACACAGCGAGCAAATCTCCTGCTGAATTTGGTTTCCAGAATGTTGAGGGTGCCTGTGCAGTTGGTAATTTTCTCGGCATTCTTACTGTCTGTGAAAACCCGGATGAGTTTTTATTCTTTGACGATATTCATCCCACCTCACGTACTCATCAACTAATAGCCCAAGCAGCCTTGAGAGCAGTCCATGTTCCGGAACCTTCAGGGGTTTTAGGTTTATTAGCACTTGGTGCTTTGGGTGCAGCAACCATCAAGCGCAAACAAAAACAATCTGCACTGACTGCAACAATTCGGATTCCTGTTTCACAAGCATCTCATACAAAGGTTGGAACCTAAAGCAGCCAATGATAACCATGATTATACCAATTTGAACACATGATTCGTTCGTAGTTGCGCTTTAGCGAAATTTAGGGACTAAATTCCAAGTTCATTCAAACAAGCTGTTTATCAATGTGGAATTACGATTATTTATTTAACATTATTGAAGAATTGGTAATGCAACATTCTCCCAGTGGGGCAGAATCAGCAATTAACCAATATTTGATGCAAAAGTTTGCTGCTTTGGGAGTTGAGGTATGGTGCGATCGCGCTGATAATATTATTGCTAAAATTACAGGTAAAAATTATGACCGACCCATTGCCATCACTGCCCATAAAGATGAAATTGGGGCAATAGTCAAGCATGTAGGGGAAAATGGTCGCGTGGAAGTCCGCAAATTGGGCGGTACATTTCCGTGGGTTTACGGTGAAGGAGTTGTAGATTTACTCGGAGATAATACAACTATCAGTGGTATTCTCAGCTTTGGTTCCCGCCATGTTTCCCATGAATCACCCCAAAAGGTGTTTGAGGAAGATAAACCAGTAACATGGCAAGATGCCTGGATCGAAACTAAATGTACCCCCCAAGAACTAGAAGCAGCTGGGATTCGTCCCGGTACAAGAATGGTGGTAGGAAGGCACCGTAAGCGTCCCATTCGCCTCAAAGACTATATTGCTAGTTACACCCTGGATAACAAGGCTTCCGTGGCAATTTTGCTGGCTTTGGCAGAACAAATAAAGCAACCTCCAACCGATGTTTATTTAATAGCTTCTGCAAAAGAGGAAGTAGGGGCAATTGGGGCACTTTATTTTACCCAAAACCAGCGTTTGGATGCCTTAATAGCCTTGGAAATTTGTCCCCTTTCCTGCGAATATCCCATTGAAGACGGGGAAAGTCCAGTAATATTGTCTCAGGATAGCTACGGTATGTACGACGAAACCCTGAATGGACAATTACGCAAATGTGCCAAGCAGTTAGAAATGCCCTTGCAACTGGCAATCTTGAGTAAATTTGGTAGTGATGCTTCCATCGCGATGAAATTCGGACATGTTCCCCGTGCTGCTTGTTTAGCCTTTCCCACCCAAAATACCCACGGCTACGAAATTGCCCATCTAGGAGCGATCACTAATTGCATAGATTTATTACAAAGCTTTTGCCAAACGGAATTTGAGTAACAATGTATTAACTGAATCTGGCTTTAAGCAACAATTTTCTACAATAATGCCAGAGTGATTAATAAAAAGTCTCAGCAAGCAAATGCCTAAAACTGTTTCCGATGTCATGAGCCGCGATCCAATTCTTGTCCGGCGTGAAACTCCCCTGAAAGAAGCTATCCAAATTTTGGCAGAAAAACGTATTAGCGGATTACCTGTTGTTGATGATACTGGTAAATTGCTGGGTATTATTTCGGAAACGGACTTGATGTGGCAAGAAACTGGTGTCACTCCTCCTGCTTACATCATGATTCTAGATAGCATTATCTATCTCAAAAATCCCGCCACCTATGACCGCGAATTGCATAAGGTATTAGGACAAACCGTTGGGGAAGTGATGAGTAAACATCCTATCTCGATTTCTCCGGATAAATCCTTAAAAGAAGCAGCCAGAATTATTAATGATCGCAACGTTCACCGCTTACCAGTGGTGGACAACGAGGGTAAAGTAATTGGTATTCTCACTCGTGGTGACATTATTCGGGTAATGGCAGCTAGTCAAGATTAGTCATTGGTCATTTGTCATTGGTCATTTGTCATTTGTCATTTGTCATTGGTCATTTGTGGTGACTCTTGACTGATGTATGGTAATTATGTTTAAAAAAAATTTGCAAATTTTAGGATAATTAAATGAGCATTACTCCTGAATCTGTGAAGCAGATGCTCAGTTCTGAAGATTTAGGCGATCGCTTGCGAGCAGTAAATCAAATCCGCGAACTTGAAGCAGGTATTGGTTTTGAACTAGTCCAAACTGCCGTTAATGATAAAAACTCTCGTGTTAGATATTCAGCGGTGAGTCAGTTTGATACATTGGGCAAGCAGAATTTAGACTTATCTTTGAAGATATTGCGCGATCGCCTATTAAATGATCCTGAACCGGATGTTCAAGCAGCCGCAGCAGACTGTTTAGCAGCATTAAAGTTAACTGATGCTTTTGAAGATTTGCGGCAAATGTACCACTCTAGCAATGAGTGGCTTGTCAAATTCAGTATTATTGCTGCTCTTGGAGAATTAGGCGATTCCCGTGGTTTTGAACTATTACAATCAGCACTAACATCAGATAATGAATTAGTAAAAACCGCAGCTATTAGTTCCTTGGGTGAGTTGGGAAATATACAGGCAATTCCCCTATTACTTCCCTATGCCAATGACTCAGATTGGCAAATTCGCTTTCGACTTGTGCAAGCCTTGAATCATTTAGGGGGAGAAGAAGCCAAAACTGTATTAGAGACTCTTACTAATGATGAAGTCGAAGCAGTTGCGAATGCAGCTAAAAATGCTTTAGAGGGCATTTGAACCCCATCTGAATTGAAAATAGGAATTGGCAAACCACAAGGGTTTTAGCGCCAAAAAAGTATAGCGCTATAGTTGTGGTTACCCTTTGGAGTATCAGTAGGATAAACAGATGTGGGGAAAGAATCTTGTGCTTGAAATAGTGCTTGGCAAACCACAACAGTTTTACCCCTAAAAATTCCCTTAGCTACAGTTGTGGTTTTAGCGCCAAAAAAGTATAGCGCTATAGTTGTGGTTACCCTTTGGAGTATCAGTAGGATGAACTGATAACTTGCACCAATGTCGTTTAACACACATTCCCACCTCGAAATAAATTTCAAGGAACCAATAAACCAAGCACGTTAAAACGCGCTCTCATA
>JASJCY010000136.1 GCA_030065825.1 Nostocaceae cyanobacterium | reverse complement strand
CGCGCTGTTAGCGCAGCTTGTCCGTAGGACATAAACCTTACTCAGTCTGATTTATCAGACTTTGTCTTTCAGCCTGGGAATTTATTCCTAGGCAGTAAATGCAACTGGTGCAAGTTATCACATTTATCAGACTTTGTCTTTAAGAAGGGGAAATTTATTCCTAGGCAGTAAATGCAACTGGTGCAAGTTATGAGTTAAAAGCAACACCCTGAAAAGATTCTTAACACAATTGTTTCAGCATGATTTGGCTTGAATCTGTAATCTCAGCCGAGAGCATAGTAATTGTTAGTTTCTCCTTATTGGTAGAATATTCTCACAAATCACAAAAGCTCGTTAAATATTAAATAAAACTGTTTTTCGCTCAAAGACATACCAAATTGGCAGATGTCCTATGCAAGAAATTTTTCTCCAATAAATTTCTCAGCGTTGCATAAATCCGGGATAATTTTCATGGTTTTGTGCCATCCCTTGTATTTTACCAGGCAGGCACTCCAGCCTACCCCACTCATATTCATGCCTTAATTGAGCAATGTCAATTTCTCAAGTAAATTATACATTATATATTCTCCTATACTCAGGTATAACATTCAAACCTATTATCCGTAAACTCACATTTAATAATTGTTTAGGAATTATAGGTGTATCAAATTTATACTCATAGACTTGCCACAATATGCGGATAACACCAAAATTAATTGGAAATATACCTGCCTGACTTAATTAAACGATACTAATAGAATATTTCAGGTTTGGCAGCTATAAGTAAATATTCTTAGACTCTCCTCAGATTCCTATACGCACTACCTTAGGCAAAGAATGACATTAGTTAAGTACAAAACTTAAGCTGAGTCCCAAAGCAACAGACCAAACCTACAACATACTCTACTTGCCGAGTATCCAACCAAAGATAGAACCTTTGATTCTTCTACTACAAAACTAACTTCTAAAAACGAAATTAATACTAAGATTGTGTAAAATAAATGTCAATTTTTGACAAAGCTCCCTGCGTGTTAATTGTGTTTACCACAAAACCGACTTTTAAAGATTAAATTAAAATTAAAATTGTGTGAATAATATATAAGTTTTTGATGAAGCGTCCTAGTTGGGAATAAAGGTAGATTTAAGCTAGCCTCAAGAAAGTATATTATGTTCGGCTAATTACTTTTTATATGATACATGATACATGATAAATCATAAATAGTAAATTCATTACCCATTACCCATTACCCATTACCAATTACCAATTACCAATTACCAATTACCCATTACCCATTACCCATTACCAGTTACCCATTACCAGTTACCAGTTGACAAAAATATCGTAACTATTTAGACGGACGTATAACTTGTCATTGTCATTGATTAAGTTTTGAAAAGTTCTGTTTATTTTTTAATCTACATAGCTATAAAGTTATGTAATAATACAATAAACAGGACTATAGAGTATGAGTGAGAACTTAGCAAGCAAATTACGGGAAGGAACGAAGCATTCTCATACAATGGCAGAAAATACGGCGTTTATGAAATGTTTCCTCAAGGGGATTGTGGAACCGGAACCATTTCGCAAGCTGATAGCAAATCTATATTTTGTCTACAGCACTTTGGAAGAGGAACTACAGCAGCGCTGCAATCATCCTGTAGTTGGTCAAATTTATTTTCCCGAATTGAACCGTAAGGCAAATCTAGAGAAAGACCTTACTTACTATTATGGCAGAAACTGGCGGGAGCAAATCGTCCCTTCAGAGGCAGGTAAAGCTTACGTGACTCGCATCCAGGAAGTAGCTAAGATAGAACCAGCATTATTGGTAGCTCATGCTTACGTGCGCTATATGGGTGATTTGTCTGGGGGTCAAAGTTTGAAAAAAATTGCTCGTTCTTCCATGGACTTGCTACCAGATGGGGGAACCGCATTTTATGAATTTGAGCAAATTCCCACACCAGAAGCGAGAAAGGCATTTAAAGCTAAGTATCGTCAAGCTTTAAATTCCCTAGCTGTAGATGATATCTTGGCTACAAAAATTATCGCAGAAGCAAATTATGTATTTGAACTCAATCGTAATCTGATCCAGGAGTTAGAAGCAGATGTGAAAGCTGCAATTGGCGATCGCGTTTTTGATTTAATTACTCGTCAGGATAAACCAGGTAGTACGGAACGTCCTCCCGGTAACACTTCTGTGGAACTAATAGCTGCGGAGTAGGACTTAGGTATAGTGGATTGTAATGGAGTGAGGTAGGTAGACAAAATAAATCAAAAAACACCACAGATGCACGCAGATTTACACAGATAACGCCATATCAACAAATATCCAGTGTTCCTTGCATTTTACTAGTGCAGTCATCTTTATCTCTACAACCTAGAAGTCCGCACTTATGTATAGCTTTGAAGCCAATCATATACGGGAATATCTTTTCTTTCCCAGTCAGGGGTAAATTATACGCTTCATTCAAACACCGGACATCAGAATCAAATAGTCCTGCTTAACTGAGGTAATTTTTGCAATCATTCAACAATTTAAGGTCATTGGCAACATGAAACTCTCTACACAGACAGTCCAATTCAACTCGGATTTATTGAAAAAGTACAACCAACCAGTACCTAGATATACTAGCTATCCACCAGCTACGGAATTAAAGGAGAATTTTGGTGATTTAGATTTTCGAGCTGGAATTGCTATTGGTAATTATAAAAAAACTCCGATTTCTCTGTATTGCCATATTCCTTTTTGTGAAAGTTCCTGCTACTTTTGTGGTTGTAATACAATTATTACTCCAAAAAAAGAGTTAGCGGAACCATATTTACAATACCTTACTAAAAATATTCGCCAAGTTGCTGAATTAATTTCTTCAGAAAGGCGAGTTGAACAATTACATTGGGGTGGGGGAACTCCCAATTATTTAAACTTAAGTCAAGTAGAATATTTGTGGAATATTATTAATACTAATTTCCGTTTAAGTGATGCTGCGGAAATTTCCATAGAAATTAATCCCAGAGATGTAGATAAAAATTATATTTTTGCTCTCAAAGATTTGGGATTTAACCGGATTAGCTTTGGAATTCAAGACTTTAATCCCCAAGTGCAAGCAGCTATTAATCGTGTGCAACCAGAATCCATGCTTTTTAATGTTATGGAGTGGATTCGGTCAGCGGGATTTGCAAGCGTGAATGTTGACTTGATTTATGGACTACCTTTCCAAAATTTAGCTACTTTTAAAGACACAATCAAAAAGACAATTAAGCTAGATGCAGATAGAATTGCTGTCTTTAATTTTGCCTATGTTCCTTGGATAAAACCGGTTCAAAAAAAGATTCCCCTAGAAGCACTACCCCAGCCTTCTGAAAAGTTGGATATTTTGCAAATGACCATTGAAGAATTAACTAGTAATGGTTATTTATTTATTGGTATGGACCATTTTGCCAAACCTAATGATGAACTTTCTATCGCCCAGGATAAAGGACAATTACACAGAAATTTTCAGGGTTATACAACTAAACCAGAATCCGATTTATTTGGCTTTGGTATGACTTCTATTAGTATGTTATATGATGTGTATATTCAAAATAACAAGAAGTTAAAAGATTTCTATCAAGCTCTTGATTCTGGGTATATACCTATTGAAAAAGGTGTAAGTTTGAATCGAGATGACATTCTGCGTCGAGCCGTAATTATGGAATTGATGTGTCAATTTCAGCTTTCTATTCATGACGTAGAAGAAAAATATCACATAGCTTTTGATACAGATTTTGAGGAATATTTTGCTAGGGAATTATCAGAGTTAAAATTAATTGAAGCAGATGGACTAATTAAGATGCTTCCCAATGGCATTGAAGTCACACCAGCAGGAAGATTATTAGTTAGAAATATTGCTTCTATCTTTGATATTCACACCAGAAAACGAAAAAAATCTGCATTTTCTAAAGCGATTTAAAATTGATTGAGGATTGCAATTATATGGAGGAAATCAAGCAATTTCAAAACTATTGATACATGTAGAATAGACATCTTACCTGTTTTGATACCTTGGTTGTTTTGGTATCTTACTTATTCTGATATTTTAGTTGTTTGAAGCGGGCAGGGATGCTCACACCACAAACAAATATTTCTGGAAATAATTCTGATATCTTATTTGTTTGAAGCAGGTAGAGATGCCCAACATACAAACAAATATTTCTGGAAATAATTCTGATATCTTACTTGTTCTGATATTTTAGTTGTTTGAAGCGGGCAGGGATGCCCACCCCACAAACAAATATTTATGGGAATATAGATGAGATTTAAAACGGGGATTTAAAATTGATTGAGGATTGCAATTATATGGAGGAAATCAAGGAATCAAAAAACCATTGATACATGTAAAATAGGCATTTTGCTTGTTTTGATATCTTGCTTGTTTTGGTATCATATCTTGTTTGTTTGAAGCGGACAAGAATGTTTATCCCAAAAACAAATATTTCTAGGAATAATCGTATCTTATTTGTTTGAAGCGGACAAAAATGTTCACCCCACAAACAAATATTTCTAGGAATAATCGTATCTTATTTGTTTGAAGCAGACAAGAATGTTTACCCCACAAACAAATATTTTTGGGAATAATCGAAGCGGGCAGGGATGCCCACCCCACAAACAAATATTTGTGGGAATTATAGATGAGATTTCAAAGGAGATTTAAAATTGATTGAGGATTGGAATTATATGGAGGAAATCAAGGAATCAAAAAACCATTGATACATGTAAAATAGGCATTTTGCTTGTTTTGATATCTTGCTTGTTTTGGTATCATATCTTGTTTGTTTGAAGCGGACAAGAATGTTTACCCCACAAACAAATATTTCTGGAAATACAAATGAGAAATTAAAACATTAATTACTAGTCCAAAATCAACAACAAGGAAGTAGATTATGCGCATAATGATGATTCAACCCAACTATCATTCTGGTGGAGCAGAAATCGCCGGAAATTGGCCCCCAAGTTGGGTTCCTTATGTAGGTGGAGCATTAAAAAAAGCTGGCTTTACTAATGTCCGCTTTGTAGATGCTATGACTGATTATATACCCGATGATGTCTTAGGAGAAATTATTGCTAAAAATCAGCCGGATGTGGTGCTAGCAACAGCAATTACACCGATGATTTATCAATCCCAAAAAACTCTCAAAATAGTGAGAGAAGTTTGCCCCCAAGCAATCACTATTATGGGTGGAATTCATCCTACTTATATGTATAATGAAGTGCTGAATGAAGCACCTTGGGTAGATTACATTATTCGGGGAGAAGGAGAAGAAATTACTGTTAATTTATTAAAAGCAATTGCTAATGGAACTGATAAACAAGAACGCCGAAATATTCTTGGTATCGCCTTCTTAGAAGATGGGAAAGTAGTTGCTACACCCGCTCATCCTCCTATTGCTAATTTAGATACTCTCTCCCCAGATTGGGATTTATTGGATTGGAAAAAATATATTTATACTCCCCTGAATGTGCGAGTTGCTGTTCCTAATTATGCCAGGGGTTGTCCATTTCGTTGTCGTTTTTGTTCCCAATGGAAATTTTGGCGTAAATATCGTTCCCGCAGTCCCAAGTTATTTGTAGATGAAATCGAAAGACTGGTTAAAGATTACAATGTTGGTTTCTTTATTTTGGCAGATGAAGAACCAACGATTAATAAACCCCGATTTGTGGCATTATGTCATGAATTAATTGAACGTAAATTAAATATTCACTGGGGTATAAATACCAGAGTCACAGATATTTTACGGGACGAAAAAGAATTACCTCTATATCGTCAAGCTGGACTAGTTCACGTTTCCCTAGGAACAGAAGCCGCTGCACAGTTAAATTTAAATATCTTCCGCAAAGAAACTACCATTGAAGATAATAAAAAAGCCGTGCGACTGTTAAGAGAAAATGGCATTGTCGCCGAAGTTCAATACATTATGGGTTTAGAAAATGAAACCCTAGAAACCATCGAAGAAACCTATCGTATGGCACGGGATTGGAAAGCGGACATGACTAACTGGAATATGTTCACCCCATGGCCATTTTCAGAACTATTTGAAGACTTAGGTGATAAAGTAGAAGTGCGGGATTATTCTCACTACAACTTTGTCACCCCAATTATGAAACCCGATAACATTACCAGGGAAGAATTACTCAAAGGGGTACTAAAAAATTATGCCCGCTTTTATATGCGGAAAACTGTAGAATATTGGTTTGAGGGTGATTCCTTTAAACGGCGATATTTACTCGGATGTTTATGGGCTTTTCTCACAACAACCCTTAACAAACGCTTCTACAATCTCAAGCGAGTTAAACAAAAAGGATTGCACACAGAAATTGATTTTGGCTTTGATGAATCAAGGATTCTCACTCAAGAACAAATTAGCCAATTGAAAAAACAGCATCCCGATTTAGCCGCTGATGTTAATTTTACTGGCAATATTTCCGCTTGTGGTGCCCCCAATGACTTACCGGAATATCAACCAGAACAGCAACTAGAGGAACACAGCGATATCCAAGTATTTCTGATTGAAGATGACGAACAAACTCGCGTCAATCTGCGTCAAGCACTGCGGGAACAGGAAGGAATTGATATTTACAGCGAAGCCACCAACGCAGAAACCGGACTAGTATTACTCACATCCGTCGCTGGTGCTGATGTAGCTTTGGTAGACATGAGTTTACCAGATAAGAATGCAGTCGAATTAACCAAAGAGTTTCGCCAAATTCAGGCAAAATCCGATAATCCCCATTTAAAACTCTGTATTTTGGTAGAACCGGATAACCAAGAACAGATATTTGCAGCCTTAGGTGCTCAAGCACAATCTTATTGTCTCAAAAATGCTCCTGTAGAAGAACTAACCCAAGCAATTCGACTCACCCACACAGGTCAATTTTATCTCGATCCGCAAATTGCTCGTCTGCTTCTACCTAAAATCCAAGATAGTCAACCAGAATTAATCTTGACACAACCAGAACTGCAAGTATTAACACTCATTGCAGCCGCAGCTAGCTATGAAGCGATCGCCCAAAAATTGAATATCACCATTGACAATGTGAAAGTCCATATCAGCAATATTCTCAACCGCCTCTACATCAGTGACTTAATTCAAGATGCCCTGAAAGTTCTACCCGGAATGACACGAAAATAGGTGTTAGGGATTTCCATAAACCGGGTTTATGAAAGAAAAACTAGGGTTTTGATAATCAATGTTTGCAATAAACCCGGTTTCTCGATGTTTGTTGAGAATGATGGAAGATATGACTTAGGGAAGAGGTATTTAATTTAGATCCCCGGGTTCTCTTACCAGATTAAGATTATTTTGTCAAGTACCCCTGTTTACTCGGTGAATCAGGGGTAATAAAAATAAGCCTTTTTATATGTGATGGGATTTTGACTTTTACCTTGGAAGCGACGGTATAATAATACTTGTAGCCGTTTTGGGTAATTAATGGTCAGGGAGTCCCCAAAACTACTTTTTTCTACTATAGCATCAAACAACGGAATTGCGTGAATAAAATAGAAAAGATTTTCAATAAAAATTGCCCAAAAAACGAACAATTATTTGAATCGCAAAACTAAATCAACTTTAATATAAACTTTATTTATGCATTATCCAAATTGGCAAATTCAGGATCGGTTTATTGAATTTCATTCTCCTTGGCTGACTCTAATTGGTGAACATCTTCAAACTGAAAAAGGAGAAATTCTAAAATATTGGCGGGTGGAAAAAGCTGACTCCGTAATTATTCTACCTATTTACAATCAGCAGTTAATTTTACTACCGCCAACTTACCGTCCTGGCATTGGCAAAACAACTTTAGATTTTCCTGGTGGCAGACTTCCAGAAACACAAAAGCCTATTACCGTTGTACCAAAAATCCTGGAAAGGGAATTGGGAATCACCGGAGATGCGATCGCCCAGTTAACACCCCTTAATTCTCAGGGTTGGGTTGTTAATAGTTCTTTTTCTAACCAAAAGCTCTTTGGGTTTATTGCTCATTTGCAACCTACTGCGCAGATTCCGGTAGATTTCATTAGAATTGGGGGAATGTATCCCATTGATAGACAAGGAATTAGCTCATTACTACAATCCCTACATTGTTTGCAATGTCGGGCTGTACTACTGGAATGGTGGGTTAATTTTCATAGTTAGAAAACTCCCTTAAGTAAATAGCCCTGAAACCTTTACCAATGACCAATGACCAATGACAAATGACGACCCTAACTGCTTCGCTTTATTTGTACCGACCTACTTAATTTTTACTGACTGCTTACTTAAAAATAGCCTTTTTCCTTTTGAATTCAGGCTTTAATTCAATTGAGAGTCTCAAAATAAGCGATCGCACAGTCTTAGAGGATGTTTAAAAAGTATTGTTATTAACACAAAATCTCCCAAACCCTGAGGTAAGTGGGGTTTCAAAGCCTCTGGACTTGTAGGAAAGAGGTTTACCCACAGAGGTTTTAAGTAAGCTTTTAGAGTTGACAAACATCCTCTTAGAAAAATACATTCCTTTGTTCGTATATAAACTTAATTAAAACCAGAATCAAAGTCAGTTGGAAAATGTGAGTATACAGCATTACTTTCTAAAACCCTTGCTACACAAGTATTTATTCAATACTACCCTTAATCAGCAACACCAAAGTACACATAGGGGTACTATATAAAGCTTGCTGTTATTAAGTACTATCAATACATCGCAAACATCTGAGCAATAAGCTATTTAAGCCCGGATTTACTTATTGTCCAAAATCAAATCAGTTAATTATCTAAAAAACAGAAAATGCCTACACAGATCAAAATTGTTCCCGGAAAAATTACACCAAATCAAGGGTATACAGTAGAGATTACCCACAATGGAAAGAATTATAATGGAGCCTTGGATTATGAGTTAACGACTGCCAAGTTAGATTTCTCGGATCGCCAGGATTCATCTGGTGTATGGCAAGGGACTGCAACAAATGGAAAACTTATTGTCTCTCCTCCTAAAAATGGTTTTCCCATAGGCATTTATATGGTGCGTTTAAAACCTCAGAATGAATCTGACCAGAATAAATTTGAATGGAGCAATTTTGACGTATTGGTAGTTGATGATTTACCGACTGCACCACCAGTTCAATATACAGATCAAAAAGTGAATCTTCCACCTTTGGGTTCCTATATGCTCTTTAAAAACTACGATTCTCAGGGGGCTTTCGCTGGCTATACGAGAATCGATATTGAGACAGATCCATGTGATTTAGGTGGATATACTATGAGGTTTACCAAAACCCGAAACTCTGCCTACTGGAATCAAGGTCATGCAAGCCAATTGCGCTGGTGTGTCAAGGAAGAAAATACCCCTCAAGGAAAGCTTCTGCTTTCTTCTGGAGGAACTATCTACGGAGTTGAAGAAGGTGGATCGCTAAACAAAACAGCCAAAGAAATTAAGGTAACTTATCAACGAAGTAAATTGCAAGATAATGAATTGGAAGATGTTGCTACTCAAGGAATGCTTGGTGGTTTTTCTACAGAAAAATTCACAACAGACAGTTATTGGAAAGATGAAGATATGGCAGCACATTACTCCTTGCTGCCACCAGACCGAAAAATTCCCAAGAATTTATCTTCGACACCACTAACAATTTTTGAACTACTATTCGGACATCCTCTTCATGATAATGGTGGTCATGATGAATCCGGTATGGATATGTGGCATTTGGAAGCCCTAAAATCTCTGGTTTCTGGTTCTGCCATCACGATGCGTTATGTTGAGTATGCCGCAGGATCGCGTTTGTCTGATTTACGTTGGAGTGTTACTGAAGATTGGACGTGGAGATTTGATGGCTTATTAAGTCAGATTACTCAATGGCGCGATGTAGAACCAAAATGTTGGGAATCTCCTTATCAATGCTCTGCTGGTCAACCCAAAGTCAGAGTAGAGTTATTTGACTGGTATATTCCTGATGAAGAACCGCTGGTGCTACGCTTGAGATCGGCAACAGATCCGACTAATAAGAAGGATCTCACTATCAAAAATGGAAAAGAGTATGACTTGTGGGTCAAAAAATCGGATGGAAGACCCTACAGCGGATTTCTAGAATTTCAGACAAGTTCAGGTTCCCGGCTTTTATGGCGAGACAAAGACAATCATCCAATTTATGTAAGCAATGGTTTAGTGACAGTTGGACCAGCCGCTTATGGAAGTTTACCCAACTGGAGTTTAACGTTCTGTGTCAGACCCTATCTAACATGTTCTTCTCTCAATTCTGCCTATCCTGTAGACTTGAATAACCTCTACCCTAATAAGTCTTCAGCTGCGTTTTCAAACACGGTTACGTTGAATATAACCTAAGATGGTTTTTGTGCCATTGAACTTCAAAGTTCTCGTATAAATAGTCTACATGGCAGAATTAGGACTTACGCAACTGGCACATTTTTTCTTGTAGGGTGTGTGACGCTACGAAACGATGTGAACGTAGAAATAAGACTTCCGACCTCACGCACCAGCTACCAATTGTGAGACTATCGTAAGTCCTCTGGTGGAAAATAATGTTCCAGACGTAAAATTTTACGTCTGGAACAAGGGTTTTGGCACTCCGCATATTTAATTTTCCCAGAGGTCTAATATCAATTCCTGCAATTTTGCAAGCAAGCTTTTATAATCTCTTACACAGTTGCACTGGAGACATTCAGCCGAAAATTGTCAATAATGGAACAGGTAAATCTGGGCAACCTTTGAAGAAGGCGAGTATAAAAGAAAGATACTCTAATTCAATAGCCATTAGATTTACTGATAAGCACCATGGCAAATAACTCGCCAAATCCAGTGCCAAAAGCATATAAAGAAAATCAACCCCCTGGCAAAGTTCGCAAGCGGGTTGTAAAAAAACTCAAGAAACCATTACCCATTGATTCTCCAAAGGATAAAGTGAAGCAAAAATCTCCGGGGAAAATAGGAAGTAGACTAGCATCAACCTTGGCGATCGCAGTTCTGTTAGGTAGTGCAGGTATAATTGGAGTTACTGGTTGGATTAGTCTTTTAGTGATTTTTAGCCCTCATCAGATAGGCTGGGTAAATCAATTTTTACCAGAATGGGCAAAAATTTCCCTTCCCAAGGGAGAACGTCCCCAAACTCTGCTGCAAATTCAAGAAAATCTGCAAAATCAGGGAAAAATGGTAGGGGAAGTTCTTGCTTTGGACAGTGATGACACAGGAGATTTGTTGCTCCCAGTGCTGCGCAAACGTGGTAATTGTCAATCTGATTGTGAAGAAATTGTTGAACTGAGGATTTATCAGCAATCACAAGAGTGGGAATTTCAACAACGGGCAGAAAAATCCTACTATTTGGCAACTCAACTACCTGTAACTGGTCCGGAAGAATCTTTTGTTATTGCTCCACTGGTCGATGCTAGGGATGAAATCGAAGGTTCTAGTATTGCCCTTCCTATTACTAAAGTGGGAAGATTTACAGGAGGGACGCCATCACCGGGAGTTTGGCTATATTTGCAGGGAAAACGCCAACAAGCAACCAACCAAATGAGCTATGGGCATATTCTTCACTATTATCCCAAACGCTCTCATTTGCAACAAATGTTGTCTTGGACAAGTCCTGTCGGCAAATTACCCACATGGGAGGAGGTAACTGGTGGTGGTACTAGGGAGTTAATTGTGGATCGAACTGTGGGTTTAGAACCGCAGTTAAAGGTTTATCAAGTTGAAAGGGTTAAATTTATCCTTAATCCCATCCAATTGTCAGAAATTTCCCTGAAACCACCAGCTATCAGTGATTCTGCTTACGAAGATGCACTTTTAATTGCCCGTAGCGGATTGTGGACTCCAGCTAGGGAATGGTTAGAATTTATTAAAAAAAAACGCCAAAATAAGATTCCTGAAACAGCCCAAGCACAAATTGACGTAATTCGCTTACATTCCCAACTAACTAAAGCCCAAGCTGACAAAAGCTGGGCTTCTCCCAGTCAAGAAGTGCTAGCAGATTTAATTGATGGACGCTGGGCAAAAGCTTTACAAGTATTTGAGGCTTCAAGCCAAAATGCTGCCGAAATTGGTAAGCAACTCAAAGCCGATGGTGGCAGATTGTGGAATCGTGCCGAAACTGCTTTACAGGTTAATCCCAATCGTCGGGAAGTACAAGCCTGGGCAGCCTT
The DNA here is from genome assembly GCA_030065825.1 of Nostocaceae cyanobacterium. Classification (GTDB taxonomy): domain Bacteria; phylum Cyanobacteriota; class Cyanobacteriia; order Cyanobacteriales; family Nostocaceae; genus JASJCY01. The sequence continues at coordinate 4,248 of JASJCY010000136.1, read as the reverse complement.
AATTTTAGCAGCTAGAGAGGGACAAAAAAAGGCAAATTCCTGGTTACAATCCCAACCTCAAGTTACCCCAGAATCCCTCACTTACATCGAAGGTTTGTTAGCACAACTTGACGGTGAAAGCAGAAAATCAAAAATCCCTACCTCTGTTAGCCGCATCATTGGTTCTGCAAAAGCTAACAGCAAAATTAATCCCAAACAGTGGTTAAAATTAGACTCTCAAGGGGAACTGAAATCCAGGGAACAACAAGTTTGGTACGAAATCGAGGTGAGTGCATTTCATAACGGTAAAGACTGGTTGCACTACCCTTTTAACAGTTTGAACACACCTAAATCTTCCCCAGTCAAATATCTGCGGGAAATCCTGAATATAAATAGGGATACAACCATCGAAATAGTTGTCTGGCTATCCAATGGAGAACAGAATACCATCACCACCACCATTCAAGCTGTACAGCTACAAAATGGCGTGTTACGACTATTAGCAGCAGGTGTACAAGCAATTCCCCATCAAAACCAAAATACCAGCCTTAAAGCTCAACCTCTACCTTTAGCCCTAACTACTAACGCCTTAGAATGGGTGCAACCATCTCCAAAGGATTTTGAACAGTTGTATCAACAACAACCTGAAATCATAGAGGAGATAATGCAAACAGTATGGCGATCGCTGCAAGCATCCGCTCAAATCCCCTCTGGTACCATACCTGAAATTCCCCAACTGCGGGTGCAATTGGGGAATTTACCCGTGCAACAAATTGATTTAACAGGGAATAGTCAACCAGAAACATTGGTGACTATCTCCCCCGAAGCAATAGCATCATTAAATACCTCTGCCTTTGATAATCCCCAAGGGAATGAATTGCGATCCCGTCCCCGGACAATCATCTTGTCTGATCAGGGAAAAGTAATTTATACTGATTTTAGACAAGATTCACCCCAAACCTTGACGGCGATCGCCAAACTTGCAGATGGTGATTCTTTAGCTTTACTAATAGAGCAAGCTAACAGATATAGCCTTAAACGCTGGAAGGGTGAAAGTCAGAGTTTCCATTAACAGCAAAACTGCCAGTGGGACTATCTTTTTGATGTGCAACACAAAATTTACACAAATCGCTCATATCTCAATAAATAGAGCAATTTGATGTTTGCTTCCTGCTTCTTCCTGGCAATGTCGGCATTATCCAGTCCACAGGCTTAAAATTGGATGTAACTCACCCTATTGTTTATTTTTGGAATTGAGAAAACTTTGCTACTTTACTCCATTATTTTCAGCTACATTAAGGTTTCTGGATTTCTCAACCACCCTGAAAGCAGGTGTAGCTACTGCTCTGTAAAGTCTGGACAAGCCGGACATTACTTCCTACTTCACCAGGAGCATGGGAGCGGTTATCCCTCAGTAGGCTTACACGGGTGAGCCCTCCGTGTTTGTCGATATTAAATTATTTGCGGATCTCTTGATCGGTGCTTGGTTTTTGCATATTAATCAAGAGATTATTCGCTAGTCGTAATTTTGATTTTAGCAAAAACTATCCATAAAATACATGAAAAAACGTTGACAATTGTCTACAACTGTTAAGCCTTGTATACAAAAACAATACCTAGGTCAAAGCTCTTAAAAGTTTTGTACAGGATTTCAAGCCTTATTTTTGAACGCTTGGTTTTTGCGTAATCCGATTTTACCAGATTTTAGGGAGATTTGGTGAGATTTTTGAACACAGCTTCACGCCCCCATATTTTCCTTTTTCAAATTTTGTAATTGCTTAAGCAGACATTCAATCTCAGCTTCTAGGTGGATAAACTTCACTTGTTGTTCGATTTGATAAACGCACTTATCTAACTTAGAGGAAACAGCAGTATCAGATTTTTGTTTGTGAACAGTAGATGTAGTCATGGCTAACTAGCTCCAAAAATGAACTCACACCATCAAACATCATATGATAACCTATTCTTAAGAAATATTACAAATTAATATACCTTTGATAAAGTATACCTTTGAGATGCCATTGTGGTGCAGTCGCTGATTGTGTACTAGCTGACAGGGGTGAGTGGAGGATTGTTCCAGGCTGGGAACTGGAGACAAGGGAGACAAGGGAGATGGGGAAGAGGGGGAAGAGGGGGAAGAGGGAGAAGACAAGAGGGACAAGGAAGAAATTACCCTTTACCATTCTCCGAAAAGAGAACTAAATGAACTCACCGTAAGATAGACTAATACCTGGTAGCTTAATAAAATACGATTTTACTTAGAACAAAGAGCTTTTACATCCCGTGACTTTGAGCCTGACTGCTGCACAATCTTATCGCCAACCTTGGCCTGGACTTATAGAAGCTTATCGCCAATACCTACCTGTCAGCGATAAAACACCAGTGGTTACTCTCCATGAGGGTAACACTCCCTTAATTCCGGTTCCTGCCCTTGCTGAACGTATTGGTAGACAAGTACGTGTCTTTGTTAAATACGACGGTCTCAACCCCACTGGTAGCTTTAAAGACCGGGGCATGACAATGGCAATTTCTAAAGCCAAAGAAGATGGGGCAAAGGCGGTAATTTGTGCCAGTACAGGCAATACCTCCGCTGCTGCTGCTGCTTATGCCCGACGAGGAAGAATGCGTGCTTTTGTGTTAATTCCCGATGGCTATGTGGCGCTAGGTAAATTAGCACAGGCTTTGCTTTATGGGGCAGAAGTTCTGGCAATTAAAGGTAATTTTGACCGGGCACTGGAAATTGTGCGTCAAATGGCAGAGAACTACCCAGTCACTTTGGTCAATTCTGTTAATCCCTACCGCTTGGAAGGACAGAAAACCGGGGCATTTGAAGTTGTTGACGCCTTAGGTAATGCTCCAGACTGGTTGTGCATCCCGGTGGGTAATGCAGGCAATATTACAGCATATTGGATGGGTTTTTGTCAATACCATCAAGATGGAAAATGCGATCGCTTACCCCGGATGATGGGATTCCAAGCAGCGGGTGCTGCACCCTTAGTTGGGGGTCAACCGGTAACACATCCAGAAACAATTGCTACAGCCATCAGAATTGGCAATCCTGCCAGTTGGGAAAAAGCTGTGGCTGCCCAAACAGCTAGTAAGGGTAATTTCCACGCCGTCACCGATACCGAAATTTTAGATGCATATCGCATTTTGGCATCAGAAGAAGGGATTTTTTGCGAACCAGCCAGTGCGGCTTCTGTAGCAGGATTGTTACAGGTGAAAGACCAAGTTCCCACAGGTGCAACGGTGGTTTGTGTCCTCACGGGTAATGGTTTAAAAGACCCCGATACCGCCATTAAGCACAGTCAAAGTCAAGTAAAACAAGGCATCGAACCAGAAATTCCCGCAGTAGCCCAAGCAATGGGATTTTAAGCAAAGAGTTAGGAGTTAGGAGTTAGGAGTTAAGAGTTATTAATTCTTCCCCATCTCCCCTCTCTCCCCTCTCTCCCCTCTCTCCCCTCTCTCCCCTCTCTCCCCTCTCTCCCCCATCTCCGGTGCCCCTACGTCTCCTCCCGCTGTTGGGTTAACCTATCAATGGCATCACCTAAAGCGGTGGTGAGGCTTTTACGGGTTTGTTCGTGGTTTTCTTGTTCGGTTTTTAACGCTTGCTTGAGGTGATCCCGTTCTTGGATGATTGTAATTAATTTAGCTTGCAGTTCCTCCACAGATGTTAGGAGTGCAATTTCTTGCTTGATGGCAGCATCTAGGGTGGTATCGTCTAGTAAGCCTTTTTCAATACCCCGCAGTTTCTCAAGTTCTGTCTTTAAAGATGCGATCGCCTGTTGGGATAATTGAGCATCTGTACGTCTTTGTTCGGATTCGGTATTGTAAAGTTTACGCCATTTCTCAGCACTTTCCCAACCAGCATCCCGTTCTTTTTGAACTTCAGCAAGTTGTTGTTTAAGGGTTTGAATTTCTGCTAACCACTGTTGGGTTAATAGTTCTTGATTCATATAAATTCAATTTTTGTTTTTTTTCAGTTTTGCATTCATCATATAGGAATCTAGTTTGATTTATAGTTAATTTTTAGTTTGTAGTAAATACTAATACTGAATACTAAAGTACTCGCTTACAAGGGTTAAAATCCTTATTACAAACAGTATCAATATGTAAGTTGCGTAAGTCCTATTACAATTTATAGCGCTTCCTAATCTGCTGAAGTACAAAAGGGCAGGCAAGGATGCCCCGCAGTCGCTACAACGGGGGGAACCCCAACGCCAGTTCACTCAACGCGGGAAACCCGCGCACGTGACTGGCTCCGCAACG